>MNIJ01000205.1 GCA_001919715.1 Acidobacteria bacterium 13_1_20CM_58_21
TAAGGAAGGTGCTCAATATTCGCGCTTTCAAGTCGTCCGTCAGGTGCAGGCCGCTGGTGGCCACGCGCGCCAGGCGTTCTCCGTGCTCGGTGATGAACTTCATGATTTCACGCTGGCGTTCCTGCGGCGCGTTGC
The DNA here is from genome assembly GCA_001919715.1 of Acidobacteria bacterium 13_1_20CM_58_21. Classification (GTDB taxonomy): domain Bacteria; phylum Acidobacteriota; class Terriglobia; order Acidiferrales; family UBA7541; genus Acidiferrum. The sequence continues at coordinate 136 of MNIJ01000205.1, forward strand.
CCAGCGCCGTCTCACGCCGCATCTCCGAGCAGCTGCTCTCCAGCGTGAGCGTGAAGTGCAACACGCAGAGCCGCTGCTCGGCGAGTGCCGGTGGCGTATCGTTCTTGCATCCCGTAGTTTGGCAAGACGTTTCCATGGGCCGATGGCGCTGAACCATAGGTTACATCCCCGGCGCAGAAAATCCAGTGCGCATCGCGCGGGTAGTACGAATCTTACATGACTTGCTTCTCTCGCGTCTCGCGCTACCGCACGGGCCCACAAGAGTTTTTCGGAAACCCATTGACAGCGGTATGCAGTCGCATGTATAAAAATACAGAGGCAAGTATCCTCGATCGCCATGAGCACGCACAAGACATTTCGTCAGGGTCAAATCCTCCGCTTGGTGGCGGATCAGCGGATCGCCAATCAGGAAGAGCTGCGGCGCCGACTGGCTAGCCAACAACTCCGCGTAACCCAGGCCACTCTTTCGCGCGACCTGCAAGAACTCCGGCTGATAAAGACGCACGCGGGCTACAAGCTGGCCACCGCACTGCCCGAAGAGCCGGCACCTTTGCACCCGCTCGCTCGCGCCCTCGGCGAGTTTCTTCTCGATATCCGGCCTGCGGAAAATCTTCTGGTTTTGAAGACGCCTCCGAGCGGCGCCCAGCCGCTGGCGGCCGCCGTCGATGGCGCTAAATTCACAGAAATCGCGGGAACCATCGCGGGTGACGATACGGTCCTGATCATCACCCCCAACAAGAAATCACGCGAATCCCTCGAGAGGAAGATCGCCGCCCTGGTGAAATGAGAAATCGCCGCCAAGTCGCGGTTGTGGGTGTCACCGGCTACACCGGTCTTGAACTGGCGCGGATTCTTCTGCGTCATCCCGCGCTTCAGCCGCCGGTCTTCTACGTCCGCGAAACAAACGGCGCGAAATGCCTCGCCGAACTCTTCCCACAGTTCCGCGGCTGGGGCCAGGCAGCGCTCCGACCTCTTTCGGTTGAGGCCATCGCTTGCAGCGGCGCGGGCGCCGCGTTTCTTGCGACTCCCCACGAAGTTTCCGTGGAATTGGCGCCCGCCTTGATCAAGGCCGGTCTTTCTGTCGTAGATTTGAGCGCAGCATTCCGCTTTCGCGAAGCGGAAGCCTTTACATCCTGGTACCAGCTGGCCGCGCCTCACGCCCAATGGCTTCGGGAAGCTGTCTACGGCATTCCGGAGCTCTATTCGGGCGAAATTGCCAAGGCTCGCTTGGTTGCGAATCCGGGCTGTTATGCGACCAGCGTGATTCTTGCCTTGCGGCCTCTGACTCAAGCAGGCTGGCTTGCTCCCGGCGCCGGCGTCGTTTGCGACTGCAAGTCCGGCGCCAGCGGCGCCGGCAAAGATCCTCGCCGTGACCTGCACTTCGTCGAAGTGGATGAAAATTTCAAGGCTTACAGTCTCTTCAACCATCGTCACACGCCGGAAATTCTCGAACACACTGGTCTGTCGGAGTCGCAAGTTGTTTTCTCCACGCACCTGCTGCCGCTGGCACGCGGTATTCTTTCCACCATTTACGTTTCGCTCGCCCAACCGCAGACTGCTGCGGACATTGAAACGCTCTACCGCAAGTTCTATGCCGGGCGCCCGATGGTTCGCCTGTGGTGCGCCGGGACGCTCCCCGAACTGCAACACGTCGCGCACACTAATTTTTGCGACATCGGATTCGCACTGGACAAATCTGGACGCCGCCTGGTTATCGTCTCGTGCCTGGATAATCTTGGAAAAGGCGCTGCCGGCCAGGCCGTACAGAATTTCAACCTTATGTTGGGAATAGAGGAGCAAACCGCACTTCAATGAGAATCGTAATCAAATTTGCAGGAGCATTGCTCGAAGACGACGCCACGGTGTGGTCTGTTGCCCGGCAGGTCGCCACGCTCGCCCAGGAAGGCCACAAAATTCTCGTCGTGCACGGCGGCGGCCGACTCTTCACCGCCACGCTCAAGCGCATGGCCATCGAAAGCAAGTTCATCGCGGGGTTGCGCGTTACCGACCGCGAAACGCGCGATGTGGCCGTCATGGTGTTCGCCGGTTTGCTGAATAAGAAGTTGACCGCGGCAATCTCTGCCGAAGGGCAGCCCGCCGTGGGGGTCTCCGCCGCGGATGCTCGCTGTTTCGTCGCCGAGCCAATGGTGCACAACGAAGTCGAAGGCCGCCTGGGCTTCGTCGGTTACCTCACCGGATTGAACGCGCAATTCATCGAATCCCTCTGGCGCGAAAAGCTTCTACCCGTTGCGCCGTGCCTCGGCCTGGGCCCCAACAATGAGTTGTACAACATCAACGCCGACCACATGGCGGCTGCCTGCGCGGAATATCTGGCCGCCGACCAATTGATCTATCTCACGGATGTCGCCGGCGTTCTCGATGGGGAGAGAGTTCTCTCGGTGGTCACTTGCGAGGACATTGAGCGCTTGGTCCAATGCCGCGTCGTTTCTGGGGGCATGGTTCTCAAGCTCGAAGCCGCCAAGCGGGCCATCGAAGGCGGCGTCCGCGAAGTCCGCATCGTCGGCGGCACTTCACCCGAAGCCTTGTTGCTGTCCTCGCACGCGGCCGAGACATCCGCCAATGACAGGGTGACGTCCATCCCTGGAACGCGCGTCCTGCGGGTACCTTTGGCCGCTGCCCAAGCGGCTCTTTCGGTGGCTTGATGGGACCTTTGGCCACAAAGAAGCCCCTGTCGCGTTCCATGCGCAAGCCCAAACATGGTCTGGCAAAAACCGCCAAATCAGACACGCGCCTGCTGGACGCCGAGAAGTTCCTTCTGCCTACCTACAAGCGCCAGCCGGTAGTCATGACCCACGGCCGCGGCGCCTACGTTTTCGATTCCACGGGAAAAAAGTATCTCGATTTTCTTGGCGGTATCGCCGTAAACGCGCTCGGACATGCGCATGCCCGCATCGTGAAGGTAATCCGCCGTGAAGCCGCGCGCGCCATTCACCTCTCCAATCTTTTTCATAATGCCTACCAAGGCCCGCTCGCGCGCAAACTGGCAGCGTGGTCCGGGATGGATCGCGTCTTTTTCTCGAACAGCGGGACGGAAGCCATTGATGGCGCGATGAAGCTCGCGCGCCTGTTTGGACGCCAGTCCAGCGAGGCTGCGGGGACGACAGCGAAGAAGCACCGTTTCCTGGCCCTGGAGAATTCTTTTCATGGGCGCACGTTCGGGGCCATCAGCGTCACTTCCACGGAAAAGTATCGGTTGCCCTTCGCGCCCGTCGTTCCCGGCGCGGAGTTCGTGCGTTTCAACGATGTGGCCGATCTCCAGGCGAAGTTCGACGAGACCGTGTGCGGCATCCTTTTGGAAACGATCCAGGGCGAAGGCGGGATCTATCCCGTCAGCGAAGCTCTCTGGAATCGCGCTCGCGCCCTCGCCACCGAGCACAGCGCTCTCCTGATCGCCGATGAGATTCAATGCGGACTCGGCCGCACCGGCCGCTACTTCGGCTATCAGAAGTTTCGATCGAGACCGGATATTGTCTTGATTGCCAAGCCTCTCGCCGCCGGCCTTCCGCTGGGCGCCATACTCACCACCGAGGAGGTTGCCTCGCGCATCTCTCCGGGGATTCATGGGACCACGTTTGGCGGCGGCCCGCTGGCCTGTAGAGTTGCCCTCGAGTTCCTCAACATCGTCGAGGACCAGGAGCTGCTCGAAAATATCCGCACGCGAGGCGCGGAGCTGCGCGAGGGCCTCACGAAACTAGCCGCCAAGTTCGACTTCGTCCGCGAAGTCCGCGGCGAAGGCCTGATGATCGGTATCGAACTTTCCATCGAAGGCGCGCCTTTTGTCAGCATGGCCATGCAGCGTGGTTTGCTGATCAATTGCACCCGCGAATTTACGTTGCGCTTGCTGCCGCCGTTCATCATCACGCGCGCCGAGGTGCGCGAATTTCTCAGGCTCTTTGAACTTGTTCTTCGAACAACCCCACAGCAGGCCGCCGCTTCAGGTTCCGGCAAGACCGCGAATCCTGAGCGGGCTGTGCTTGCGGCGGTAAGGTGAAAAAATGACCACCACGACGTTAGTTGCGCCTGTATCTTTGACGAAAGATCTCCTCACCGGAGCGGAGTGGAGCCCGGCGGACGCGCGTGAATTGCTCCAGCTTGCGGCGGACATCAAAGCGCGCCCGGTCCGTTACGCCTCCACGCTCCACGGCAAATTCATCGCGCTGATTTTTGAGAAGCCCTCGCTGCGCACCCGTGTCACCTTCGATGTCGGCATCCAGAGTATGGGTGGTTCCGTCGTTTTCCTGGACCACACGCAAGCGTCCGCATCTCTCGGTGCGCGCGAGTCCATCGCCGATGTCGCTCGGAACCTGGAGCGCTGGGTACAGGGCATCGTCGCGCGGGTTTACCATCAGCGGGTCCTCGAGGAAATGGCCGCCAATGCCGGCATCCCCGTGATCAACGCGCTTTCCGACGAGTTTCATCCCTGCCAGGCGCTTGCCGATTTCTTTACCCTGGAAGAGAAATTTGGCACCCTGCGCGGTTTCAAGCTTGCTTATGTTGGCGACGGCAACAACGTCTGCCACTCGCTGATTTATCTGGCCGCCCGCCTCGGCGTGCACCTGCGCGTTGCCACGCCCGCGGAATACGCGCCCCGGCCTGAAGTTGTCGCCGACGGCAAGCGCATGGCTCGCGAGACGAAAGCCAAAATCGAAATGATGACCGACCCGCGCGAGGCCGTCCGCGGCGCGATGGGCGTGTACACCGATTCCTGGACCAGCATGGGTTTTGAAGCCGAGGGGCAGGTGCGAAACACCGTGTTCCAGCCTTATCAGGTGAACGCCGAGCTGATGTTGCTCGCCGCGCCGGACGCCGTGTTCATGCACTGCCTTCCGGCGCACCGCGGCCTGGAAGTCACGCCGGAAGTACTCGACGGCTCGCAGTCGGTGGTCCTCGATCAATCCGAAAACCGCATGTACGTGCAGAAGGCCATCCTGCATACGCTATTCTGATCGAGCGATGCTAGTTTCGCCCTCCCATGGAATTTTCTTTCTAGGGGCGCCCGCGGCGGCGGCCTGCGCTCCAGCTTGGCGACGTCTATACCGAAGAGAGGAATCGTGAATAAGCAATTGAACAAGCCCAAGAAAGTGGTACTCGCCTACTCCGGAGGACTCGACACCTCCATCATTATTCCCTGGCTGAAGGAAAACTACGGCTGCGAAGTCATCGCCGTAATCGGTGACGTCGGCCAGCAGGAAGACCTGGAAGCCGCGCGCAAGAAAGCGCTCGCCACTGGCGCTTCATCCGCGCATGTAGAAGATCTCCGAGAGGAATTTGTGCGGGACTACATCTGGCCGACGCTCCGCGCCGGAGCGATTTACGAACACACCTATCTCCTCGGCACTTCCATGGCGCGGCCCGTCATCGCCAAGCGCCAGGCGGAAATTGCTCGGGCGCTCGGTGCCGATGGTCTCTCGCACGGCTGCACGGGTAAGGGCAATGATCAAGTCCGTTTTGAATTGGCTTACAAAGCCATTGCGCCCAGTATCCAGATCATTGCTCCCTGGCGCGAATGGGACATCGATTCCCGCGAAGACGCCATTGCCTACGCGCAGAAGCACAACGTCCCGGTCGAGCAGAGCAAGAAAAACATCTACAGCCGCGACCGCAACATCTGGCATCTCAGTCACGAAGGCGGCGAGCTCGAAGATCCCGCCAACGCGCCAAGCGAAGCGATGTGGCAGTGGGTTGTTTCGCCGGAAAAAGCGCCTGACAAAGCGGAAGAAGTCGAAATCGGATTCGAAGCCGGCACCCCCACTTCGGTCAACGGCACGAAACTCGGTCCCGTCGATCTGCTCACGACGCTCAACGAAATCGCCGCGAAACACGGCATTGGCCGCACCGATCTTGTCGAAAATCGCCTCGTGGGGATGAAATCGCGGGGCGCCTACGAAACTCCTGGCGGCACCCTGCTCGTCAAAGCCCATCAGGAACTGGAGCGGCTCGCCGTCGACCGCGAGACCGCGCATTTCCAGCAGGCGCTTTCACTGCGCTACGCCGAGCTGGTTTACTACGGCTTGTGGTTCGCACCGCTGCGCGAAGCACTCGACGGATTCTTCAACGTCGCGCAGCAGCGCGTCACCGGCGCCGTGGGCCTCAAATTGTGGAAAGGCACGCTGAATGTCACCAAGCGCGTTTCGCCTTTCTCGCTCTACCGCGCCGATCTTGCCAGCTTTACCATGGGCCGCTACAACCCCAAGGACGCCGAAGGTTTCATCAATTTGTTTGCGCTGCCCGTCACCGTGCGCCCCAAAGCCAAAGCGGAGACAAATTCGTGAGCACCACCTCGACTGGTGTGACGATCATCCCGAGGGGATCCCATGAGCATCGCCCAAGGTTCTCGGCTGAACCATCAGCAACCTAGCGACCCTGGCCATATGACCGAACGCAAAGACCACCGGCTGTGGGGAGGACGCTTCGAGCGCGCGCCGAACGAGCGCTTCGCTCGGTTCCAGCGCTCGTTTGGGTTCGATCGCCGTCTCTTGCCTTATGAGATTGCCGTTGATCGTGCCTGGGCCAAGGCTCTGGAGCCCATCGGCATTTTTACCGCGGCCGAAGTGAAAGAAACCCTTGCGGCGCTCGAGAAGATTTCCGAGCGGGCCAAGACGGATTCCGCTTGGCTCGAAGCGTTCGGGGCTGACGCGGAAGACGTCCACCACTTCGTCGAAAAAGCGCTGGTCCAAGAACTAGGCGCGCTCGGGTGGAAGCTGCATACCGGCCGCAGCCGCAACGAACTTGTCGCCACCGATTTCCGTTTGTTCGTCATCGACGCTGCCAGGGAGATTCAGGGCATCTTGGAGGCTTTGCTCGACGCCTTTCTGCAGCAAGTGAAAGCCAACCTCTACGTTCCCATGCCGGGGATGACCCATATGCAGCCTGCGCAGCCGATCTTGCTTTCGCATTTTCTGCTTGCTCACGCCGAGGCGTTTACTCGCGACATTCGGCGCCTCGAGCACGCTGCGGCAAGCGCGGACGCCTGTCCGATGGGCTCGGGCGCGCTCGCCGGGAATTCCTTCGCGATTGATCGCCCCGCGATTGCGCGCGAGCTTGGATTTTCCCGCATCACGGCGAACAGCCTCGATGCTGTCGGCGACCGCGATTTTGCGCTCGATTATCTGTTTGCTCTCAGCGGGATGGCCACACATCTTTCGCGCCTTGCCGAGGACTTCGTGATTTTCGCATCGCAGGAATTTTCCTACCTCGTCCTGCCCGACGAGTACTCGACGGGCAGCAGTCTTATGCCGCAAAAGAAAAATCCCGATTGCTGGGAATTGATTCGCGGCAAAACCGGCCGTATCACCGGTGCTCTTTTCGGTTTGCTCATGACGCTCAAAGGATTGCCGACGAGTTACCAGCGTGACCTCCAGGAAGACAAAGAAGCCCTGTTCGCCGCGCATGACCAGGTCATGGACATGATTGCGGTTGCAACCGGCGCTGTCGCTTCTACAAGATTCAACGCCGAACGCCTGCAGACGGCAGCCTCCAATCCTGCCCTGCTCGCAACGGAGGCCGCCGACTATCTAGTGCACCAAGGAATTCCCTTCCGTCAAGCGCACGACATCATTGGCAAAGTGCTGCGCGAAGCCGAGAAGCAAAATGTTTCCTGGACGGCGCTGCCCCTCGAGGCTCTCAAGAAAATCTCGCCGGCATTTGAAGCCGATATCGCGAAGGGCCTCAGCGTGGAGGCGGCGCTCGCCGCGAAAAAAGTTCCCGGCGGTACCGCGCCCGAAAATGTGCGCGCTGCCCTTGCCGATTTGGAAGGACGTCTCAACAAAAAAGTCACCAAAACAGGAGCCAAGCCATGAAGGCCAGCCAAGCAACGAAGCATCAATCTCCCCTCGCAGCGGTTGCCGAGGATCGGAGGTCCCATCCGGGAGCGGCGCGCTAGTCATACGGATGTCCCCTTGATAAAGCACGCACTTTCGGAAGCGTCCCTGCCGCGCGGGTTTCGCTTCGCCGCCACCGCCTGCGGCTTGAAGAAAACCGGTGCGCTCGATCTCGCGATTCTTTCGAGCGACGCGCCGGCTTCGGCGGCCGCCGTCTTCACGCAGAATCTGGTGGTTGCCGCACCCGTGCTCATCTCCAAGGAACACTTGCGCGCCTCGAAGGGCCGCATGCGCGCCGTGGTGGTAAACGCTGGCAACGCCAACTGCGCCACCGGCTCGGCAGGCCGCGTCGCCGCCGAACGCACGGTTGCCGAAACCGCCAAGCGCCTCGGCTGTGCGCCACAAGAATTGTTTGTTTGCTCGACGGGCGTCATCGGCGTGCCTTTACCGCTGGAAAAGATTCTTCGCGCGCTGCCGGTCATCGCCCGTCATCGCCGTTCTTCCGCGCGCTCCTTCGCGGAGACTTCTCTGGCCATTTGCACCACCGATACGCGTCCGAAGACCGCCGCGGCTTCGTTTAAGATGGTCGGCAAACGGATTAACTTGGTGGGCTGCGCCAAAGGCGCGGGGATGATCCATCCGAATATGGCCACGATGCTGGCGTTTGTCGCTACGGATGCCGCAATTGCTCCTTCCCTTTTACAAAAAACGCTTCTTGACGTCACCGGACACACGTTCAATGCCATCAGCGTGGATGGCGACACTTCGACGAACGACACTTTGCTGGTTCTCGCCAACGGCGAAGCGGGAGCGCCTCGCATCAAAGCGGGTACGTCGGCGCACCGCGCCTTCACGGCTGCGCTTGAAGAAGTTTGCCGGTCGCTGGCACTGCAAATCGTCGCCGATGGCGAAGGCGCACAGCGCGTCATCGAGATCGAAGTGCGCAACGCCAAGAACGAAGCCGCCGCGCGCCGCATCGCGGAAACGATTGCCACTTCGCCGCTGGTGAAAACGGCCTTCGCAGGCGGCGACCCCAACTGGGGTCGTATTTTCGCGGCGGCTGGGCGTTCGGGCGTTTCCTTTGACGTCTCGCGCGTGGATATCAAGATGGCGGGCATCCCCGTACTGCGGCGTGGACAGCCGGTCCATTTCAACGAACGCGCCGCAAGCAATCGTCTGCTCTCCGAACACGTTCAACTCGTCGTGGATCTGCACGCGGGCCAAGCCATGGCCCGTTACTGGACCTGCGATTTCACAGCTGAGTACGTGCGTATCAATGCGAGTTATCGCACTTAAAAGGAAGCTCGCGGTCGACGATTCTCCGTTAGATGAACGGAAGAGATGACTGGTGAGCCGCTCTTTCGCGAGGTCTCCGGCCTAGGATTCCCACTTCCAATTTGCAAATTGTTCCCGGAGAGCGATTTTTTTGAATTTGCCGACGGAGGTGCGGGGAATGGCGTCGACGAAAACGAAAGCGTCGGGGAGCTGCCACTTGGCGAAGGATTGTGCAAGGAAGGCGCGCAACTCTTCCGGGGTGGCTTGAGCGCCATCTTTTAATACCACTGCGGCGAGCGGGCGCTCCTGCCATTTCGGATGGGGGATGCCGACCACACAGGCTTCTTTGACGGCGGGGTGACCCATTAATGTGTTCTCGAGGTCGACGGAGCTGATCCATTCGCCGCCGGACTTCACGAGATCTTTCGCGCGGTCCACGATCTTGACGTAGCCGGCTTCGTCCATGGTGGCGACATCTCCGGTGCGGAACCAGCCGTCGGCGGTCCAGCGATGCGCCTGGTCCGGCGAATCGTAGTAGCTGGCGGCGACCCACGGGCCACGGATTTCGATCTCCCCGGAAGTCGCGCCATCCCAGGGCGCTTCTCCCTCGGGACGCATCAAGCGAATTTCCACAAAGGGCGCCGGCCAACCCTGTTTAGCGCGGGTTTCGTATTTTTCGTCGTCGGGCCAGTCGCGCATGTGCGGCCGGAGTCCGCCGGAAGTGCCTATCGGAGTGGTCTCGGTCATGCCCCAGAGGTGCTTGATCTGTAGACCGTAACGGTCTAGGCGGCGGATCAGCTCAAGAGGCGGGGCGGTGCCGCCACAGACGATGCGGACAGGGGCGTCAAATTTCCAGCGACCGGGGTTTTTCTCCAGCGCTTCGAGGACGGCGATCCACACGGTGGGCACACCGCAGGCGATGGTCACCCGCTCGCTGACCATCAGGCCAAGCACACTCTCCGGATCGACACTCGGGCCGGGGAGAACCAGGCGTGCGCCGAGCATGGTGCAGGCGAAAGGAAGACCCCAGGCGTTGGCATGGAACATGGGAGCGACAGGCAGCACCGTGTCGAAATGGGTCATGCCAAAAACTTCGCCGAGGCCGCACGCAAAGGAGTGCAGCACCAGCGCGCGGTGGGAATATATGACACCTTTGGAATGACCGGTCGTGCCCGAGGTGAAGCACATGGCTGCGCCGTCGTTTTCGTCGAGTTGCGGATAACGAAAGTCGTCGCCAGCATCGGCGAGAAGGAGCTCGTAATTTAGAAACCCTTCCGGCATTGCGTCGGAACCATGCGGAACCACAATCACTTTTTCGAAGGGCGCGCCGCTGCGGAACTTTTCGTAAACGGGAAGAAGGATGTCATCGATCAGCAGGAAGCGGTCGCCGGCATGCCTTGCGATTCCGGCAATTTCATCTGCATGGAGCCGCAGATTCAACGTATGCAGAATGCCACCGGCACACGGAACGCCGAAGAAGGCTTCGAGATGTGCGGAGTGGTTCCACATCATGGAGGCTACGCGGTCGCCCGCCTGCAATCCGAGTTTCGTCAACGCTGCCGCAAGCCGGCGCGCGCGCCGATAGAATTCGCCATAGCAGGTGCGCGCGATGGATTTGTCCGGCTTGCGGGAGACGATTTCGACCCTCGAGAAGATCTTCCCCGCGCGTTCCAGGACGGTGGGCAGCGTCAGCGGATAATCCATCATCGTGCCGCGCATAAGAACCTCTCGGGCGGGGAGCAAATTGGGCGCATCGTATCACTAACGCGTCCCATCTGAACACTGCGCGCGCCCAAGAAGAATCTTTGACGCGTCCTCCCCCTCGTGAACGGTCGTGAACGAGGGGGATTCTCTAAGCCGCCTCTTCGATGGGGTGTTCCTGCGTGCGCGTCGGGATATCGTGCGTCAGTTCATAGCAGCCGGCCGGGTGGTCGGTCACGGGATTGCTGAGAAACTTCCTGAGTTGATTCTGGGCCGCTACCTCGTCCACGTTCCCTGAAAAGCCGCAAGTGAAGGCTTCCGACTGGTATTCCACGCAGCTCTGTTCGTACCCCAACTGGCGACCTAGTTCTCCCCAGCCTTGCCAAAGGATGGCACGGGTCAGCCTGGACTTCTGCTTAACTTTCCTTCCGGGCTGCTCCGATGTTCCTGCGGCTGACGCGGTCATGCTCTTTGTGTGCAAGTGCCCCAGCACGATTACGGCGTGGTTTTTGACGTACCCGCTGATGCGGTGCTGCGGGCAATTGGCGCGCCGCCGCGGGACAATTTCAGTTGCAAAAGGGGTTAATTTCCGAGACCATGCAACAGACCGCCTGAAGCATCGCGCCTGCGGTGGCCCGGCTTTCCGGACTGCTGGTCAGAGTAGCTGTCTCTTCAGCGCGCTCCGCGACTCGCATTTTAGGTTCCGGACAGAAGGAGTAAGAGGTGAAGAAGCTCTATATCGGTAACCTTCCGTTTTCCGCGACGGAAGACCAGCTCAACGAGTGGTTTTCGCAGATCGGTGTAACTCCCTCGGGCGTCAATCTAATTCGCGATCGCTTTACGGGACAGTCGCGCGGGTTCGCTTTCGTTGAAGTGACCAATGACGAAGACGCGGATCGCGCGGTGAACTCCCTGAACGGTCAGAATTTCGGCGGACGAAACCTGGTAGTGAATGAAGCACGTCCCCAGGCAGAGCGCGGCGGCGGCGGTGGTGGCGGGCGCGGCGGGTACGGCGGCGGACGCGGTGGCCATGGTGGTGGTGGTGGCGGTGGGCGTGGCGGCCATGGCGGTGGTGGCGGGCGCGGCGGTGATCGCGGCGATCGTGGTAATCGCTGGTAAGCAAGCACTCGCGAATCTGAAAGCACAGCGTCCCGGCTCCGGCCTGGGCACCTCGGTCCCTCTCAGGGAATCCTGAGTGGTATCTCTGCGTCAATCATTCATTGTTCGTTGCGGTTCTCACCTCCGCCGGTTCAACTCGTCTAATCATTGGGGGGCGGCCAGTGCTGTCCGCGGACGAGGCTTCGCGAGCGGACATCGCGCTAGGGAATACCCACCAGGCTAGTAGTATTCCGCAGCATGCAACCGATTTGGTTAGGTCGATCCCGCTCCGTCTCCCTCGGCCTGATTCGCGAGACATTCCTCTGGTAACGGGTTTGAAACAAGCGACAAGGAAATTGCCTTGCCAGCGGTCTTATGAAGTATATGAATAGGCCTGCCAATATGGGTGCCGTGCCTGGCTGAAGAGATGCGCGGCTACGGAGTGGTGAACCTTATCGGCAGGGCGTGCATCAAAAGGGACGAGGAAAATATATCAGCAGGTGAACGGTTCACGGTCAAACGTAGAATGACGACCTGGCACAAACGCGATTGGGAAAGATTTTACGAGCTGGCGCGCCGCCCCTGGCGGCATCGGCGCCCGCCGCGGCCGGTCTACTCGACGGGCTTGAATCGCGTGCTGCCGGCGCAGGGTTTCAGCTTGTCGGAGCTGGACGACGCGGGTGTGGATCTTGATCTTGCCGAGCGTCTCGGTCTGCCTGTGGACGCCGGGCGCATCGGCGCTTACGGCCCCAACGTTACCGTTCTGCGCGATTTCATCCGATCTTCGCGGCAGCCGCTATAGTCCTGCTGCTTCTGGTTCTCAATTATTCAGGGCTTTCGTCCTGATGGCGACAATGTCTATCGTTTTGGTGTCCGCTTCTTGGACAGAAATCTTCTGCCCGCGATCTTCAAATGTAGTGAGGTAATCTGGATCTTCCCAGGCACCATCTTCGACTTCCTCCCAAGCGAAGATTTTGTATTCGCCGGGTGCAATCCCTCTCAGAAGATAGCGTCCGTATTGATCCGTGGCCGCTTTCTGATAGAGACGGGATTGATCTCGGTGGGCCTCGTCCGGCACCAGCACAACCCACACCCCGGTGACGGGAAGATTGTCCTGGTCGGTGACCGCCCCTTGAACGCGAGCGCCGCGCGAGCTGATAGTTACTTCAAGGGATGCGGGGATGCCACGGAGAACGGTGAAACCTGCTTGGAGCGCATCGCTCGATCCGTAGCGAAGGGACTTAACATAGCAGTCCTTCGATTGCCCCAGCACTCCCAAACGATAGGTTCCGTCGAAAACGTCTTTCAGGACGAATGAGTTTCCCGTGACCCTGGCGGGCCCATAGAAAGAGATTCTTGAGTCCGTCGGAGCGATGCTGACGAGGAGTTCATCCCGATCCATGCTGGCCTTCCCGTCCCAGACGATTCGTCCGGGAACGGTTATTCCCGGGATGATGGTGAGATTTGCGCCTTCCACATTGGCATTGCCTACTTCGATGGATTGTCGCGCCTGATATCGCCGCCCATCTTCAAACCACAAGGCGCTTAGCGTGTAAGAGCCAGGCAGCACCCCGGTAATCTCAAAAGAGCCGTCTGGGTTTTCGACCATTGACTGATGGTCGGGCGAACCCCAAGCCACGTTGCTGTTGCGTTGCTCCAGCTGAACGATGACTCCGGTATTTGAACGCCTGCCCGCAACCAGGTTGTACACGCGGCCGCGGACCTCAAAGGTGGTCACTGGCCGCAACAGAATTTCGACAGCGGGAAGCTCTTCTCCTGCTTTGAGCGTAATCGTTGAAGCCCGCGCTGGGTCTGGACTACTGGGGTAAAAGATGGGCATGAATTCCGGCCGGGAATGGTCCCCTTCATCTTCTCGCACTTCTCCCCGGCCTACCACGTGTAGACCCGGCCGATACTTGGCGCTGACAAAGTATCGGCCCGGTTTCAAGCCAAAGAGGCGATACTCCCCAAGATCGTTCGTGGGTACGAGCACCTCTGGAGACAGCTTGCGTTTGCCGTTAAAATAGATTTCCCGTAAAGCGCTGACTTGTGCCCAAGGAAGAGGCTCGCCCTCCTCATCCAGGACTCTCCCCGCGATGACGCCCCAGGGAATGAGACGGAAAAGAACGCCGTGTAGGTCTTGCCCTGGATGTAGACGAATCTCGGCTCCGGGATCATTGGCGGTCTTCTGGCCGTACTCTTGGGTCACAAAACCTGTGCGGCTTACCTTCAGCCGGTAACGCCCGGGATCGATTCCCTTCAACTCGAAGCGGCCACCCACGTCGGTGAGCACCGAGATGGTGTGTGCAAGATCCTGCAGGCTCTGAAGCTGTACCGTCGCAGTTTTCAACGGCTCGCTCCCTGCCAGTTTCACCACCATCCCCGAAATCCCGCATTCCTCGGTTTTGGGTCTCTCGGGGAGGTTGCGCGAAGTCGTCTGCGGGGACGCCATGGTTGCAAGGAAGAGTTCGAGAAACAAGGCAGGGACAAAGAGCTTCATCGTCTTCTCGCTCCGCTTGAGTATACGACAGGAAATGAATTTTGCTCTCAACCGTAAGGTTGCTCATCCGTCTATGAAAGTGCTGGACCCTCAAATAGACTCCAGGGTCCATACTTTTGTGGTGGGGAGACGGCTTGGAACAGAACGCAGTTTGTACCATGTGCTTCGATAAGCGTAAAATAGAGGTTTGGCGCTTAGCCCCGTGACCACACCGTTCAACATCATCTCGAATACCCCGGCGGTGCCGTGGCCCTCGCCGGGTCCACCTCCCCGCCCGGATTGGCTGCGCGTCAAATTTTTCGGTGGCCAGCGCCACCAGGATCTGAAGCGCATCATGCGCACGCTCGATCTGCACACCGTCTGCGAAAGCGCGCGCTGCCCGAACATGGGCGAGTGCTGGGAGCACGGTACCGCGACGTTCATGATTCTGGGGGACATCTGCACACGCGCTTGCGGCTTCTGCGCCGTGCCTTCAGGCAAGCCTGTCGGGCCGCCGGATGAAGAAGAACCATTGCGTGTGGCGGAAGCGGTGGCCAAGATGGGATTGCGCTACGCGGTCGTGACTTCCGTGAACCGCGACGACCAGCCCGACGGCGGCGCGCACCTCTTTGCGCGTACCATCGAAGAGATTCGCCGCCGCGTCCCCGGCTGCAAAGTCGAAGTGCTCATTCCTGATTTTCGCGGTGATTGGAATGCGTTAGACGTCGTGCTTGCCGTGCGTCCGGATATTCTCAACCACAACACCGAAACCGTGCCGCGCCTCTATCGCCAGGTCCGCAAAGGCGCGGTGTATGAGCGCTCGCTCGAACTGTTGCGCCGTTCCAAGGCGGCACATCCTGAAATTCCGACCAAGACTGGTCTGATGCTCGGGCTGGGGGAAGAAAAGCACGAAGTCCTCGCTACCATGCAGGACCTCGCCGCGCAGGGTACCAACATTCTGACGCTCGGACAATATCTGCAACCCACTCGCGATCATTTACCCATCGTTCGCTACATTCATCCCGGTGAATTCTCCGAATACAAAGTGCTGGGCGAGGCCATGGGCTTCAGGCACGTCGAAGCCGGCCCGCTGGTGCGCTCCTCTTACCACGCGCAAGACCAGGCGGAATCGCCGGCTAAGTTACACCAGCAATTTTAGGGCAATTTTTGGAGTGGCCTGTTCTTTATCATGCCTCCTCTGTGAGTTCGACCGGAGAGGTATGCCCGGGTATGGCTTCCGCCATGCAACTGTGAGCAACCGCTCGGGCCGGTGCGGTAGCCATCGAGAGTGTCGATGGCCCAAGCTACTGCTTCATGCGCGGCCCGAGAACAACAAGCCCAATGCCGGCTACCAGGAGAGTTATCGACAGCGCTGCTGGGATTTGTGTGGTTTTTTCTTCGTCCACAGTTGCTTTGATGGGACCGAGTTTGGCCACTTCTTCCTGTTGGTGGTAGTTGAAATTGGGATGGACCAGTCCAATCACACCCAAAACCAGAAGGATGACTCCAAGAGCGATGACCAAGCGCTGCATACCTCAGACCCTTTCCTAATCGGCGCGACTGGGAGAGCAATGCCAGCAGACGCAACTCTGGGCTGGCTCGGCGCGCGGATGTCCCGTTTGACTGACAGGTCTTACTAGCGGCTGGCTGCTGCTGCTGCGGCTTTCTTGGCGGCCTTGGCTGCTGTAGAAGCCTTACGGCGGCGCTTGGTTTTCGGCGGAGTCGCGGGCGCTTCGCCGATCAGTTCGGCCGTCATAATGCTCGTCACGAACAGCTTGGGGCCATGATCGTCAAAATCCACTGCGGTGCGTTCCTGGTCAGAAGCGGTTACGATACCCAGGCCGTACATTTCATGCTTGATGGTCTGACCTTCCTGCATCACTTGCACAACGTCCTCCTTGACCGCACGCCGATAATCTCGAATCTCGTTCAGATAGACGTCCCCCGAACTCGTCAGGGGCCCTCCTGCGGAGAGGCTAAAGGCTAGGAACGTTCTCAGCCTGTAGGCCCTTGGGGCCCTTCTTCACTTCAAACTCCACTAGCTGACCTTCGTTGAGAGATTTATATCCTTCCACCGCGATGGCGGAAAAGTGTACGAAAACATCTTCTCCCGTCTGGCGCTGGATGAACCCGAAGCCCTTCGAAGCGTTAAACCACTTCATGCCTTGTTCCTTCACTTGCCAACCTCACATGCGCGATCCCGAGTTGATCGGATTCCTGCTGACCGCAAAGGTTGGACCAGCAGAGCCCCGACCGCGTCAAAAGGCCATATAAGAGCAATACACTCTGCACGATAGGATACCACAAAAGGGGCTGACTGTCCACGGTACCGACCCGGGAAACCCGGGGAGGTCAGCCCCAGCCTTTCATCTAAGTAGTTGAACAATAAGATGTTAACTGAAATTCCGTGCCGGAGACGACACCCAGAGCGAGGTATTGATTAGTCGAGGGATTCCGGCTCCAGGGTCAAGACCCCCTCACCGGAGGCCTTCTTTTCCCAATACTTGCTCACCCAAGCCTCCCAGCTCTTTCCCGCGGCCGTGTCGCGTCCAGTGAAGGCAAGTGCCGCTATTTCGGCATAGCAGATTTTCAACTTTTGGTTGGAATCTTTGGGCAGAACGCGCACAAAACTGGTTGTAAGAGAAGACCCGGTCGTCCGATCGAACAAGTAACCTTCGATTCTTGAATTATCTTTAAGAGTTAGCGTCACATCACCGCGATAGTCGAAGGCTTTCTCGAGAGCCACGCGCAACTCTTCTTCCGTGGCCAGCTTGGGCACCCACCCTTGGACGCTTTCATGAACGGTGCCGGGGGCCACTTCCAGCGTGTCGGGGTTTAGCGGAGAACCCTCCGTGTGGCTGGGCCGGTCCGCGTGCCGCGGACCCGTCACGCGCGGGTCTCCTCAGGCTGGCTCTTGTCGGCTTGGATTTGCACCAGAGGGTTATAGGAATGCACCGGCCTAGCCGGTTCATTCAGCATCGCCAGGGCATCCGAATCTTGGTATCTTGTCGACAACTCAGCCTTTACGGTGGCCCACAATCCCGCCAAGCCGCTGAAGGTGTGATCCACGGCGGAAGCTTCATATCCGCTGTGCACCATACAGTTCGCGCACTTGGGATTGCCAGACTCCGTGCCGTAGTTCTGCCACGCGGTGGCGCTCTGCAGTTCTTGGAACGTGTCCACGTACCCGTCCTGCAGCAAGTAGCAAGGCTTCTGCCAGCCGAAGACGTTGTAGGTCGGCATGCCCCACGGCGTGCAGGCATAGGTTCGCTTGCCCATCAGAAATTCGAGAAACAGCTTCGATTGGTTGAACTGCCAACTGGCCTTCCTATTCGACAAAATGGCCCGGAACAATCGCCGCGTGCGTGCCCGCCCGAGGAAGTGCTTTTGGTCGGGTGCCTTGTCGTAGGAATAGCCGGGAGAGAGCATCATGCCTTCGACGCCCAGCTCCATCATTTCGTCGAAAAACGCGCGGACGCTCTTGGGATCGGCGCCGTCGAACAACGTGGTATTGGTTGTAACGCGGAAGCCCTGTTTCACCGCTTCCTTGATCCCTTCGATGGCCAGATCGTAGCCACCCTCGCGGCAAACGGAAAAATCGTGATGCTCTCTTTGCCCATCCACGTGCACCGAGAACGTCAGGTATTTGCTGGGCTTGAA
The DNA here is from genome assembly GCA_001919715.1 of Acidobacteria bacterium 13_1_20CM_58_21. GTDB lineage: Bacteria > Acidobacteriota > Terriglobia > Acidiferrales > UBA7541 > Acidiferrum. The sequence goes on from MNIJ01000205.1 coordinate 18,190, forward strand.
AAGAGGAAGCTTTTCTTTGAGCAGCAGCGCGTTGGTGCATAGATAGATGTACTTCTTCCGCGCCACCAGCCCCTCGACGATTTTCTCGATCTGCGGGTGCATCAGGGGCTCGCCGCCGGGAATCGAAACCATCGGCGTGCCGCACTCCTCTACGGCCTTGAAGCATTCTTCCGGGCTCAATTCCGTTTTCAAAATGTGTGCGGGATATTGGATTTTACCGCATCCCGCGCATGCCAGATTGCAGCGGAACAGCGGCTCCAGCATTAGCACGAACGGGTAGCGCTTCTGTCCCCGCAGCTTTTGCTTCAGGACGTAGGTCGCAACCGTCCACATTTGTGAAATTGGTACGGGCATCTTTCCTGTTTATTTCCAAGATTGGACAGCGCTGTATCAGGGCCCCAGGGTCGCTGCGATCCACCCGAGACCGCCAGCCACTATTGTAACCGAGAACCGGCGATTCCGACTCGTCTGCCTTTACTCCGATGCAATCGCCTGTTCCTTCCTGGCATGGCACGTGCACTGCGATAGAGGATGCCTCCGCCTGCCCGAATGAACCGTCTAGCTGGTCGCGAAGGTTGCACCACCGCTTCGGGGGTAGAATCGACCGGTATCAGAGACCAAGAAGCTGCTGCGCTTATGCCACGAAAAAATCTCCTGAGTCTTTTCTCGGACTTGGCCCGCTTCGGTGGCGACGTCGCTGTCATCCAAAGACGCGGCTACCGACAGGAAAAGCTGACGTACACGGAACTTTACGCCTTGGCCCTTTTCTGGAGTCATGCGCTCGCTGGACGGAGCGTGGTCCCAGGTGATCGCGTCCTTCTCTGGGGTCCCAATTCTGTCCAGTGGGTCGCTTGCTTTTGGGGCATTCTATTGCGAGGCGCCGTGGTCGTGCCTATGGACTCCACAGCATCTTCCGATTTCGTCGAGCGTGCCATCAAGGATGCAGGCGTGAAGCTCATCTTGCGTGACCGCCAACAGGGGGAGCTGCCTGGAGCGCCACCGTCAATGATCATCAACGATTTCACGGAGATAGTAGACCGCCTGGCCCCTCCGGCAGATACCGGCGTGGACCCAGGTGCTGGTCCTAGAAGAACCACCATTGCCGAAATCCTGTACACCTCGGGCACCACCGCCGAGCCCCGCGGCGTCGTTCTCACCCACGGCAATTTTCTGGCAAATCTCGAGCCGCTGGAGCGTGGCCTCGATGAGTATCGCAAATACGAGCGTTGGTTTCACCCTTTGCGCTTCGTTACGCTCGTTCCCTTGAGCCATGTCTTCGGCCAATTCATGGCTTTGTTTGTTCCGCCGCTCCTCAGCGCCGCGGTAGTTTTCGAATCGTCCAGCAATCCCGCCGAAATTATTCGCACCATAAAGCAAGAGAGCGCCACCGCGCTCATCGCCGTTCCGCGCATGCTTGATCTTCTGCAGGCGGGAATCGAGAGAGAATTCGCCGGTCCGAGCAAATCACAGTGGCTGAACCGCACCTTGGAATACGCAAGAGGCAGGAAATTTCTCAAGCGCGCTTGGGCGTTTCGCCGAATTCACCGCCGCTTTGGCTGGAAGTTTTGGGCTTTTATCTCCGGTGGTGCAGCGCTTGCGAATGAAACCGAGGACTTTTTCAAGCGTCTGGGCTATGCCGTCGTTCAAGGCTATGGCATGACGGAGACTGCATCGTTGATCAGCCTGAATCACCCGTTTCGCGCGACGGAAGGATCTGTCGGCAAAATTCTTCCGGGCCGTGAATTCAAGCTTTCCGACGACGGTGAAATCCTGGTCCGTGGGGAAAATGTTTCCGGCGGCTACTGGGAACAAGGGACCGTCCGGCCTGTGGGTGAGCAAGGCTGGCTGCGCACCGGCGACCTTGGCGAACTCGATGCCCAAGGTAATCTGCGCTTCCGGGGACGCAAGAAGAACGTGATCGTCACGCCCGCCGGTCTCAACGTCTATCCCGAGGACCTCGAAGCTGCCCTTCGCAAACAGCCCGCGGTCAGAGACTGCGCGGTCATTCCGTTCGGATCAGGCGGCGCCGAACCTTACGCGGTCTTGCTGATGATGGAATCAGGAGATCAGGCGGCGCGAACCGCCGTCGCGGGCGGGAACGCATCGCTCGCGGAGTATCAGCAGATCCACAAATGGCTGGTCTGGCCCGACCTTGATTTTCCCCGTACACCCACCGGCAAGCCGCGGCTTTCCGTCATCGCCTCGCGCGCCGCCCAAATCCTCGATGGGCGACCGGGAAATGTTCCCGAAACGGAGTTCCGTTCATCCTCCGCGCTCGACCAACTGCTGAAACACTTCAGCACATCGAGAGGTCGAGGCTCGCGAGTAAACCGTGACCTCGATGAGGAAATGAACCTCTCCTCGCTGGACCGCGTGGAACTCCTGAGCGCCCTGGAGGAAAGGTTTCACGTGGAACTCAACGAAACCGTTTTTGCCAGTGCCAAAACCGTGGCCGATGTCGAGCTCGCCCTCGAACAGCCAGCGGCTCGCCGCACGGCCTACAGCTATCCTCGCTGGACGCAGCGCAAGCCGATTTGCTGGCTGCGGCTGGCGGTCTACTACGCGCTCGTCTGGCCCGCGACACAGATCCTGGGACACCCGCGCATCGTGGGCCGCGAGAATCTTCTCAGCCTGCCTGGGCCCGTCCTCATCGTTTCCAACCACATCACGCGCCGCGCCGATATAGGCTTGATTCTTGCCGCCTTGCCGCCGCGATTCCGCCACCGCCTGGCCACGGCCATGGGCGGCGAATCATTGCAAAACATGCGTTGCCCTCCGCGGGATTGGTTCTTCGCCAAGCGCTGGGCCCATCAACTCGGCTACTGGCTGACCACTTTGCTCTTCAACGTTTTTCCGCTGCCGCAGTTTTCCGGCTTTCGCGAAAGCTTCCGCTTCGCCGGCGAATCCGTCGACCGCGGCTACAGCGTGCTGGTCTTTCCCGAAGGCGCAGTAAACCGCTCCAGCACCGGCGAGACGGCCCCGTTTCAATCCGGCATCGGCCTGCTCGCAGAGAATCTGCGCATCTCCGTGGTTCCCATGCGACTCGACGGCGTCTGGCAGATGAAGCGCGAACATCGCCGCCTCGGGCATTTCGGCGAAATCACCGTGCGGATCGGTGCGCCCGTCACTTTTCCGCCCGGCATGTCCCCCGACGAAATCGCCGGCCGCCTGGAATCCGCCGTCGGTTCTCTGTAGCCGGCCCATGCCCAGCATTTACGATGTGGAAGCGCATCGCCGGCCGCGCCGGGCGCTTCTTTGCACTCGCGAATCGCGAGAGGAAAATATACTCTGGCTTTCAGGGCCCGACGGAATACATCATCTTCGCGCACTTTGCCGTACCCCCGCTCGATTCCTTCGTCTATCATCTTCCACGAGGTAAGCCATCCATCATGAGGCGAATGTTTTCCTGCCTGCTGCCTTTCTGCTTGGCCAGCCAAATCCACGCTCAGGGGCCGCCAGCCTCCACGCAAGATGCGGACCGCGTTGTGCAGCTCCTGAAAGAACTCACCGAAGTTCCCGGCCCTCCGGGATATGAAGAAGCGGTGCGCAAAATCATGACCGATCGCATGCGCGCGTTCACCGACAAGATAAGTTACGACGGTCTGGGCTCCGTCATCGCGCAGCAAGGAGACGCGGGCCCGCGAATCATGCTGGATGCCCATATGGACGAACTCGGCGGCATGGTTCGCCGCATCCGTCCCGACGGCTTTATCTCCATGGAGATGCTCGGCTATTGGCTTGACCGAGCGTTGCCCGACCAGCGCTGGGTGATCATCGGCTCCAAGGGAGCGGTGCCCGCCGTCACCGACATCTGGGACGCGCACATCGCGCCGCATGACGCGCAGGGCCAGGCTCAGCGGCAGGAGCTTTTTCTCGATACCGGTGCGCGCAATGCCGCAGACGTCGCTGCTCTGGGCATTTCGCCCGGCGATCCCGTCGCGCCCGTCTCCGACTTCGCCATCCTGGCCAACCATCGCTACCTTGCCAAGGCTTGGGACGACCGTGTCGGCTGCGCGGTCATGCTCGAAGTAATGCGCCGGCTGGCCAAGGCTGTGCACCCCAACCAGGTTTTCTATGTTGCTACAGTCCAGGAAGAGGGCAGTATCGAAATGCGCGGCGCGGCAACGTCGGCTCGCGTCATCAACCCCGATGTCGGCTTTGGTCTTGAGGTGGGGATTCCCAATGATGTTCCCGGCCCCGGCCCCGACGCGGCCCAGGAAGTTCTCGGCGGCGGTCCCGGTATGATGCTTTACACCTTCAGCGAAATTCCCAATCGCAAGCTGGTTGCCTACGTAAAGCGGGTCGCCGCCGATCTGCACATCCCGCTGCAGTTCGATTTCGTCCGGGGCTTGGGCGATGACGCCGGCGCCATTAAATTGAATGGCAGCGGAGTCCCGGTCACCACCGTGCTGGTGCCGGCGCGCTCCACCCACGCGCACAATGGCATCATCGACCGCGGGGACTTCGACCACACTGTCGACCTGATGGTCGCGCTGATCCACAACCTCGACGCGGCTACTGTCGCTGCCATCAAATCCTTTAACCCTTAGTTCTGTTGGCAACAAAAAAATTTAGGCGC
>MNIJ01000054.1 GCA_001919715.1 Acidobacteria bacterium 13_1_20CM_58_21
AGGGTACGGTGGAGGGTACTTGGAGAGGCATTCTCGCCCAATTCAAACGGCGTCGCGCGATTTTGCCGGTGCCAGCGATCGCGCCGATTTCACAAGCGGCGCTTCACGCCTGAGAGGAAGGGCAGTAACTCCGCGTCCGGCAGGGAAGAATCCGCTATAATTATCACCGGACGTTCAGACTATGGATTTCGATCAACTTGCTACTTTTGTCTTCGTCGCCAAACTGAAGAGCTTTTCACGCGCGGGCCAGAAGGTCTTCCGCTCGCAATCCGCGGTTAGTGCGCAAATTCGCCAGCTCGAACAAGCCTACAAGGCTAGGCTGCTCGACCGCTCCGCCAAGTCCGTGGAACTGACTCCTGCCGGCGAAGTCCTTTTCGAGTTCGCGGAAAAACTGCTTCGCTTGCGTGACGAATCCATTCAGGTCGTCGCGGACCGCGGCAACGTGGTTCAGGGCCCGGTTGTTTTTGGCGCCAATGAAGCGACGTGCCTGTACCTGCTTCCTGATATTTTTGCGGAATTTCAGCGCCGTTATCCGCTGGTGCAAATCAGTATTTACCGCAACTTCAGCCACAAGATCTTGCAGCGCGTGGAGGACGGCTCCGCCGACTTGGGCATCGTCACCCTGCCTATCAAGTCGCCTAATCTGAAGATGCACCACATTTACAAAGACCGCCTGCGCTTCATGGTCAGCTCGCGAAACCCGCTCGCCCATCGCTCGAAAATCACGCTCGCAGAGGTCGCCGAACAGCCGCTCATCTTTCCGAGGACTGGTTTTACACGCCAGGTGCTCGACAAACTCTTCCGTCCCTACCGCTCGCGCCTTCAGGTGACCATGGAATTGCCGAGTATCGGCATGATCAAGCGTTTCGTCGCCGCTGATGCCGGCGTCTCGTTTATCAGCGAGAGTTTTGCGAAGGATCAGGTGAAAGCCGGGGAGGTAAAGCTGCTCACCGTCGAAGGCGTGGATCTCTGGCGCGAGCTCGGCCTCGTCTACCGCCGCGACCGCAGCCTCCCTCGCGCCGCCCAGGCCCTCATCGGCATGATCCGCGAACACCGTAAGCTCGCCGCGCCTGGCGAAGCCGCCGCCAGCTAGGTCGGATCTCGGCCCACTTTTCGGATCGTGGTACGGACTCGTTTTAAAGTCTGACGGTTTACCCCAGCTCCGGTCGGAGCCCGGCCGCTTTTTCGTTCTCAACCCGAAGATTATCGCAACATCTGTCGTGTTAGGTATTTACGCACTCTTTCGCCGTCCGGTGCGGAACGCCAAGCCATAGACTCTCTTGCATACGCTTTCGCACTCTTGCCCTGATACAAGACTCAACTCCTTTTCTTTTCAACCAGTTCCGGGCTTTTTGCGAAAAGCAGCCCGGGCACTACCAGGGACCCCAGTTGCTGACGTCCCGGCTCGCGGGAGGTTTTCAATTCGTTTGGCGGAAACCGAGGAAGATCGAAGGTTATTCTGTTGTTATTCAGAGCCGCCAACCGCAGAGACCGGCCTAGTGCACGTTGAAAACGAGACTCGAGATGGCCCGGGCGATCACGTTTTCCTGAATCTGAATGAGGTCACTGTCGGCATAGGTCATCGCCAGCAGCGTGAACACGTCCTTGCCGCGCGCAACAACCACCAGCTTTCCCGACCAGTCGTGGTCGTCGGCCTTCCCTCGATACTGATACTCCACGGCTGGTAGTCCGCCGACCGTCGTTTTGCGCTCCGATAATCGCTGGTAGTTGGAGTAGACCCCGTGCAGCCGCTTTTCCACACCCGCGGCCGCCGCATCCAAAGGCTCTTTCGTTTGCTCCTCGCCGACTACCATCAGGGTTGATTCGTTGGACGTGCCCATTGCCACGATCGCGTTTGGCATGCCGCCGCGCGCTTCCTCGAGCAAGCTCCAGCTCGGCGCTTTGTACATGCGGAAGCCGTGAGTATAATTCGTGTAGAGATTGCCCTGGATCTCTTCGCGGTTTGCGGGAACTTCGGGTTCTTTCGGCGGGGCAGGCGATGCCGTAGACGACGCCAGTCCATTAGCGACTACCACCGGAGACCCCTTGATCGCCGGCGCAGCAAGATTAGCCGCCGCTGTATTCGTTGGAAGTTCGGGTTTCACAGCTGCGTTCCCTATTTTCGGCCGTGCTTTATCGCTCTTCCCCGCTGGGCCCGGATCTGCCTTTCTTGCGCTCGCATTCGTTGGTGTGGCCGAAGTATCGGAAGACGATGCGACTGCTGGCTCGGCCTGTGGTTGTGAACCGGCGTCGGGCTTGGATGGATGCTGGGGCGCATCCTTCTTCCCCGCGGAGGGCGTTTCCGGTTTTCCTGCCGGTGTCGACGGAACAATGGACGCGACTTTGTCCTTTTCGATGAGCTCATATCCAAAGTCAGTCTTGATCTTGAACATGTTGTCTTCGTAGGCGACAATCACGCCGTAAAGCTTCCTGCCGTCTTTGAGGCGAATCTCATCCGCCCATGCGGAAAGACCAGTTGCGGAGAACGTCAGAACGGTGATCGCAAGCAAAAGGGGGCCGCGCATATTGGGGACAGCCATAGAGAAAGTATCCCGCCGCTAAGCGCGGGCCGCAACCTTCACACTCGCGGCGGTGTCCGTCGTGCTACCTCCGCCAGCAGCGCCCGCGTCCGGGCTACTAGCCGCTCGAGTTCGTTTATCGTAGTGGTGAGGCGTGCGCGCAGTGGTTCGGGCAGCTGTGCGTGAATTTGTTGCAGCGCCAGCGCCTCGGCAATCATGCGAATCTGCCCGCGGCTCCGGGGATTCAATCGCTCCCAGAGCCGGCGCTTGCTGCTGCGGTTTCGCCCCAGCCATTCCTCGCCGGTTCCTGCCTGGCGCCCTGTCTCCGGTTCCGCGACTGGCGCTGGGTTTTGTTTTCTCGACTGAATCATGACGCACCTATTGCGCTCGCGGGACGGCTTCCGTGAGTCACCACTCACGAATCAGCGGTCACTTTTTCAACGCTTCCAGCTTCTCGCCGTTGATCTGTCCATCGTGCTGGACACGACCGGTCACGCGCATTAAACGTGTCTCAAACACCAGACCGCCATATTGATCGTAGGCATCGGGGAAGAGCGCCACTTCATACACGCCACGCTGGTCCTCGAGCGTGACGAACATCATGTTGCGGTAGGTTTTTGTTCCGACGTGGCGGTACGTCACCACCCAGCCGCACAGGGTCACGCGTTCCCCGTAGAGGCCCGGTAGTTCATCGCTCCAGGCTTCGCCGTTGCGCGGCAGGAAATCGAGCGGGTGCCCGCTCACGCAGACTTCCAAAATCTCGCGTTCGTATTTTACCTTTTGCTCGATCGTATATTCCGGCGCGCGCATTTCCCTCAGTGCCGCGTCAATGTCATCATGTGGATTCGCTGTGGCAAACAGCGTTTTCGCGTTCTCCGTCAGCTCCGCTGTTCCTGATAATGCATTTTGTCCACCGGCTTGCAAGAAAGTCCAGCGCCACAGCATCGCGGGCCGCGTCATATTACAGACTTCGTCGAACGCTCCGCACTTGATCAGAGCTTGAATTTCATCGCGTTCGACCGTCACACGATGCAAAAAATCATCCAGAGAGCGGAACGTACCAGCTTCTTCCCGCATACGCAAAATAGCCATGATCGTTTCAACGCGCAGCCCTTTCACCTGCATCAGTCCAATACGAAGCGCGCGTGCTCCGTTTGCCCCGGCCTCCACCGTGTATTCCATCTGCGAGCGATTCACCGACGGCAGCCGCACCGCGATGCCCCAGCGCTTGGCTTCTTCCACATACGCCGACACGTGATAGAACCCCGCTCCAGCGCTGCACATCGCTGCCAGAAACTCCGCCGAATGATGCGTCTTCAGATACGCCATGCGGTAGGAGATGTCCGCATACGTCGCGGCGTGCGCTTTGCAGAAGCCGAAGCCGGCGAATTTTTCGACCATCATCCAGGTTTCTTTTCGTTGGACTCTCGTCAATCCCATCATTCCCGCAGCTTTCATGAATTTCCCGAGCAATCGCTGGCGGTCGCTCCGGCCGGAAACTGTTGTAGACGCCCGCCGCACAAGGTCGGCTTCGGCCAGCGACATGTTCCCGATGGCCTGTGAAATCTGCATTACCTGCTCTTGGAAGATGCATACGCCAAGTGTGGTGCCGAGAATGGGCTCGAGTTTTGGATGAGCGAATGTCAGGTTTTCTTGTTTGCGCAGCCGCTTCACAAATAATTCTTTCGACCCATACTCCGCCGCGCCTGGACGGATCAGTGCCAATGCCTGTGCCAGTTGCTCAAGGGTGCGAGCTTTCATCGTTCGTAGCAATCCGCGCATTGCCGGCGATTCGATCTGAAAGATTCCGATCGTTCGCCCGGCGGCGATCACGTCCCACGTCGCGGGATCGTTTTCCGGTATGGCGTCAAAATCGATCTCCCGCGCTTTGGGGCACGGTGTCGTTCCATCCGGCGCTATTCTTGTGTTGTCATTGCTCCCGTTCTTACCTTTCTCCACGTTGTCTAGTGCCAGCGACAGTGTCGTGAAGCCACGCTGTCCGAGCAGATCCATCTTGATCAGGCCAAGCGCTTCGATGGCGTTCATGTCGTACTGTGTCACCACGATCCCTTTTGTCGCCCGTTCCAGCGGCGTCAGCCACGTCAGCGGGCGCGCCGAAATCACTGTGCCGCAGGGATGAATCCCTAGATGCCGTGGCAGGCCGTCGAGCCGCAAGGCTACTTGCAGGACGGTTTTCCAGGGCTCGTCGTGCACGGGGAGGTCGCGGCACTCCGGCAGATCGCGAATCGCCGAAAGAATGTCGCGCACCGGCCGGTGCGGCAGCCGCTTTGTGAATCGGTCCACCTCTCCCGGTGACACGCCAAACACTTTGGCCACTTCGCGCACCGCGAGCCGCGCGTGCATGGTGATGAAACTCGCGATCATGGCGACGTGTTCCGCGCCCCAACGCTGGTACACATAGTCGAGCAATTCATCGCGCCTCGCACCACAGATATCGATGTCGATGTCCGGGCAATCGCCGCGCTGGTCATTCAGAAATCTCTCAAAGTACAGCCCCCATCGTAACGGGCACACGCGCGAAATTCCCAGGCAATACGTGACCATCGAGCTCGCCGCCGAACCGCGCGCGACGGCGGGAATCCCGCGTCGCCGCGCTTCTTCCACGATGTCCGATACCAGCAGGAAATACGGCGCCAGGCCCCACTTTTTGATGACCTCCAATTCAGACATCAGCCGCGGGCGCACTTCTGGTGTAAATGAGCGATAGCGTCTCAGTGCGCCTGTGAAGCTCAGCTTTTGCAAATAGGAATCCGGCGTATCGCCTTCCGGAACGGTAAACTCCGGAAAGATCAGTTTCCCCAGCTCGAGTTGCAAGTTGCAGCGCCCGGCGATTTCCAGCGTTGCTTGCAGTAATTCCGGATGATCAGGAAAAAGTTTCTGCATTTCTGCCGCCGGTTTGAACCACGCCTTGCCGGTAGTGATTTCCGGCGGCGCCACTGTCGTCAGCAAGCCGCCCGTGCGGATGGCGTTCACCGTGCGATGATGCAGATGCTCCTCGGGCCGGAGGAAGTGCACATTGTTTGTCGCTACCAGCCGCACGCCCAGTTCGTGGCCGAGGCGCTCAGCCTCGCGCAGCGTTTGTCCGTCGCCCGGTGACAGATGCTGCACCTCGATATACAAGCGGTCGCCGAAAATCTCCTTGAGTTGTGAAAAGTGAGTGGCAACTGGTGACCCGTGGCTCGTCGAAGAGATTCCTTGCTCCTGGCAATGGTCGTCTCCCTGAGTTGTTTTTGTAGGGGCGGGACTTGTCCCGCCCGCCCTCTTCTTTTCGTTTGTCATCCGGAGCGAGGCGAAGGATATCAACGGCAGATGATTTGCAGGTGCCAATGCGATTATGCCGCGGTTGTGCTCCGCCAACTCCTGTAATGTCACCGGTCGGCCATCGGTTTCCGGGGAACGAATGTTTTCTGACAGCTTGGTGGTGCCCAAATGCCGCAGCGTCACGAGTTGGCACAAATTGCTGTAGCCTTCCAGGTCCGCCGCCAGCAGCGTTAGAGGCACACTCGTCGAATGTCGAGTTTTGCAATTTCGAAATGGCTCGCTCGAAACATAAAATTCGACATCCAACACCACGCCGACGATGGGATTGATGCCTGCTTTTTTCGCGGCTTGGTAAAACGATACGGCGGCGTACAGCCCGTTCGTATCCGTCAGCGCCACGGCAGGCATTTTCTGTTCAACCGCTGCCGCGACGATTTCCTCCGGCGACGCCACACCTCGTAGAAACGAATAGTGGCTATGACAATGCAGATGTACGAACACGGAAGCCCCACGCGGAAAGGGAGAAGGCATGTCCGCCTTTCGGCAGGCCTGCTTGTTAATTCAAATCAGGTAGGGAAAGGGAAAAACTCACCAAATTACCTCGATAAGCATGGCGTTGAGAGCACCAGCCCATTCGGCTTGGTCGCGTAATGCTCGCGTAGCTCGAGGCCTTTGCCGTAGAAGACGGCGTTCCAACCGTAGCGGCTGCGCACGGAATCGAGGCCGCGGTTCAAGTACCAGCGGCGGTTGGCGTTAGTGTCAAAGAGCTCGTGCTGGCGTTTATCGGTTTCGAGGTTGGTCACGCTGACGCCGACCAGGCGCACGGCCACGCGCCGCGTGAACAATCTGCCAAAGAGGTCCTTGGCGGTGACGAGCAGTTCGCGCTCGTCGTTGGTTGGTTTGCTGATCCGCACTGTCTGGTGCGCCAAAAATTGATCGACATAGCGGATGCGCAGGCCGATGGTGCGCACTTGCTTGCCGTATTCGCGCAAGGTCGAGCCGATGCGCTCGCTGAGATATTCGATCAGGCCGCCGAGAAATTCCGTGTCGATGGTGCCGCCTTCGATGGTTGTTTCGCGCGAAACGGATTTCGGCGTCGAGGGCAGCAGCACTTCGCGGCCATCCAGCCCGCGGGCGCGTTCCCAGATTTGCTGGCCGATGGTTTCGCCGAAGGCAGCCTGCAGCGCGGGCTTGGGCACCTGGCGCAGCTGACCGATGGTTACAATGCCGCGCTCGGCCAGCATCCCGCTGTGCACGTGGCCGATGCCATGAAGCTTTTCCACCGGCAGCGGCGTCAGGAAGGCTTCTTCTTCGCCGGACGCGATCACGCGAAAGCCCCGTGGGCGTTCCAGCCGCGACGCAATCGACGCCACCACCTTCGTTCGCGCCGCGCCAATCGAAACGTTCAGGCCCGTGCGGCCAAATATCTCCGCCTGCAAACGCCGCAGCGTGCCTGGGTAGTCCGGATACAGTCGCTCGGTGCCTGCAAAATCGAGGTAAAAGTCGTCCAGTGCAGCGGTTTCAACCGCGGGTGTGTAAGTTTCAAGGATTCGCCGCACGCGCTCCGCAAAATCGGCGTAATGCTCGTATTGCCCGGGCACGACAGCGGCTTTCGGGCAGATGCCGAGCGCTTCGCGAAAACTCATCGCCGTGCGCACGCCGCGGAACTTCGCTTCGTAGCTCGCCGAAGCCACTACGCCGCGCCCCACCAACACGGGCTTGCCGCGCAGCCTGGGATTCAGCACTTGCTCCACCGATGCGAAAAACGCGTCCACGTCCACGTGCACAATGTTAGGAATTCTGCGGCTGGAGTTTTTGCATATTCCCAGCCACGCCCAGGCGGACCACGGATTTTTCTCCGCCGCGGTTTCCGTGCCTGGTGTTTCTGCTGAATCCGCAGGGCTCGGACTCTGTGCCACAGTTTCCTGTCCCGTGCCCCCGTATCGCGGGTCTTCCTTGTCCTGAGGCCCGCACTGTCGGTTGAAGGCAGCCCTGCGTTTCTCCTCATCCGCAGTTGCTTGAATCACATTGATGGCCTCAACAGCGGGGCCGGTGAATACGTTTTCGACACAGACGTCCATGGCGGCTCCTCATAGGGAAGCGGGCAACCTATACTGTCATCCGAGCGGTATGGACCGGAGCGGAGCGCGGTTTTGCGTCACCGATGGGTCTTCGGGATCGAGGGATCACTCTTTCGAGTCGACCCCTCACCCCGCTTACGGCTCGGAACTTTCAACGGGCGGCGGCCGTCTCGTGAGAGCCTTGACGGCAATGGAGCCGACGCGCCACCCGTTTCCCGTTTCCTCTACCGCCCGCACTATAGGCGAACAAAAAGCGAAAGTCAACAACTTTTCATTGCTACTTCGCGGAGGTTTACTCAGACTCAATGCTCCTCCTCCCCGTGGGTGCCTCTGGGCGATGGTATGGAGCACACGATGCGTTGGGCTTTTCCTGGCTACGCTCACTGATAGCTTTTTTTCCTTAAACAATCCCTTTTCGGCAATCGTGGCCGCTAGATTTATTACCTTGTTCAGCGCTGCTCGTTTTTCCGATGTGGCGGGCAGGTCGCTTCCCGGCAGCGGTCGCGGAGGTCGAAGCAGTCGGTGAATTGTGCCCCATGACACAAGAAGCTGCACCCTCCCCGAAACGGAAGGGTGCAGCCCTTTGCTCATCCAATCGGCTTCAGTTCATCTGCGTTCGTGGAGGCGATCTCCGCAGCCGCGGATTCGATTTCCTGGAGTTGCGCCGCGCTGACAAAGCCGAGACTCTGATTCGGCTTGGTCGTCGTAGACCTCAATTTCCAGGCGATCTCTTCCATATCTTCCTTACTCGCCAATCGCCTGTCCTCGTAGAACGTACATTCGCGGACCGGGAAGCGAATTTCGCGCTCGATATAGAAGGTTTTGCAAAACACTTCTTCTTCAGTGGCACGAAATCCGGTGATGATGTGGCCGCGCGTGCACGTTCGGCACAGGGACTCGCATCCTTCCGGGATGCCCCCTTTGACTCGAATGGTGACCATACCTTTCTCTTTTCTAGGAAGCGCTGTAGCGCTTCGGGCTTGCTCCTGGTGCGCAAACACATCGTGGACACCAAGAGCGGTGACTCGCGCTAAACTCACGCGACAACGCGGCGCGCAAATGGCCGCTCAATGTCGGAAATTTAGAAATATTGCCGGACGTAAAGTGGGCTAGCTCGAGAGAGCAGACCACGTCCATTCGCTGCCGCGACTATTTCGCTCCGGCAACGCCGCAAAACGGCCGTGTTGGATCAACCGCTGCATGGGACGTAGTCCTCCTGTAGGACCTCCCGCAAGATGCCACACAAGGATCACAATGTAAATCAGAAAAAATCGAGCAGGGCTAAAAGAATGTCAAACGGCTGAATTTTACCAGCGAACGGTTGCTGTGCTTTCGGTGCTCCTCGCTCCGCGTCGGCCGGATTGCGGCAGCGGGACAAAAATCGCGCCAGGCGCTCGGAGCTGCTGCAGACGCCCGTCTCGAAATTCGACAGAAACATCCGCGACCAGTTGGGCCGCATGCTGGGTGGAGCTCGATTCGACCCGGCGAGGGACATTGAGGGCATCACCGTCAATCGCTGGGCGCCCGGTTACGCCTTCACGCCGAATCCGCTGTTCGATCCCGACTGGAAAGAAGAGGAGAAGCCCTGGGTCATTGGCCGGAAGCCGTTCGGCAAGATTGCCATCGCAAACTCCGATGCCAGCGCCCGCGCCTATACCGACGTGGCCATCGATCAGGCTTGGCCCGCCGTCCGTGAACTCCTTCGCGGCTTGCAATTCGACTCGGTGATGAAAAAGGGCACATTAGGGGGATGGACAGTCGTCCTTGCCCATCGAATTTCTCGCTCCCCGGCGCTTCGGTACGGTCGTCCGAGGCGTCATCTCCGCTGTCAGGCCCGGCTCGAAATGAAGATGCGGCCATTCGCCGAGAAGTGTGATAATGTCCCTAAGTAGACTCCCGAAGTAGAATTGCCTGAATTCCTTGAAGGGCGAGCTTTGCGGTTCTCCCTCCATTGATTTCAGCCAATTTCAGGCTAACGCCTCGTAGTGTCTGGGAAGTGGCACTTTACCAAGATCCTGCGCTCGTAGTGCTTCGAAGAGTACAGGGAGAATTAAAGATGAAGAGTTTATTTGTGGGCAACATGAGCTTCCAGACCTCGGAGAGCGAATTGCGCGAGCTGTTTGCACCGTTCGGCCAGGTAACGCGCGTTCACTTGGCCATGGACCGGGAGACCGGGCGTGCACGCGGTTTTGCTTTCGTCGAAATGCCCAATGACGCGGAAGCGGCGCAGGCCATGGCCGCCCTGGATGGGAAAGAAGTTGGCGGGCGCAATTTGAAGGTGAATGAAGCGCGCCCTAAGGGCGAAGGTGGCCCGCCACGCGGTCCGAAGAACTTTGGCGGCCCGGGCGGAGGCGGCGGGCGTGGCAAGGGCGGCGGACGAGACCGTTTTTCGAACGAAGATTACCGTGAGTCGGCGCGCCAGCCCCGCGAACCGCGCTGGTAGTTTTCTTTTTCATGAATGGGCTGGACGGCAGGGACCAGGGCCCTCGCCGCACTCTGCTGGAGGAGAGGCTTATGACCACGACATTCCAGAAGCGGCAGAAAGAAATGAAGCGCATCGAGAAGCGCAAGATGAAGGAAGAAAAGCGCGCGCAGCGAAAGCTGGATAAGACCAACGCTCCGGAAGTCGAACATGATCCCGCGTCCGATCCAACCATCGACTGGAATCACAGCAACGAGATAACTTCACACGAGTGACTTTGCCGAGTCTCAGCCTGGGCCTCGCCGATGAAATTCCTCCTCTCATTGGCCGGATGCAGGGACAGTGCTGTCTCTGCAGCGGCGCTCGAATGAATTAGCAATCCATCCCGGCTTCTGTATAATTTTCTTCAGCGGTCGAAGACCAGCTTTCACGGAGCTTTTCGCCAATCTTGGCGAAGAGGAAATCATGCCGCCAGGTCGCCGAAGTCTTTGCGCAATGATTTTGTTTGCCGCGGTCGTGGCTTTTTTGATCGTTGCTCCGGCGGTCGCGCATGCAATCCTACTCGAATCAAACCCTCCTCTGAAGAGTGCGGTACCGGGACCAGATGTTCCGATCAAGCTCCGCTTCAATGTCCGCATCGATGGGCTCCGCTCCCGACTGACGCTGATCCATCCGGACGGCTCCGCGCAGGGGCTCGAAATCAACAAGCAGACTCCCGCGGACACACTCTCAGCCGAGGCCACTGGCTTGGCCCCCGGCGCCTACCGCCTCCGCTGGCAAGTGCTGGCATCCGACGGTCACATTACCCGTGGTGAAATCCCCTTCACTGTCACGCCATCCTGATTCACGTTCATGTCTCGCTTACTTCAAGTCTTCGGCTTCCTCTCCGTCCTGTTCCGCGGGGCGACGCTGACGTTTCAGTCTCTCGCGGTTGGCGGCATTGTTTTTCTAATTTTCGTCGTCCGTCGCGCGAAAGAGGATTTGGTGGCGATACAAGAAGCCTGTCTACGCTCGATTCGGGGCTCGGCGATCGTGCTGGCGGCGATGCAGATTTTCTATGTCCTCGCCAACTCGCTGATTCTGAGGCAGTCCGCCGACATGTCTCTTCGCGAAATCGCCGGCGCGAATTTCGTTCTCGCCGGTGCAATCGGTTTCGTGGCGGCCTTAAGCGTCATCGCACTTACGACCGCAAGACGCTCTTCCGGCTACACTGATCTGCTTCTTCCCGCGGTCGCCATCATGGCCTCCTCGGTCATGACCAGTCACTCCGTGGCTCGCCTGGATTATCGTGTGCCGCTGGTCGCTTTCACCGCCCTGCATCAAGCGGCGACGGCCTCCTGGCTTGGCGGTTTACCGTACCTACTGATCGCTATCCGGAGAGCCAGGACTCCGGACTTCGCGCGCCAGCTCGGCGCCAGGTTTTCGCAGCTCGCCGTGGCGAGCGTTGCCATGCTCGCTTCTGCCGGTGTGGTGCTAGGTTTTGCCTACGTTGGCTCATTCAAGGCGGTCTACGGAACTTCCTATGGCGCGATGGTCGCCACCAAAGTGCTTCTCTTCGGCCTTCTCTTGTTTCTCGGAGCGCTCAATTTTCAACTCGTCCGCCGCGGGCCGGCCAGCTCCATTCTTGCCAGCCTGAAGCGCTTCGGCGAAGCCGAAATTGGCATCGGCATCACCGTGATCCTTACTGCCGCTTCGCTGACTTCACTCCCTCCCGCCGTGGATCTCACTCACGACCGCGTCAGCGGTCAAGAAATCGTCGCCCGCATGTCTCCACGCTCACCAAGATTCGCCAGTCCATCTGTTCAAGAGCTGCCCGAAGACGCTTACGCCGCTCAGAAAAAAGCCTTCGAATCCGGCTCGCTCTCGACCGAATCCTACGTTCCCGGCCAAACCGGCACACGTCCGAACACCCCTGCCGAAAAGGCTTGGTCCGAGTACAACCATCACTGGGCAGGCATTGTCGTTCTCTCCATGGGACTGATGGCCCTGGTCGCCCAAGCGGGAAAAGTCTCCTGGGCCCACAATTGGCCGCTCGCCTTCCTCGGCCTTTCGGCCTTTCTATTTCTCCGCAGCGATCCGGAGACCTGGCCGCTCGGGCCCGTCGGCTTCTGGGCGACTCTTGCGGATCCAGAAGTCCTTCTGCACCGTTTCTTTGCGGTGCTGGTAATCGCTCTGGCGGCATTTGAATGGCGCGTACAAACGGGCCGCGTCGTCTCCGGCAGAGCCCGGCTGGTCTTTCCCGTACTGATCGGTGTTTCCGGCGCATTGCTCCTCACCCATTCCCATAGCCTCGGAAACCTCAAGGAAGAAGTACTCGCCGAGCTAAGCCACATTCCGCTCGCGATTCTGGCTGTGACCGCGGGATGGTCGCGCTGGCTGGAACTTCGCCTGCCCTCCGAGAATCAAACGCGAAACATCCTGGCCCGCCTCTGGCCACTTTGTATTGCACTGATCGGTGTTGTCCTGCTGAACTATCGCGAAATGTGATTCGCTAATGGAGCATATTCCTGCCATCCCGAGCGAAGCGAAGGATCTCAAGCGCTCCATGCCTCAGTTGAAAAGTTTGACCAGGGGTGGCTAGTTCTGGAAGGTAAAGCTGGTTCCGGGACCTGGACTCGAACCAGGATACTCAGCTCCAAAGGCTGATGTCCTACCGATTAGACGATCCCGGAACCGGTCCAATTAGTGTAGCAGACGCCCGCAAGTGCCCCCAAGCGTCGCCAGTCCAGTGAATTGCCGGCTCATTTTCCGTGCCTTTCTCGGGCTGCTGGTGATAACGTTTCTAGGCTGGCCTGCGTCCTACCGGGCATACGTGGCGCGCTCGAAACCTTTTCAATAACTTGCGCGTAGAATAGACAGGGGAAATGCACGCATGAAGCGTCGGGTTATGCTCCGGGAACCGATCAGCGTGGCCTTGGAGACCCTGCGCGTTCACAAGATGCGCTCCTTCCTGATGCTCCTCGGAATTATCCTGTCGGTTTCCACGCTAATCGTGGTCATTGCCCTGATTTCGGGGGTAAACCGCTACATCGCAGACCGCGTTGCCAATATGGGCTCCAACGTCTTTCTGTTGACTCGCTTTCCCATCATCACGGACGTCGATGAATACGTGAAGGCGAACAGGCGCAACAAAAAGGTTACCTGGGACGATTTTGAAGCTCTGCGCGACAATATGAAGCTGCCGCTGCGCGTTGGTGTGGAACTACGCATTGACGGAAAAGTGCGCGCGGGCTCGCGCGCACTCAACGACACGAACATCCGGGGCGTCACCGCCAACATGGTGGATATCGACATCGTCACACCCGGGGACGGACGCTACATCTCCGAGGGCGACGACCAGAGCCGCGCCCAGGTCACTATGATCGGCAACGACCTGGCCACCCAGCTCTTTCCGGGAGTCGACCCTGTCGGCCACGAACTGTTGATTGAGGGCCGGCCCTTCCTGATCGTCGGTATTGCGAAAACCATTGGTACGGCCCTCGGACAATCGCAGGATAACTTTGCGTATATACCGATCCAGACGTATTTCAAAATGTATGGGACCAACGACACCATCTGGCTCAACATCCAGGCGCGTGGAGCGGAGTGGATGGAACAGACACAGGACGAAGCGCGGGCCATGATGCGCGCGCGGCGCCATCTGCCTCCCAACGAAAAGGATAACTTTGGCATATTCGACCAGGCTACGCTGATGGAATTGTGGAAGAATTTGACGGGCGTGATCGCTACGGCCATGGTCGGCGTCGTTTCCGTCTTCCTCGTGATCGGAGGCGTCGTCATCATGAACGTGATGCTCGCCACCGTCACGGAACGTACGCGCGAAATCGGTATCCGTAAAGCTCTCGGCGCCCGGCACAATGACATTCTTCTGCAATTCCTGATCGAAGCCACGGTCATGGCTGCCGTGGGGGGTGCCATTGGCGTCGGCTTGGCCTACGGAATCGCGGCCCTTGCCACCGCAACCATGTCTCTCCCCATGAATGTTCCCATCCCCGCGGTTCTGCTCGCAGAAGTGATCTCCGCCGCCGTTGGTGTTTTCTTCGGCGTGTATCCGGCCCGCCGCGCCGCAAGTCTGCAACCCATCGAAGCCTTGCGCCAGGAAGTGTGAGCGCCATGCATATACCTGTGCGCATGAACATCGGCGAGAACGCTCGGATGGCGCTCAGTACTCTTCGTGAGAACAAGATGCGCTCCTTTCTCACTGTCCTCGGCGTGGTCATCGGTATTACCGCTGTTCTTTCCGTGGTCTCCATCCTCGTCGGCGTCTACGGTGACGTGAACGCGTATTTGTCCGACTATGGCTCCGAAACACTCTTCATCTTCCGCTTCGATCCCGGCATCCACACCGGAAGGCTTAGTCCTGATGAGCGCGCGCGCAAGCCGCTCTCGCTCGAGGATGCCGAGGCCATCGCGCAATTCTGTCCCGCGGTGCGAGCAGTCACCGCCAGTGTTTATCCACGGTGGACAGATGAAGGTCCCGCTCGCGGACCCGTCACAGCCCGTTATCTCGGCAAGGAAGTTTCTGGGATTGATTACAACGGAACACTTCCCTCTAACGAAGAAGTTTTCAATTCCAGGCCGAAAATCGGGCGATTCTTCAGCGATGCCGAAAACATGCATCGCTCAGATGTCGCCGTCATCGGCCCCGATATCGCCAAGACCCTTTACCCGGATATGGACCCGCTCGGAAAACCCATTCAAATCGACGGCGTCTCTTACGAAGTTGTCGGTGTTCTTGAACCGCGCAAGGGCCAGCTCGTCAAGGATCAATCCGCGGACAAGGCAGTGATGGTCCCTTACCGCACCTATCACAAGCACCTCCCTCAAGATGACGAGAACATGATCGGTGCCGTCGCCTACCCTGGCCGCATGTCGGAAGCCGAGGATCAAATCCGCGGCGTATTGCGGCGCCGCAGAAACGTGCCTTACAGTAAGCCCGATAACTTTGGGATTTCCAGCGCCCAGCAGATCGCTGATCAATTTCGTCAAATCACAGCGTCCGTAGCGGGCCTGATATTCGCCATAAGTTCCATTGGACTTCTCGTGGGTGGCGTCGGTGTGATGAACATCATGCTGATGTCGGTCACTCAGCGCACGCGCGAGATCGGCGTTCGAAAGGCAATCGGCGCGCGCCGCCGCGATGTCATCTGGCAATTCCTCACCGAAGCCATGGTGCTCACCGGCGCGGGAGGCGTCATTGGCGTGTTGCTCGGCGGCGGCATTAGTCTGCTGATCAACCTCGCGGTGCCTACTCTGCCATCGTCCATCCCGCTCTGGGCCGTCGTGCTAGCTGTGGGCGTTTCCATGGGCGTCGGCCTCGCCTTCGGTATGTATCCCGCCATCAAAGCCGCCCGCCTCGATCCCGTCGAAGCCTTGCGCTACGAATAAATCATGGTTCTTCGAACCATGAAAGAAGCGAGGAATGAACGCTGAAAATAAAAGGGTTACAGCTTTCTTATTGGGGTGCCACTGCAACCGCTGCTGCCGCACCAATTTCGGATGGTTCCAGGCATCGTATGCCTTGGCGCGGAACTAGAACTGTATCCACTCGGAGTGTCTTGACAACAACGCGTTCCGAGTGCTTCAGAAATAAAGGCGGAGCGAAAGCTGCAAATTGCGCACGTCATCGGTTTTGCCTACGACCTTACCAAACGTCCCAGCATCATTGGGATTCATCCCCGGTGAAGCCCAATTCGGATGATTGAACGCGTTGAACGCCTCGGCACGAAACTGGAATCCGATCCGCTCGCTGATCGGAAACTTCTTGTACAGACCAATGTTCCAATTCTCAAGTCCGGGCCTGTAGATCAGTCCGCGTACGCCTTTCTGGAGGTTGAACTGCCCCTGACTGGGAGGTCTAAAGATCCGTTCATCGTCTCCGTTAAACGGCGCCCCTGGGGTGCCGTCCGGGCATTTCTGGCCAGCTGGCACATTCACTAGGCAGGTCTGGAACCATTGACCATTTGCCCCAAATGTCTTCATAAGTTTGGGGTCGCCGTTTACCACCCAATACTGGCCACCGGGACAATTGCTTGAACCGCCGTAAGGCAGGCCGTTGGTGCTGGCGTCCATGGACCCGTCCTGGCCCACGCCAACGTAGTCGTTATTAAAGGCAATACCGCAAGGGTTGCCCGTCTGGAACTGTGTGATGCCGCTGACTTGCCATCCTCCCAGCAGTTTGCCGCTTAGAGTCGACGAATTCTTGAAGAACGGCAGCTCATAAAGATAGTTAATGGTCATAACATGCCGCGTGTCGTAATCCGATGGTCCCCAGAGATTGCGGATGTAATAGGTATCTGGAACGATGTCGCGCTGGTTGGACCCGTTGTCCATGGTCTTGGATAGGGTGTAGGACACGCCGAACATGAGTCCACCTGAGAAGCGGCGGTTCCAAGCTATTTGGAGAGAGTTGTACATGGAGTTCGCAACGTTATCGGTTTCCCGGATGGAGTTGTAACCCTTGTACGGCCGCAACGCGTCGGTGTTCTTGAGCTTGGATTGGCCAGTGGATGGGTCAATGTAAAAATTAGCCGGATCGTGCAGCGCGCTGACTGGCGGCTGATTGATGTCCGCCTCTCTTTGCAGGTGCAAACCGCGGCGCGCCACATAGCCAACACTGAGGAGCGACTTCCAGAATATCTCGCGTTCCACGGTGAAGTTCCACGCCCACGCTTCCGGATTCTTGAACACCTTACCCTGTGAGGTCACCGTCAGCGGAAGGCTGTTGGCTGAAGTGCCCCCGGGGTTATCTACGCTACCGAATGAAACGTTGGCAGTGGGCTGAAAGGGGGGATTCCCTCCCAGGAAGATCGAGTCGCTCACGCCCAAGCGGGTAATGAATCGCCCCGCGCCCGCGCGAATCACCATTTTGTTGTTCAACTGATAGGCAACCCCCAGGCGCGGCTGAATGGCACCCCACTGAATATCGGAATAGTGAGGCGATGCGCCGCGGAACAGGTAATCGTAAATCCCCGCCGTCGCTTCAGGCACGCGACCCTTGGCGGAACTCGGCCAACCACTGCCGGGTATCACCAAGCCGTTATATCTGTCTCCTGAACCTGGAATGACAGCGCCAGTTACCTTGTCGATCTGTACCTCCTTGGTGCGATCATACAGGGCCGGATCGAATACGGACATGTTCCGCCAAAGCGCACTGTAAGGAACATTCACCGTGTAGCGAAGGCCGTAGTTAACGGTTAACTGGGGACTGATCTTCCAGGAATCCTGGGCAAATGATTCGTACATACTGCTGCGGAAAATCGTGTAGGCGCGCTGGCCCAACTCGGAATAGGTATCGAACAAACCGAGAGCCGCGTTTGCCGCGGCCAATCCCGTCGTCGGCCGACCGGATCGGCCATCAGTGAACAAAAATTGCCCGTTCTGGTTGTTCGTGCACGTAGGACACGCGTTGACGTTAATCTCATCGTTATCGTTCTCGCCTGAACGCTCGAATAAGAAGCCGAATTTCAAAGTGTGGCTACCCTTGATCCACGTCAGACTTTCGGAAATGTCATAGATGGGCCCTTGGGAGTGCGAAGGATACGGCCCGCCACTCAACCCCGAGAAGTTGGACATATTCACAGTTGGGATGCGGTTGGGGAGCAGCTTGCCTGTCGGAAATATGTAGGGGTAGTTGAGGCCGAAGTATCCCGTTCCCTGTACCGCGCCTTTTGTGCGATCCAGGAAGTGTGCGGCATCTACAGGAATGTATACCCTGTCCAGACTGAAAGTGGCCAACGTCTCGTTAACCAGCGTTGGACGAAGTGTCCATACGTAATCAAGCGAGTTCGTCTGATTGGGCCGGTTGAAGTACTTTGGAGTTTCTCCACTGCCGCCGTCCAACGGCTGATATTCCCAGAAAGCGTAGTTGTTGCGACGGAATTGGAGCCTCTGCTTGGTGGTCAAATTGATATCGATCGCCAGCGTGTCCTTGCGCTGATTCTGTGGGTGGAGCGCCGTCAAGTACAAGTTTTGGTTGACGTTGATAGGGGTGGCCAGGTTCGGCGCTGGATACGCATTCAGAATACCGAGGCCGTTTGGTGTAGCGCACGAGCCCACTGGTTGTGGACACGGGGGAATGATGTTGCCTGGAAACGGTTGGCCGGTCTGCGGATCATTGATGACCACCACCTTGTGAAAGAAAAAATTGTTCGGGTCCAGCAGTTCGCTGAAGTCACCGGTGCGCATCTTGAGACTCGGAACCGTGGTTGTCGTATTCGAATCCGTGAAACCGTATCTGACCCATTCCTCGCCCCAGTACCAGAAAATTCTGTTCTTGCCGGTATTGAACTTCCCAGGGATGTAGAGGGGTCCCCCGACGTTGTACCCGAACTGGTTGTAATGGAAGGGCGGCACAAAGTTCTGACCCCGAGTGTGGTTGCGCGTCCAGGTGTTGGCATTGAAAGCCGTGTTGCGTATGTATTCGTAAGCCGAACCATGGAAATCGGACGTTCCACTCTTCGTGATGATGCGAATTTGCCCGCCGGACGTGCGGCCGTATTCGGGGGCGTAGTCGGCCGTAAGGATTTGGATTTCTTGCGTGGAATCCACATCCGCGGCCCCTAAACTTGTGCCGTTCGACCGCGTGCGGGTGGCGGGAGCGCCGTCATAAGTGATCAGGTTCTCGGGGTTGCGGGAACCGTTGATGTTCGATGGGCCCTGGGTGAAATTGAACGAAAGGCCAGCGACGTTCCCCCCGCGAGTGCCGGGCACCAGGTTGGCCATGAAGATGGGGTTGCGGCCGTTCAGCTCAAGCGCGTCAATTTGCTCCCGCGTGACATCTTTTTGGACGGAGGCGGATTCCGTCTGCAGCAGGACGGTCGAGGCTGAAACTTCGACCGTTTGCGTGGAGGCACCCACTGTCAGTGTCGCATCGATGACCAGAGCTGCGCTCGGATCGAGTTTGTTGTCTCTGGTCTCGTATCTTTGGAAACCAGGGGCTTCGGCGATCATGGTGTAGAAACCGGGTGGAACGTTCGTAATAACGTAATAGCCCGATTCGTTTGTCGTTGTCTGGCGTTCGACGCCGCTCTTGTTTTGGACGGTGACCTTAGCGTTTGCAATCGTGGCGCCCGACGGGTCCTTGATAAAACCTGAAATCTTTCCAAGGTCCGACTGCGCGAACAGCAGTCTCGAACCTGTCAGGGTCATGAAAAACAACAGCGCAACCTTCCAACTCGCGTTCTTCATGGTGAACTCCTTGTGTTGAATTAGAACTTGTCTTTTTGTCTTCCGGCCAGCGTCAGCATCTCCTCCTAGTTGGGATCTAAGGTGTACCAGAGACTCTGGTCGAGGGCATCTCCATCAACGGAATTGCCGGTAGCCTATCCCACACCCGTCAGAATGACAACTATCTGGTTTTTGCGCTGTCTGGTTTTTGCGCCTGAGAGCCGAGGCCACGCGGGACAATTTCATGATCGATGCGTCTGCCCTATCAAGTGTTTCTTTCATATTTGCGTAGAGGAATCCTGTATCGATAACGAACAGCAAAGAACAGGAAAGAAGACGACCGGCTTGGGCGGGAATGTGACTCATCTGCCTCGCCCCACCAGATGCTGTGCCCGTCCCTGGGCCCGCGAAGCTGCGGGCCTACATGAAACACGCGTTTAGTACGAAAGAAACCAACCCATGAGCCGGCGTCACCATGTCCGGCGATGTGCGCGAAGAGAAGCTTTCTGCTAAATTGGTAGAGTTGTTTCCATCGTTGGGAGAGGTGGCCGAGCGGTTTAAGGCGCACGCTTGGAAAGCGTGTGTAGGTTAACCCCTACCGTGGGTTCGAATCCCACCCTCTCCGCCACTATTCATTTTCCCCAATAAACTTGCGTACTATTGACGGTTGTGTACTGGAGGTGTACTTTGAAGAGATAATTTGATACTTACTGTAATAGTCTTCGGAGGTAGATTGGCCCTAGAAATCAGCGTTTATAACCGACAGAAACAGACCAGCAAAAGCGGTAAAGAGTACGTCGGCTATGCTCTAGCGTTCGCACCAGGCCAGCGTGGCAAGCTCCCCGAGGCTGCCGAACTACCCCCATTTTACGTCCGGGACCAGCGCGGTAGTCGATCATCTGAATCCGCGTTTTTTTGAACTTCGAACGAAAAATAGATAAAGAAACATCCGTCATCTTCTGTGCCGTAGGCACAGAATTCTCATCCTTCATTCATCT
>MNIJ01000197.1 GCA_001919715.1 Acidobacteria bacterium 13_1_20CM_58_21
AAGCTTCCTGCCAGCCGCCCCGCGTGTTTTCCGCCCCCTGCGTTTGGGTTTTCTTGCTCTTCTCGGCTTGCGCTTGGCCATAATGGCCGGGATTTTAACCTAAAGCGCTCCAAGTGCAAGCCCTTCTCGCGCCGTCTGCCACCCCCCGAACGTCTTTGTCCCGGCTAGCACCTAGGAAGAATCGTTATAGCCGCTCGTAGTTCTTCGTCCAGTGCTTTGCGTTTAGTGCCTGAGAGAAGTGGATTGGCCAGGTCGCGCTCCCCGAAAAAACCCAAGGCGGCGCGGTCGATTGAGATATCGATAGTCTTCAGAAAAGCGCTCAATGAGGCCGCATACCTTGGAAAGCGATGTTCCGCCTTTGAACCGGAGTTCAGGAGTTGCCCCCCATGCGAAGAGATGCCTCAGGGTCCAGCAGATCCAAAAGTCCTTTTCGACGGCCGTTGTTGTGGAATCCCGTCGAGCTTCCCGTTCTCTCAGCCATCGCCTTGGCGACGGCTTCAGGAGAAGCTGACACAGTCAAGAGCCACATTCGAACAACGAGCGGGTCACGCGCCCAATATAGTCAGACTTTTCATCAAGTTGTGGGGTGAGCGCGACTAGTCTAGTTTCTGGCGCCTGCCGGTCTCACACCGTGCTCGGGGCAGCTTCAATCGCTCGGCCAGAAGGCCAAGTCCACGGGCGAGGGCACTTCGACAACCTGCCCGGTGGGTGTCAGGCCGCCGGATGCGGGATCAATCTTGAAAACCACAATGTTGTTCGACAACTGGTTTTCCGCGAGCAGGTATTGGCCGCTCGGATCGATGGCAAAGTTCCTTGGCTCCTTCCCGCCGGTCAAAACGTGCGCGACGAACGTGAGCGTCCCGTTTCTAGCGTCGATCGCAAAGATCGCAATGCTCTCGTGCCCGCGGTTGGACGCGTAAAGGAATTTTCCGTTGGGATGCACGGCGATCTCCGCCGCATCGTTCCGTCCCGCGAACCCCTTCGGCAGCGTGGAAATCTGCTGCACGATACGATATGCGCCTTCGGCGTCATTCGCAAAAACCGTCACGGTGGATTGCAATTCGCCCAGCACGTACATGAATTTGCCGCCCGGGGCGAACGCCGCATGTCGCGGCCCCGCTCCGGGATGCAGCGTTGCGGATAAAGGATTGAGCGGCGGAGCCTTGGCGGTTAGCGGCTCAGAGGGCGTCAGCGATCCGCTGGTGGCATCGAACTTGAAGATCAGAACGCGATCCAGTCCTAAGTCGGCGACATAAACGAACTGATTGTGTGCCGTGGCCTCAATCCAGTGCGCGTGCGGCGCTTCCTGCCGCTCTTTGTTCGGACCCGTGGGGCCTTGATCTTTCGCGAGCGCGGTGTGTTCTCCCAGCCTTCCGTCCGCCAAAATCGGAAAAACGGCAATAGTCCCCGAACTGTAGTTGGCCACGAGAACGTACTTCCCGGTTTTGTCGAACGACAAATAACAAGGATCCTCTCCCAGCGACGGAATCTGACCGAGCAGGGTGAGCTTACCGCTCTTCCGATCCACCGCAAAAGCGCTCACGGCGCTGGCCTTGCCTGCTTCGTTCGCGGCGTACAAAAATTTGCCGCTGGGGTGCACCACCACCCACGACGGGTTCGGGGTGGCCGCCGCAACTTCGATGGCGCTCGGCTGTCCCGTCAGAGTGTCGAAGCCGAAGACGTAGATGCCCTTGCTGCTGGTCTTGGTGGTGTAGGTCCCCACGTAAACAAGGGTTTGGCCCTTGGCCGCGGCCCGCTTGGCGGCCGGCGCTTCAGACAGCAGCGCCAGTGGCGCTGGAACCAAAACCAGAAAGGCCAGTAATCGTCTGGTGATTTTCATAAGGACCAAGATTCTTTAGGTGCGCCCGGTGTAAGTCGCGGACGATCCTACTTCTTCTCCTCTTCGTTCTCTTCCTGCAGAACGGCGGCGGCGGCGACGGAATCGTCGTCTTCGAGCCGCAGCAACCGCACGCCCTGCGTCGAGCGGCCGGCCTCGCGGATTTCGCTAGCGTGAACGCGAATGACTTTACCGTTGTGCGTGATGATCATCACGTCCGATTCTTCCGTCACCTGTAGCGTGGCCACCACGTACCCGTTGCGGTCCGTGGTTTTCATGTTGACCACGCCCTTGCCGCCGCGCGAGGTGATGCGGTACTCCGCGAGCGGGGTGCGCTTGCCAAAGCCTTTCTCGGCCACCGTCAGCATTAGCGTCACCAGCGAGTCCTTGATCTGCTCGTTCTCGAGTTCCTCAAGATTCTGTGTGCTGGTCTTGTGCTCCTTGGCGACGATGGCAAAATCCGGCTGGACCGCGTCCATGCTCACGACGTAGTCGTCCTTGTCGAGATCCATCCCGTTCACGCCGCCGGCGTTGCGGCCCATCGGTCGCACTTCGGTCTCCCGGAAGAGGATCGCCTGGCCCTCGTGGCTGGCCAGAAAAATCATTTTCTTGCCGTCGGTGAGCTTCGCGCCGATGAGCTCGTCCTTGCCGTCCAGGGTGATGGCAATGATGCCCGTCGAGCGGGGGTTGGAGAATTCCGTCAGCGCCGACTTCTTCACCGTGCCGCTCCTCGTGGCCATAAAGACGAACTTGTCGGCTTCTTCCAGGTTGCGGGCCGCGACCAGCGCGGTAAGTTTTTCGTCTTCCTGGAATTTTACCAGGCTGGAAATCGCCTTGCCGCGCGTCGCTGCCGCGGCCTCCGGCAGTTCGTAAACCTTCAGCCAGTACACTCGGCCCTTCGAGGTAAACAGCAAAATGTAGCTGTGCGCCGAAGCGATAAAGAGATACTCCACGAAATCTTCTTCTTTCGTCTTCGCGCCGATGCGCCCCTTGCCGCCGCGCGACTGGTGCCGGTAGGTATCCGCGGCGGTGCGCTTGATGTAGCCGGCATGGCTCACGGTGATCAACATTTCCGTGTCGGCGATGAGGTCCTCGAGTTTGATTTCATCCACTTTGTCGACGATCTGCGTGCGGCGCTCATCGCCATACGCTTTGTGCACTTCGCGCAGCTCGGCGGTGATGACCTGCCTAAGTTTCTTGTCGCTCGCCAGGATCTCGCGCAATTCGGCGATCAATTCGCGAATGGACTTCAATTCCTTGAGAATTTCGTCGATGGAGAGCTGCGTCAGCCGATGCAGTTGTAATTCGAGAATGGCGTCGATCTGCGCATAACTGAGGCCCAGGGCGTTCCCGCGACCAGCCGCTTCAATTTCCGGCGCTCCCTCTGCGCGGTACTTTCGACCGTCCAGCTTCACGCCCTCGATTTTCTTGGACTTTCCGTTTTCCGTGATGGTGACGTCCTGTTCTCCAAAATACTTGAACAGGTTTTCCTTGGCCTCCAGGCGGCTGGAAGAACCGCGGATGATGCGGATCACGTTGTCCAAGTGATCCAGGGCAATCTGATAGCCCAGCAAAATGTGCTCGCGCTGTTCGGCCCTTTTCAGCTCGAAGATGGTACGGCGGCGGATCACCTCGATGCGGTGCTCGATGAACAGCTTGATCATGGGGATCAAGCCCAGCTCGCGCGGTTGCCCGCCAACGATGGAGAGCAGGATCATGCCGAAGGATTCCTGCATCTGCGTGTATTTGAAAAGATTATTCAGGATGAGCTGCGATTCTTCGCCGCGCTTCAGCTCGATGACGATGCGCATGCCCTCGCGCGAGGATTCATCGCGCACATCGGAAATGCCTTCCAGCTTTTTCGACTGCACCAGTTCGGCAATGCGCTCGATCAGCCGCGCTTTGTTCACCTGATACGGAATTTCCGTAATCACGATGCTTTCGCGGTCCTTGCCGGAGTCTTCCATGGCGGCCTTGGCGCGCATGGTGAAGCTACCGCGGCCCGTTTTGTAAGCCGCTTCGATGCCTTCGCGGCCGGCGATGTATGCCCCGGTTGGAAAGTCCGGGCCGGGCACAATCTTCATGATTTCCTTGAGCGTCGCGTCGGGCCTCTCGATGAGCAGAATGGCGGCGTCCACGATCTCGCGCAAGTTGTGCGGCGGGATGTTGGTAGCCATGCCCACGGCGATGCCGCTGGCGCCATTGACGAGCAAATTCGGAATGCGCGACGGCAGAACGACCGGTTCTTCGCGCGTCTGATCGAAGTTGGGGATGAAATCGACGGTTTCTTTTTCGAGGTCGGCGAGAATGTCTTCCGAGATTTTCGCCAGCCGCGCCTCGGT
This sequence comes from Acidobacteria bacterium 13_1_20CM_58_21, assembly GCA_001919715.1. Taxonomy (GTDB): domain Bacteria; phylum Acidobacteriota; class Terriglobia; order Acidiferrales; family UBA7541; genus Acidiferrum. The sequence goes on from MNIJ01000197.1 coordinate 4,180, forward strand.
GTATCGCATGGCCGCCGGAGGATCGCCGTCGACGGAACCGAAATTCCCCTGCCCGTCGACCAACGGGTAGCGCATATTGAAATCCTGGGCCAGACGAACCATCGCCGGGTAGATCACTGCTTCACCGTGCGGGTGATAATTGCCGGAGGTGTCGCCGCAGATCTTGGCGCACTTGCGGTAGCCGCGGTTGGAGGCCAGGCCGAGGTCGTTCATGGCCACCAGGATGCGCCGCTGCACGGGCTTCAACCCGTCGCGCACATCGGGCAGCGCGCGCGAGATGATCACGCTCATGGAGTAGTCCAGGTAGGACTTGCGCATTTCTGCTTCGATATCGATGGGAAGCAGTACTGACTGATTTGTCTCGTCGGCCATTTCGCCCTCGTCTTGCTTTGTCAGTCGCGGCGGCAGCCGCGACCTCTAGCTCTTTAAGGTAGCGCTGCGTACTCGGCGGCCCGGTCATCTTGCCGAAAAAGTGCCACCGCTTTAGAGCGGCCATGCTCTAGTGGCTCGCGGCATGCCCCAGCACATAGGCCTTCACGGTGTCGAAGGCCTCCGCCGTATTCGTAAACCGCCGGGCCGCAAAATGCTCTTCGATCTGCCGCAAAAACACGTCGCGCTCGTGGTCGCCTCGAAATTCAACGGCCACGCCGCCTTGGTGGTCCGGCGTTTCGGTGGGCGTGGCGCGAAACCCGCTGCAACTCAATCCCCGCAGCCCCGGCAGCGTGGTCCATCCCAGCTGATAAATCATGGCTGGCTCGGGCTCGGCGGCCGCAAAACGAGCCAGATCACCAGGCCCAAGGCCAACACCATCAAAAGCCCGATCACATCGGCGACCAAAAACTCTCGCCAACTGGCAGCTCCCGATCTGTCGCTCAGCCGAAGGGCTTCGCGCCAGGCTCGAAATTCATGCACCACACGCGGCAACCGGAATCCCCAGGTGGCCACCGCCGCCAGCAGCAGACCCCAGCGAACCGCGCTGCGCACGGAGCCGGCACGGGCTTGGGAGTCGACCGTCACGTCTCAGATATCCAGGTTCACCACTTCCAGCGCGTTGTCCTCGATGAACTTACGGCGCGCTTCCACGTTTTCGCCCATGAGCGTGGTGAAAATGTCTTCTGCCGCAACAGCGTCTTCGAGCTTCACCTGAAGCAACGTACGCGTGTCCGCGTTCATGGTGGTGTCCCAAAGCTGCTCGGCGTTCATTTCCCCCAGGCCCTTAAATCGCGTGATGGTGAAGTCTTTCTTGGCGTCTTCCACCACGTAGTTGAGTACGTCGGTGGCCTTCTCCTTGGCCACCTTGTCGCCGTTGCGGGTCACGGTGAACGGCGGATGGTTGAATTCTTCGATCTGCTTGGCGAGGCCTCGCAGTCGCTTATACTCCGCCGTGGAGGCCACCGCCCAGTTGATCTTCTGGCTATGCGGCGGCCCGAACTGGATTTCGTACAGGCTATGTTCTTCATCGAAGACGATCTTGCCTTCCAGTTTTAGCTTGGTTTTCTCCAGCTGCTTCAATAGTTTTTCCAGCGCTTTCTTGTCTTCGAAGTCGGTCTTCTTCTCGAGGCCGCTTTCGGCCAGCAGTTCGACGAGAGCGTGCTCACGCAGGCGGCGGCCGAGCTTGGCCGCGGCGGCCTCGTACTCCTGCACATTCAGCAAGAAAGAAGTCAGCCGCGGGCCCTCCAGACTCACGCCTTCCTTGGCTTTTACGACGTGGTCTTCGGTGGCACGCTTCATCAGCTCGCGCGCGAAGTCGCGCTCATCGCGTATATATTTTTCGGTCTTTCCACGCTTCACGCGGTAGAGCGGCGGCTGCGCGATGTAGATGTGCCCCCGCTCGATCAATTCCTTCATGTGGCGGAAGAAAAACGTCAGCAGCAGAGTGCGGATGTGGCTGCCATCAACGTCCGCATCGGTCATCAGGATGATTTTGTGGTAGCGCAGCTTGCTGGCATCGAAATCGTCTTTGCCGATGCCCGTGCCCAGCGCCGTGATGATGGCGCGGATTTCCTCGTGACCGAGCATCTTGTCGTAACGTGCCTTTTCGACGTTAAGAATCTTGCCTTTGAGCGGCAGGATGGCCTGATACTTGCGGTCGCGGCCCATCTTCGCCGAGCCGCCCGCCGATTCGCCCTCCACGACGAACAGCTCGCACCGCGCCGGATCGCGTTCCTGGCAATCCGCCAGTTTCCCCGGCAGGCCGCTGGCATCCATGGCCGACTTGCGGCGCGTCAACTCGCGCGCTTTGCGGGCCGCTTCGCGGGCGCGCGCAGCTTCAATGCACTTGCCGATGATTCGCCGCGTCACGGTGGAGTGCTTGTCAAACCACTCGCCGAGCTTTTCGTTGACGAGTTGCTCGACGTCGCCCTTGATGTCGCTGTTCAGCTTGCCTTTGGTCTGTCCTTCAAACTGCGGTTGCGGCAGCCGCACACTGACCACCGCCACGAGGCCTTCCCGAACGTCATCGCCGGTGATGGTGACTTCGTCTTTTTGCTCCTTGAGCATTCCGGCCGACGATGCAAAGTTATTGATGGAGCGCGTCAGGGCCGACCGGAAGCCGGAAAGGTGCGTGCCGCCATCGACGGTGTTGATGGTGTTCGCAAAAGCAAAAACGTTTTCGCCGTAGGTATCGTTGTATTGCAGCGCGATTTCGATCTCCACAGTGCCGCGCTTGCCCTCGAAGTAGATCGGCGAATCATGCAGCGCGGCTTTTCCGCGATTCAGATGCTTGACGAACTCCGTGATGCCGCCGGTGAACTTGAATTCCGCGGTCTTTTCCGTGCGCTCGTCGGTGAGCGTGATCTTCAAGCCTTTATTCAGAAAGGCCAGTTCGCGCAAGCGCTGCGCCAGGGTGTCAAAACTGAACACGGTCTTCTCGAAAATCGTGGGATCGGGATGGAAGGTAACTTTCGTCCCGGTCTTGCGGGTCTTACCGGTCTGCTTTAGTTTGTTGGTGGGCTTGCCCTTTTCGTAAGTTTGTTCCCACACCTCGCCGTCCCGTGAAATTTCCAGCTCCAGCCAATCAGAAAGCGCGTTGACCACCGAAACGCCCACGCCGTGGAGACCGCCAGAAACTTTGTAGGTCTCGCTGTCAAATTTTCCGCCAGCGTGCAGCACCGTCAGCACAACTTCCGCCGCGGGGCGCTTCTCCGTCGCATGCATGTCCACCGGGATGCCACGGCCGTTGTCCACCACGGTGACCGAGTTGTCGGCGTGCACGGTGACGTTGATCTCATCCGCATAGCCGGCCATCGCTTCATCGACCGAATTGTCCACCACTTCCCAGACCAGATGGTGCAAGCCCATCTCTCCCGTGGAGCCGATATACATCGCGGGGCGCAGCCGCACGGCCTCCAGGCCGCCGAGAACTTTGATGGACTTCGCGTCGTACTTGTGGCCGCCTTGCGGCGTAGCAATCACGTTTTCTTTGTCGCCCATGCTTTCTCCTGGTCCGGCAACTTCTCGCCGGTGGCCGCGCCGCCCGGACAGACTCCGGGCAATTCGCAGTGCGGGTCGGCGCTCAAAACTCGTTGGCGTGAAGCAAGGAAGGCGTGTTTAGGGAATTCCGAACGTCGCCTTTACCCTGTGATTCCGGCTTCGCCGGGCGAATCCGAAACTCGTAGGGTTCCTGCTCCATCCCATCTCGCGAGAGCGAGACGTGGCGAAGACTCATGTTTCTCCAAGCGCGTGGCGCAGTTGGCTCCTGGCCGAGAGCCGGTTGGCAGGCCACGTTGGCCTGGCGGACGTGTCGATCGAACGGGATACTCGACAACCACAGGATTGTACTCGCTCCGGGGCTTTTTCTCAAGTATTTGAAACCGCAAAGAACCTGTATAAATTGTCTGTTTCCTTTGGCTTACAAGTTCAACCGGAAGACAGAAGGTTCGAAAACTTAGTCCCGTCGAGGGCTCGCCTCCGGTGGGTCGTTTTAGGGCCGGGCACACGGCGAAAGTCATCACCGCCGATTTAGAGCGCCTCTCTCGTTCAGATGCGCATGGGCATGATGATGTAGCGGTAGCGGTAGGATTCGTCGGCCAGCGGGCGCATCTGGCCGGCGGATTGTTCGTCTTTCAGTTCAATGCTGATCGGACCGTCGGCCGCGGCGCCCAGGAAATCCAGCATGTAGCTGGCATTGAAACCGATGGCGATGGGCTCGCCTTTGAATTCTTTCTCGATGCTTTCTTTGGCCTCGCCATATTCCGGACTGGAGGCGGAGATCTCCATGCCTTCTTTGGAAACCGCCAGCTTGACGGCGTGGGAGCGTTGATCGGCAAGCTGCGAGACACGGCGCACCGCATCGCTCAATTCAGCTCGCTCGATGACCACACTCTTGTTGTTGTCGCGCGGAAGCACCGCTTCGTAGTTCGGAAATTGACCGGTAAGAATGCGCGAAATCAGCAGGCGATGGCCGACTTGGAAAAAGAGGTGGCTTTCGTCTTTGGCAAATTCGATGGCCGCGTCGGAGCCAGCGGCGACGGAAAGTTTTTCGACTTCGTCCATGGCCTTCTTGGGAATAAGCAATTTCACTTCGCCATTCAGTCCCGTAAGTTTGTGATCGGTCTCTGCAAGCGCCAGGCGGTGGCCATCCGTCGCCACCATCGCTAGCGTTTCGGGCTTCAGGATCAGCAGGCCGCCGTTCAACGTGTACCGCGATTCTTCCATGGAGATCGCAAATTTGGTCTTGCGAATGAGGTTCTCAAGGATCGCGGCGGGAATCTTCACCAGCGTGTGGGGCATCACCGGCAGCACTGGAAAGTTCTCCTTGGCCATCCCCACCAGCTTATATTTCTTCTTGTCGCTGACGATCTCCACCCAGTGATTCTCGAGTAGCTTGACTCTGATCTCGCCCTCGGGAAGCAGGCGTACCAGTTCCAGCAGCTTCTTGGCAGGGATAGTCCCGGCACCCTCTTTCTTGATCTTGGCTTCGCAAGACGTGCGAATGCTCAACTCCAGGTCGGTCGCCGTAATCGTCAACTGGCTGCCTTGGACCTCCACCAGCAGATGCGACAGAATGGGAATGGTGGTCTTGCGCTCAACGACACCCTGCGTCGTTGAGAGTTCGTTCAACAGCACCGACTTGGTGACACTGAATTCCATCGCTTGATGTTCCTCGAATGCCGTTCCGGGTGCGGTCATGAGTGACCCTCGATCAGGCCTTCCCCTGGTTATTTCTACTGCTGTCGTACTTTACTCGCTTTTAAGCCGGTTAGAAAGCCTGCTTCGTGCGCCGGCACTGTGGAAATACGTGGGAAACGCTTAGCTTTCGCTCCTCACCCTGAGCCCGCCAAGATCCTAGCCAAAGCAAACCCAGCAACAACAAGCAATACTCATGGAATGTTTGCGACCAAAAATTCAGTCAAGCCATAAAGCTTGTTGTGGTGATGAGCGCTGTGAATCTGTGGAAAGCGGTAAAACTCTAATCCTGGTTTTGATTTACGGCCCCGCATGACCAGTGGCACTTTGTGAGAAACGCGGAAAACCAGGCCGTGGCTGTCCGGCCAGGCATGCGCCGTAGAATTTGATCCACACCCATCAACAAATTATCCGCACCTTTCTCAATTCTTCTTCACAGGGCCGGCATCCGCTCGGGCCAGGAAGGATCGCGATAAAGGCATGCACGGGGCGCAATAATTACGGAAAAGGGCGCGAAAGGCAGGAGGAAAAGTTACTGCAGTGCGTCTATCAGACGCGTGACGGTGCGGTTTAGGTCTTTGTCCGAGTGCCGCAACTCTTCGATCTTGTTGATCGAATGCAGCACGGTGGTGTGGTGCTTGCCGCCGAACTGGCGACCGATCTCCGGAAGCGAAGCGGTGGTGAGCTGCTTGACGATATACATGGCCACCTGGCGCGGAAAAGCGATCGCGCGGGTGTTACTGCGAACCTTCAGGTCCTGTTCCCGCAGATTGAAGTGCTCGCTCACGCGTTTCTGGATCAGATCGATGGTCACGCGCTTTTCCTGGGAAGCAATGATGTTTCGCAGCACTTGCTGCGCGGTGCCCAGCGAAACCGTTGCGCCCGTCAGCGAAGCATAGGCCATCAGCCGTGTCAAGGCGCCTTCGAGCTCGCGCACGTTCGACTTGATGGCCCGCGCGATGTATTCCGCCACGTCGTCCGGCAGGCTGAAGCGGTCGTTTTCCGCCTTTTTCTGCAAAATGGCGATTTTGGTCTCCAGGTCCGGCGGCTGGATGTCTGCAATCAATCCCCATTCGAACCGCGAGCGCAACCGCTCTTCAATGGAATTGATGTCCTTCGGCAGGCAGTCCGAGGAAATGACAATCTGTTTCTGCTGCTCGTAGAGCGCGTTGAAAGTATGAAAAAACTCTTCCTGGGTCCGCTCTTTTCCCGCGATGAACTGGATATCGTCCACCAACAGGACATCCACGGTATGGAAACGGTCGCGGAAACTGATCATGCGGTCAAAGCGCAGCGAATTGATCACTTCGATGGTGAATTTCTCCGCGCTGACGTAACTCAGCCGCATCGTCGGATTGCGCTTCTTGATGGTGTGACCGATGGCGTGCATCAGGTGCGTCTTGCCCATGCCCACGCCGCCGTAGAGGAACAGCGGGTTGTACGCTTTC
>MNIJ01000063.1:0-10609 GCA_001919715.1 Acidobacteria bacterium 13_1_20CM_58_21
TTACGACGGGAAATGTGGGCACACAGGACCCGAATTTGTCGCGAACACAGCTTGCCCAGATTCGGCGGGAAGAGGAATTGGCCGCGCTGGCCGAGATGGGTATCCCGGGAGGGCACTACGTCAATCTTGGATACGACGACGGGCTTCTCGAATTTGAAGATCGCAAGGCGGTGGTGGAAAATCTGGTGCGCTCGATTCGGAAGATACGACCGGATGTATTGTTCGCGTTTGATCCGGGCAAGCGCTATCAACGATGGCACAAGTCGGATCACCGGACAGCCGCCTACCTGGCAGCGGATGCGGCGCGGGCCGCCATGTGGCGACTCCTATTTGAAGGGCAGATCATCCAGGAGGGTCTGCGGGAATATATGATTCCCGAGTATCTGTTCTACGACAGTGCCAAAGAGGATGAGAACACTTGGGTGGACATCAGCGAGTTTGTGGAGAAGAGGATAAATGCGGGGGCAAAATATGTCAGCCAGTTCGGACCGGGCTGGAAGAGCTATAAACCGAACCTCTCGGAAACCGAGTTGAAGCAATTGAAGGAATCGGTACGCGAGTCGGTGAGAATGAAAAACGGGAAGCCCATCGAAGGGTTCCGTTATTATAAAGGTCTGCCAGATTCCATAGGAAAATAGGCCGACGATTCAAAGGGCGGCTAGAAACTGTTGCGGCGGCCCCGGCTGAATACTGTAATTCCTTACGGGGAGGAAATGGAGGTATGGCCACGAAAGGTATGGTGGCAGTTCTGTTACTGCTTGGGTTGGGTGCAGCAGCCGAACCCCCGCCGCAGGGTGCCTGGGTGTCGCTATTCAATGGAAAGGATTTGACGGGCTGGAAAAACAACGGAGCGGAGAAGTGGGTCGTTGAGCAGGGCACCATTCTGTGCGAAAGTGCGGCTAACAAGTATGGCTATCTGACGACCGAGAAGACCTATCGCGACTTCACCTTGCGGGTGAAGTTCAAGGGTGAAGCGGCGGGCAACAGCGGTGTGTTTATCCACGCGCGGATTACCGGCATTGACCCGGAACACGGACCGGACATTGAAGGGATGCAAGTGGAGGTGGACCCCAGCGTGGGCAAGCACACGGGCGGCCTGTATGAAAGCGGAGGGCGCGGCTGGGTAAAGATGCCCACGGCGGAAGGTGAGCAGGCCTTGAAAGCCGACCAGTGGAATGACCTCGAAGTGGCCGTCGCGGGCAATCACATGGTGACGCAGCTGAATGGCGTGAAGATTGTGGATTACACCGATACCGCGCCAAAATTCACCGATGGCGTGATTGGCTTGCAGATTCACACTGGCGGAGGTGTGAAGATGAGGTGGAAAGATATTTTCATCCAAGAGAAATAGATGGCCGAAGGCACACTTTCCTGGTGCGACCGCAAATTTCCTTTTCTGAGCCAGCATCATGAACAAACAGAACCGTAGAGCCTTTCTTCAAGCTTCCACTGTCGCCCTGGCAGCCGGGCTGGGCCCAGTTGCCGCCCTGGGAGGTAGTGTTACTGCCGACGATTTGGTGTCGAATCTCAACGCCGCGCAGGTTGCTCCCACTGTACCCGCCAACGAGGGGAGGCAGCCGCTGCGCCTCGGGCTGATTCTGGGCATCGGCAGGGACCCCCATGATGCTATAGCCAAGGTTCACGATCTTGGCTTTCCGACATGCCAAGCTTTCGTGGACGAGATCGATTCCGTGCTTGCGGGCCAGTTGCGCGAGGCGCTTAACCAATATCAGATTGAGGCGACTTCCCTGGTTGTTGGCGGCCCGGGACGGGAAGTGTGGGACTTCTACGGGGGGCCGCTGACGATTGGATTGGTTCCCCGGGAGACGCGAGAAGCGCGCATCGCACACATCAAAAAGGCGTCGGACTTTGCCAAACAATGCGGCATCGCCGCCGTGCAGACGCACTGCGGATTCATTCCCGAGAATCCCAATGACCCGGTCTACAAGGAAACGGTTACGGCCATGCGCGACGTAGCGGGATATTGCAAACGCAACGGCCAGAATTTCCGGTACGAGACCGGGCAAGAGACACCCATCGCGCTCGTCCGCGCCATTCAGGACGTCGGCCTGGACAATCAGGGCGTTAATTTCGACCTTGCCAACCTGATTCTTTATGGCAAAGCGAATCCCGTCGACGCTATCGAACTCCTCGGCCCCTACGTCCAGGGAATTCACGCCAAGGACGGTCTGTGGCCGACCAACCCGAAGGAGTTGGGGCAGGAAGTTCCCATCGGGAAAGGCAAGGTGGATTTTCCCCGGATCATCGGGCGGCTGAAAGAGCTGAACTACCGGGGCGCCGTCACGATCGAGCGGGAAATTTCGGGCCCCCAGCAGGTGGAAGACGTACGAACGGCGAAGGCCTATCTCGAGAAGCTGATCGGATGAGTTGCCGCGTCAAGCGGGATCTGCGCCACGAGGAGGACGGAGGACATATGTCAGACGACACGAAGCACGGATTGAGTTGTTCAGAGAAAGTGGACCGCCGGAAATTCCTTGGCGTTGCGGCGGCCACCGCCGGGATGCTGTTCATCAAACCGGAGCTGGTGCGCGGAACAGCCGCAAACTCGGCGGTTCGCGTTGGACTGCTCGGGTGTGGAGGACGCGGCACCGAAGATGCTACCAATTTGATCGATACAGGCGGCGCGCGGGTGGTGGCGCTGGCCGATCTGTTTCAAGACCAACTGGACAAGGCCCGAGAGAACTTCAACAAAATGCAACAAGCGAAAGGCTACGCGGCGCTGGACGCCGCACAACTTTTCGTGGGACCGAACGCTTTCCACCAGATTGCCGCTTCAAAGGAAGTGGACGCCATCGTAATCGCCACGCCGCCCTATTATCATCGATGGCATTTAGAGCCAGTAGTCGCCGCCGGCAAACACGTTTATCTCGAAAAACCGGTGGCCGTGGATGTGCCCGGTGCGCTGAAGGTAATCGAAATCGGGAAGCGCGCCCAAGGGAAGCTGAGTCTTGACGTGGGATTCCAGATCCGCGACTGCCCTCCATTCGTCGAAATGGTGAAGCGGATTCACGGCGGGGCGCTGGGTAAAATCATTTGTGGGGAATCGCACTATTTCGCGGGGTACCTGGACCGACCGGCTTGGCCAGACGCCACACCCGTCGAGCGCCGCCTGCGTAACTGGGTGTATGACCGAGTGCTTTCCGGGGACATCGTCGTCGAGCAGAACATTCACGTGGTTGATATTTGCAACTGGGTGTTAAAGGCGCATCCGCTGAAAGCTTCGGCGAGCGGTGGGCGCGCCGGGCGTCCCACGGACGGGGACGTCTATGGAAACTACGACGTGCTGTTCCATTATCCGGAGGGAGTTGACGTCACGTTTAGTTCGACGCAGTTTGCCAAAGGCTGGTGGGAAGTTACCGAACGATTCTTCGGCACCAAAGGAACCTCGCAGTCTCCCTATACCGGACCGCTGGGGATTTGGGGCGATGAGCCGTGGCAGGCCGAAGGCACTCCGGCGAAAGATGCTGAGCAGACCGGGTTTTCCGCGACCGGGAAGTTCACCTCGAACCTGGAATTTGCGGACCGCGAGAAGAAGAAGGCGTTCGTTGAGAGCATCACCAGCGGCAATTTCCACAATCAAGCCGACAAGGGAGCCGAATCAGCCCTTTCATGCATGATGGCCCGCACTGCGGCGTACACCGGGCGCGAGGTCAGCTGGGAGGAGACGCTGAAGTCCACGGAGACATGGGACCCGAAGATTGACCTGAACAAGTTGCGGTGAGGTCGCGATTCTGGATCTCCCTCAACCGATTCCGGCCGCCGGTCTGCCGGAAAGGAATCGGCGTGGAATGACGAAATTTGAAATCTCTGAGGTGTATATGCGCAATTCTTCGCGCCGTAAATTTCTGAAAACCACTGTAACCACAGCTTGTTCAGCGGGACTCGGCGTGGGCGGCATTGGTGAACTTTTTGCCGACGCGCGCGCGTCGCGCAGCACGCTCTCTACGCCGCCTTCCACACCGTTGCCGATCAAAAAGGGTGTGCTTCTTGAAATGCTGCCCGCCAAGCTGAGCTACGCGGAGCGCATGAAAATGGCGCGCGACGTGGGGTTCGAAGTGATCCAAGCGCCCACGACACCCGACCAGCGCAAGGCCGAGGAGATCAAGAAAGCCGCTGACGGCGCGAAGGTGCGCATCGATTCGGTGATGAACATGGACCACTGGAAAGATCCGCTGTCTTCGGGCGATCCGGCAGTGGTGGAAAAGAGCCTGGCGGGGATGCGCACGTCACTGCACAACGCCAAGCTCTGGGAATCAGACGCCGTGTTGCTGGTTCCCGCGGTGGTGAACCCACAGACTTCCTACCGCGAGGCCTGGAGCCGTTCGCAGAAGGAGATCCGCAAGCTCCTGCCTCTTGCTGAGGAACTGAAGATTGTGATCGCTATCGAAGAGGTGTGGAACAAGTTTCTGCTTAGCCCGCTGGAGATGGCCGCATACATCAAGGAGTTTCAAAGCCCGTGGATCCAGGCGTGGTTCGACGTTGGGAATGTGGTGCTTTACGGCTATCCGCAGGACTGGATTCGCACCCTGGGAAAGAGCATCGTCAAGGTCCACCTGAAAGACTTTAAACGCAAGGAAAGCGGGTATGAGTGGGTGAACCTAGGTGATGGGGACGTGAACTGGGAGGCGGTGCGCGAGGCATTTCGTGAAATTGGCTACGCCGGGAGCGCCATTACCGAACTCGAAGCGGGTGACGAGGCTTACCTCCGCGACGTGAGCCAGCGCGTGGACCGGCTGATCATAGGGCGTGCCTGAGCGCAGCCGCTGGACTGGCGTATCTCGCTTCCGCGCAGAGGTAAGAAAATAGCCGGAGCCGCGTGGAACCTTCAAAAAGCGGAAAATTCTGGACACTTCCTCATGGTCCAGTGACAATTTGAGACATGGGCCGTCCGCTGCTGGTGGGATCCCGACGAGATTTTCTAATTGGAGCGTGCGCTTTTCTGCTCCCGCAGTCCCGCAGAAAGATCCTCCCGCCATCCGTGGTGAGTCCCATTCGTTTTCGCGAGATTGCCAGCCAAGCCGGGTTGGATTTTGTGCTTCAGAACAATCCCACGCCGCGCAAACACATGATCGAAACCATGCCCGGTGGGGTCGCCGCTTTCGATTACAACGGGGATGGGTTGCCTGATATCTTCTTCACCAACGGTGCGTCGATTCCTTCTCTCGAAAAGGATTCACCCAAGTTTTTCAACCGGCTTTACCGCAACGACGGCGGAATGAAGTTCACTGACGTTACCAGGGAAACCGGAGTGGCGGGGGCGGGCTATTCCATGGGCGCCGCAGCAGCGGACTATGACAATGACGGCTACACGGATTTGTTTGTCGCCGGTGTGTACCGAAACACTCTCTATCGCAATCTAGGTAACGGCAGATTTGAGGACGTAACCAAAGCCGCTGGCATCAAGAGCGACAAGTGGTCCGTTGCCGCCGGCTGGTTCGACTATGACAACGATGGTTGGCTGGATCTGTTCGTTGTCAATTATGCCCACTGGACGCCCGACTTTGATCGCTTTTGTGGCGATCGCGATCGCAACTTGCGCGTTTATTGCCATCCTAAATATTTCGAGGGGTTATCCAACACCCTTTACCGGAACCGGCGCGATGGGACTTTCGAGGACGTCACTGTCAAGGCGGGCATCGCCGCGCATATTGGTCGCGGTATGAGCGTCGCTTTTGCCGATTATGATAACGACGGCTTGATGGATGTGTTTGTCTCCAACGACAACCTGCCGAACTTCCTGTTCCACAATCGCGGTGACGGGACATTCGAGGAGGTGGGGCTCCAGGCCGGAGTGGCTCTTACGAACAACGGACTGCCGGTGGCCAGCATGGGGGCAGATTTTCGCGATTACGACAACGACGGTTTGCCGGATCTCAACGTCACCGCCTTGGCAGGTGAAACGTTTCCTTTGTTTAAGAATCTGGGAAAGGGCCTGTTCCAGGACGCCACTCACCAAAGCCGGCTGGGCGTTCTCACCTCGACGCGTAGTGGCTGGAGTAACGGCTTCTTTGATTTCAATAACAATGGGTGGAAAGATCTGTTTACTGCCAATTCCGATGTCAATGATTTGATCGACCTGTTCCAATCCACACACTACAAGCAACCCAACAGCCTCTTCGCTAATCTTGGGAACGGCACGTTTGAGGACGTTTCAGTGGAAGCTGGCTTTACTCTCTCACGCGCTCACCGCGGCAGCGCCTTCGCTGATTTAAATAATGACGGAAAAATCGACGTTGTTGTTAGTGCGCTCGGAGAACCCACAGAGCTTTGGCAGAACGCCAGCCCGGACGTCAACCATTGGCTCATCCTGAAGCTGATCGGCACGAGAAGCAATCGTGACGGGATCGGCGCGAAGATCCAGTTAGGCAATCAGTTCAACCATATGACCACCGCCGTGGGCTATGCTTCCTCCAGTTCGGCAGGCGTGCACTTCGGATGTGGCAAGCTCGACAAGGTCGAGCGCATTGAGATTCGCTGGCCAAGTGGGGTAGTCCAGGTGTTGCGCACCGTGCGGACCAACCAAGTTCTCGAAGTCCACGAGCCTTCGAAATAGCGGGAACGTTGATTGTTGTTTAAGGAGCTGTGATCTCCACCTCTCGTTTTGCCGCCTCTCTGGCGGCCACGGCAGAGCCCTGGATCTTCTGGTACTTCAGGAGTGCTTGTTTCGAGAGGCTGGGCTGGCCACTGGCCTGGTATGCGCTCGCCAGTTGGTAATGCAAGCTGCCGTCGTCATCGGTGGCCAGCGCTGCCTGGAGATGCGGTATAGCCTGGGCCGCTTTTCCTGCAGCCAGGTAGGCGCGCGCCAAGGCCTTATGCGCGGCCAGTAATTTGGGATCACCGGCCAGGGCGCGCTTGAGCACGGGAATCGCCTCTTCCACTCGTTGCAGGTCGACCAGCGTCTCACCCACGAGAAAACTCAATTCCGCCGAGGCCGGCTGCCCTTCTAGCAGCCTTTGGAGTATGGGTAAGGCCGCGCCGTAGTCTTGGCTGAATTTCAGGCTGATGGCCAGTTGCTTCTGAATTTGGTTGTCCGTGGGCGAAAGTTTAAGAGCTTCCCGCCATTCTTCAACGGCGTCCGCGTACTTTTTTTTGCCGTTATAGATATTGGCTCTGAGTTCGTGCTGCTCCAAAGAGGGCGGCAATTGACCGAGGCGAGTGAAGGCCTCGAGAGCCAGCTCATTGTAGGCACGCGAACGCCAATAATGCGACTCGGGGGTATTCGCTCCCTTTGTGGCCGCCAGCAGCTGAGGGAACTGTCCTTCCCTGAACCGGCACTCGAATGTGGGGGTACGGCAATCCGGTTGTGGAAGACTGACTTCCTTCTCCTCTTCCATGTTTGCCCAGTCGGGATGCTCAGTTTGACGATAGATCTCCGCCACCGCCCGGTGCACTCCTCGCATCGCAGGCGCTTTTTCTAGTGCACGACGGTACAAATAGAAAGCGCTTGAAAACTGCTGCTCGCGGAGTCGAGCGTCTCCCACCAGCGCCAGCCAGTACGCAGATTCCGGTGCCGTCTGCTGCAGCTCGTCGAAAGCGCGAACGGAGAGCGATTCGTAGCTGCGCCCCAGTCCATACCAGGCCGCTGAACTTCCCGGATCCAGTTCAGCAAGCTTGTGGTACTGATTAGCTGCTTCCGTGGGGCGGTCGAGCGAAAGCAAAGCACTAGCGAGCAACTCAAGTGCGCCGCGGTGATCCGGTTGCAAGTCTAAGGCCATCTGAAGCGCCTCGACGGCTGCAGGCGCCTTGCCCAGTTGGAGACGAGCTGCACCAAGAAAAAGCCAGGCGGGCGCCAGTTTGGGATCAAGCTTTACCGCCGCTTCCAATTGCGGGATGGAGTCGCGCTCGTCCCCGGCCATGTGCAGCGCCATGCCGAGGTTCAACAGCAGACCGGGATTGTTGGGCACGGCCCGATTCAATTCTCGGTAGATAGGAACGGCCGCTGCAAACTTGCCATCCGCCATGAATTCCTTGGCGCGTTGCGACTTCATGGCTAAGTCGTCGGATTGTCCGAAGCTGCTCGATGGTGACAGGATCAAAACGAGAGAGAAGAGGAATGCCTGCGCAGCTTTCACCAGTGTCCCCATGGTCCAAACTCAGCGTAATTATATGCCGGTGGCTTCTGGGCCGTCATCACGCAAATCGTTAGCGCAGTCGCCCTCACCTTCTGGTCTATTCGCACGTGCGCCTTCGCCAGACTTCCTCGCAGAAGGTCAAACCGCTTCGCTAGCAGGGACAAAAAACAAAAAAGCGCAGGCAGTTATGCCTGCGCCCGAAGAAAAATACGGGGCACGCGCCGTCGCGTGCCCCGTCTGTGAGTGGATTCAGCAGATCAGAACGACAGGCGGACTCCCAAGCGGAACTGCCGCTCATCGAACTTGGCGCTGTTGATTTCCATGAAGCTCCCACTGGTAAGGTCGCCATTGGGGTTGTTGAAATGTGGTGAATTGAAAAGATTTGCAGCGTCAACACGTAGTTGCAGGCCGAAGCGTTCGGTGATGTTGACGGTGCGGAACAGGCTAAAGTCCAGATTCACGGTGCCTGGTCCCAGTAGAGTATTGCGACCTACGTTGCCATAACCAACGATAGTCACGGGTGCAAACGCGGTCGGATCGTAGTAAGGATTGCCGGGACCAACTCCGCCAAGTTTCTTGACCTGTCCGACCAGGTCGGGAGTCTGCACCTGACCTTTGGCGTTCAAGGATGCATCGGAGGCTCTAAGAGGCGAATCCCAGCCTGGCTGACCGGAGATTGCGCTGAAGATACTGCTGGTCTGCCAGCCACTGAGGATCTTCGTAGCCGTGCCGCCCCCATTCGCCCACGGTTTGCCCTTACCAAGCGGCAGTTCGTAGACGTATGCCAATTGGAAGATGTGCGGGGTATTAAAACCAGCCTGGGCGCGATTGCGCCGCAGGATGTTGGGGTCGTTCCAATCAAGTTCGGCCCACCCGTCATCATCCGTCATATCGATGGCTTTCGAGTACGTGTAGGCGCCCTTGACCATGAGACCCTTTGAGAACTGCCGCGTGATGGCGGCCTGGAGGGAGTGGTAGTTGGCGCTCAACCAACCTTGGAAGAGAAGTGTGTCCGTAGTACGGCCAAAGGCCGGTACCACGCAGGTCGGCGGATTCGTTGTAAAATTTGGCGTCTGACAGTTTAACGGCTGCCCCAATTGGCCAGTGCCGGGAAGGGAGGCATTGATATTGAGATCACCGAACTGGTGAACCGTTTGCGTTCCCACATAACCCACGGAGAAGAAGAAGTTTGCTGGAAGTTTCCGTTCTACGACGAGGTTCCAGGACTCGATGTAGCCCCTCTTTAGTTCGCCGGGGCCAACGGTCCGCTCCAACGCTTGGGCTGGAAGAGGGAGGGTCCCACTGGAGATGTCCGGGCAGCAAACGGACGGAATGCCGACGGGGAGAGGCCCGCCGGGAAGCGGCGCAGCCAGCGGCGAGAACGAACCCGCCGGAACAAAACTGTTTACTCCGCTAAAGTTCGACCCAACCGTGAGCGGGTAGAAGCCGCGAAGCGGTCTCGCCAGAGGGAGCGGATCGACTGATATGCCGAAACCCGCTCGCACGACGGTGCCGTTGTTAATCTGATACGCAAATCCGACCCGAGGGGCGAAGAGTTTCTTGCTGGTAGTAACTCCCAGGTTTGCAGGATTGCTACCTATCCCGCCAAGCAGCACATTGTTCGTCGTGACGTCATAGCGATCGAACTTGAAAGCGCCATCGCGCGTCATGAGCGGATAGTATTCATATCGGAGGCCGAGCGTGACCGTCAACTTGGACGTGATGCGATAGCGGTCCCCAACAAACCATCCAAACTGCCATTCCTTTGCCGTTGCTTTGATAAATTGTTCGCTCTTGCCCGTCCCGTTGAACAGCCCGAGCTCAAACTGAGCGAAGGCGTTAAATAAGTTGGGAGGGGCCCCCCCATTGAGAGCCGTCGTGCTGCCGCTGAAGTCAAACTCTCCGCGCGGGCCAGATCCAAGTTCCGGCTGCCAGTGGTTCAGGTGGTGATGGACGATGTCCGTCCCCGCGCTAACCTGGTGTTTGCCATGCGACCACCGGACGTTGTGAGAACTGGTGAAGCTCCAATCGTTCCGGAAAGCGGGGTTCCATCCCTCGGGGTTGCCCAGGTCCGCAAAGCCCGTAACAGAGAAGAACGGAATTCCGCTGCTGCGCAGGTCCGAGCCGTTGTTGGTACCGGGAATCCCCAGCACGTCCGACCCAATGTTATTGCCAAAGTCCGGAGTTTGGCCGTACTCGCTCATACGGGTGAAGCCCACGTTGCCGTCAACGACTAAAGTGGGCGAGAGGGTGAGCGTATGACCTACGGTGACTAGCTGCACAAGATCATGGAAGTCACCAAGTCCGCCGTCGCAGGCGCAGTCTCCAATGGCCTGGCCCAGGCTTGGCTCACCGTGAAACACGGACTTCATGGCGCTGTACTTGGCAAAGATGCTGTGCCTGGACGTCCGGTTCCAATCCACCTTGGCGTCAAAGTTGTTGCGATTCAGTTTCTGCGTAGCCGACTTGGAATAATTGTCGGTGTTGGGTGCTCCGGGAGCCAGAGTCGGAATAAG
>MNIJ01000063.1:10681-16717 GCA_001919715.1 Acidobacteria bacterium 13_1_20CM_58_21
TCTCCGGCGCGAATAGCGGCAGTCGGCAATGTGACAAGCCCGGTATTGCGATTGTCACGTTCGTAGGTGCCGTCGTAGCTTCCGAAGAAGAACAGCTTGTCCTTCTTGATGGGGCCACCGAAAGTGCCGCCAAAATCATTAAGCTTACTGTCTCCTTTTGGGCCAGTCTCAAAGAATTGCTTTGCCCGCAGAGCCTGGTTCTGAAAGTACTCAAAACCAACTCCATGGTACTGATTGGTGCCGGACTTGGTAATGACGGTGATGGCCGCGCCTCCCGTCATCCCCTGCTCGGGATCGAAATTATTCGTAGAAATGTTGACTTCCTGAACAGTCTCCGCCGGCGGGATATAAACGGCATGGTGAGGCAGCCAGACGAACACGTCCGCGGCGCCGTCCACGCGGGTGTTATTGTTGTTGCGGTTGGTACCATTGATGTTCGTGCTCAACGCGCGTTCCGGGGTGTCGGCGATAGCGTTCTGAAATTTTCCAGGAGTCGCGCCGGGCACGAGATTGATCAGCGTCTGGAAATTCCGGTACTGGTTGAGCGGCATGTTGAGGATGGCCTTCTCGCTGAGTTCCGTGTGGACGTCACTCTTTTCGGTCTGCAGATTCACGACGGATGCCTCGACAATGACCTGTTCGGACATCGCGCCCACCTGTAATTTCGCATCGCCGTTGGTAACAGTGTTGGCGGCAACCATCAGATTCGTCTGAGTAAGAGGCTTGAACCCGCTGGCTGTAACCTTGAGGTCGTAATCGCCAGGCGCAATGTCGGTAATCGTGTAATGGCCATTGTCGTCAGCGTCCGCTTCACGCGTAACGCCTGTGGCACGGTTGGTGGCCGCCACATGAGCCTTCGAAACACCTGCGCCACTCTGGTCCGTCACGGTCCCCGTTACCGAGCCATACAAAACTTGAGCCCAGGCACTGTGGGTGCACACCAACGCCAAGAAGCTGAGAGCCACCAAACACAATACGGAAACGCGCAATCTAGTTTTGACCATCCTGTTGTCTCCTTCCGTTCGACCTTGACGGCAGCCTTTCGCCAACTCAAGCGTACCTAGACAGTATTCCCAGTCAGCCTACTACTCGCGAGCAGATATAGTTTGGAAATGTTTCGAAAAGCAATCACGCTCTAGCTACACTCCCACGCTAGCCGGTGATTTCGGTGACGCGATCACGGTCCGTCGCACCCCTAGGACACCCCGTCGTAAAAGAAGCACTCCTTGCTCCCCGACTTTTAACGGAAGCTATCAATCCTAGGAATGCTTTGTCAAGCATTTTTTTCTCATTTTAGAACTAAGTTGGTGCAAAATGAGCCCAACAGCGTGGACTTAGTTATGCATTCAGATTTATTTTTGTGGTTTGCTTCATTGGGAAGAACGATCTCACGCAAGCGGCAGGTCCAATGTACCGAATAAAACATTGCAGGACCCAGCGCGAACGCGACCTGCAGGTTATCGAGGGCCTGGTGCGCAGGTTTGGTTCTCTGTCTCAGGTAGAGATTCACGAGCTCACTCATCTGCAGCGGAGCGCCATCTCTGGGCTGGTGCGCGACTTACTGAAGCAGGGAAGGCTGGTTGAAGCTGGACGCTCAGACAACTCGCTCGGAAGAAAACGGATTCTGCTTCGTCTCAACGAGGAGCATGGCTTCTTCCTGGGAGTTGGGTTTGACGATGAAGCTGTGCTCGCAGCGGTCATGGATCTTCGTCCGCGAATCCACTCGATCGCGCGAGAGGCCACGCAATTGGAAGGCGGCATGAACGGGTTGGCGCATCAGCTTCTCTCCTGCGCGCACGAAGCCATGCGGCAGGCCGGCCTTAAAGCAGAATCGCTTCTCGGCATGGGCATCGCCGGGTCGGGCCTGGTCAATAGTCAGGAAGGCACGATGGTCATGTCTTCAACGATCGAATCTATCAAGCACGTACCGCTTCGCCGCATTTTCGAGAAGGAATTTGCAGTTCCTGTCCAGGTAACGAACTTCGCCAGCGCCAAGGCAGTGGCGGAAAGGACGCTCGGAGCAGGCGCCATGGCTGAGGACATGATTTACGTGGAATACGGCAAGACCGGAATCGGTGCGGGGATCATTAGCGGTGGGAAACTTTTACATGGCGCAGGATATGCGGCAGGAGAACTTGGCCATACGCACATGACCGAGGAAGGTCCCGCCTGTAAGTGTGGCAGTTTTGGATGCCTTGAAGCACTTGCGGGAGCGGCCGCCATCGAGTCTAGGATTCGAAAGGCCATCGCCGAAGGGAGCGGCTCGGAAGTGATTCGACTGGCCGGCGGCGAGCCCGCAGTCGTTTCAGGGTGGATGGTCCTGAAGGCTGCCGAGATGGGCGACAAGACCTGCAGCGCCATTGTTGACCAGGTGGCGAAATACCTAGGATTGGCTCTCGCTAACCTAGTGAATCTCTTCAATCCTTCTGTGCTGGTTCTCGACCAGCGGCTTAAGCTCGCGGGACAGGGTCTGCTCGAGCAGGTGATAAAAGTAGTCAAAAGGCAGGCGCTGCGATATTCCACCGAGAATGTGAGCATCCGCTTTGGCAACTTGGGCGACGAAGCCAGCGTTCTGGGGGCCGGCTCAATCGCACTGGAGAAGCACTTTGAGATTCCCGCCCTGAAGCCTCCGCGATTTCTGATCGAATCCCTGTCTGGCCCACCGTATCGCGGCCAGCGTCCCGAGACGCCCTCCGTGCAGGTTTCCGACGCGCTTGTGGCCGAGCGCCCGGCTCCGCAATCCTAGCCTGGGCCCCTAAGGCTGCGGCCAGTTCCTTGGCGAATGGTGACCATGCGATCCGCGTCCACTCGATCCCATTCTTCACCCCGGCCATCCGGCCAGAGCACCGTCAGTCTTTCGATCTTGGCGCTCTCCCCCAGTCCAAAATGAACCCGGACGTCATTCGCGCTTAGGTAGCTTCCGTCGGTGTGGGCGCGCCGCAAGAGTTTTCGCCCGCCTAGGCGAACTTCGACCTTGGCGCCGATCGCGAAGCGGTTGCCATTGGCCGCTTCGAGGCGAACCGCTAGCCAGTGATTATGGTTCAAGGAGCGGGTTTGGTTGAGCAGCAGCCGCGCGGGGCCGTTGTTGTTGGCAACCACAACGTCAATTGCGCCATCGTTGTTAACATCGCCGAAGGCCGCTCCACGGCTTACTTCGGAGAGGGCCAAAGCCGGACCGGCGACTCCAGTTATTTCTCGAAATTTCTTTCCGTCGCCTTCGTTACGAAATAACTGATTATTCTGGTTAAACGGATAGGGGCTTCCGCGCAACGACTCAATGCGGTTCACAGCACCGTTGGCGACAAACAGATCCAGGCATCCGTCGTTATCGTAATCAAACCAGTCCGTACCGAATCCGGTGTAAGGAACGGTCGGCTGCAGCAGGCCAAATTCCGCCGACGCATCATAGAAGTTTGCACGACCATCGTTGACGTACAGGTTGCCGCCCTCATTGGTCAAATTGGTCTTAAAGATGTCTTCGTCTCCATCATTGTCGAAATCGCCAGCAGCCACACCCATGCCAGCTTGTGGAGCGCCCTCAGCGTTGTATGCGGTTCCTGACAACAAGCCCTGCTCTTTGAACGTGCCGTTTCGCTGGTTGATCCACAGATGAGCGGCCGCGCCGTCATTGGCGACGTAAATGTCCGGCCAGCCATCGCCGTTGAAGTCGGCGCAAACGACTCCGAGGCCCGGCCCGATGGCCGCTCCGATTCCTGCCGATTCGGTCACATCTTCGAATGTTCCGTCACCGCGATTATGGAAGAGACGCGCCGGCACAGGCTGGTACATTTTCGGCGTGCAATAATCTCGCTCGCCTGTCGACGCATAGCACTGCTTATTTCCTTTCACCGTGAAGTCCAGATAGTTCGCTACGAAAAGATCAAGGCGCCCATCGCGGTCATAATCAACCCACGCGGCGCTGGTGCTCCAACGCGGGTCATCGACCCCGGCTTGGACGGTGACATCGGTGAAGGTCCCGTCGCCGTTGTTGTGATAGAGAACATTATGTCCGAAGTTTGTGACGTACAGGTCTTGGAAGCCATCGTTATCGTAGTCACCGACAGCCACTCCCATGCCGTAACCCACGTGCCCGACTCTGGCCTTTTCAGTGACGTCCACGAACTCGAGCTTTCCCGTCTCGCTGAGCAGATTGCGGAAGAGCCGGTTCCCAGGCTGCCAACCCGGCGGAGGGGGAAACTTCGCTTTGCGAGGATCCTCGGTAGGGTCGAGCATGGTCCCCTGCACCAGATACACATCTAGATCGCCGTCATTGTCGTAGTCGAATAACGCGACCCCAGCGCCCATGATTTCCGGCATAAAGTACTGTCCCATGGTGCCGGTGAAATGGTGGAACTTCAGCCCGACTTCCTCGGCCGCCTCGCGGAAAAGTGGAATGGAGGAAGGGTTGGCAAAAGCGGCGGTTCCCGGGATCCCTAGCTGTCGAGCAAGGCCTAAGGATAGTAGCTGCAGGAAGCTACGGCGCCCCAGAATGCGGCTGTGTTCTTCTCTTGGTGAGCGACGGACGCGCTTCTCCTTCACTGCGGGGCTCTCGGCGCTTCGAGAGTGTTAAGATCGCGCTCCATGCTGGCAACCAATCCGGACTGACCGAGTGCCACAGCACCATCGCGGGCTTGGCGGATGTAACGCAAGGCATTCTCTCGGTCGCCCGAACGGGCGAAAGCCGCGCCGAGCGCGTATTTGTATCGAGGAGTGTCTTCATCTTGCGGTTCGATGGTTTTTTGCAGCTCTTGAATTCCTTGCTCGTACTTCTCAAGGTTCACCAATACGCGCCCCAGGTTGAAGTGTGCTTGGCGGTTGTTAGGTTTGTTCTCCACAGCTCTGTGGTACTCGGCCACGGCTTCCAACAATCTGCCCTGCCGCTCCAAGAGGAACCCAAGGTTGTTGTGCGCGCCCGCGTGAAAGGGGTCGATCTCGATGGCTTTTTGAAAAGCGTTCTCGGCCTGCTGATATTTTTCAGCGCTCAGGAGAAGCACCCCGTAATTGTAATAGCCCTCGGAGGAACCGGGATCCAGATGGGAGGCAGCGCGAAAGTGCTCCTCGGCCTTCTCGAATTGACCCAGCCGCCCGTAAAGCTCGACCAGATTCACATGCGCCTGAACCAATTGCGAATCGATTTCGACAGCCTTCTCGTGTGCGGCAACGGATTCCTCAAGCCTCCCTTGTCGCTCGAGCTCAATGCCAATTTGTATCTGTTGCGTTGCGCTTCGGTTGAGTGCCCGAACCTCATCGAATAGCGGGTCACCGGACGGGGGAGCGCGGTCCTTGTCTCTTTCGTAGAGGCGAAGTTGTTCTTCGGCTTGGCCAACCTGGCCGAGCGCACGATAGACCAGAGCCAAAGCATAATGGGCCGCTCCGAAATGCGGATACAGCGCACAGGCCTGGCGGTAAGCTTCGGCTGCGCCCGCCAAGTCGTGGCCGGCAGCGCGTACCCGTCCCAGTCCGTAGTAGGCGTCAGCATTATCAGGGTGATGTTTTGTTATCGCGGCATAGAGCTCACCGCTTCGGATCCAATCGGCGGAAGCCAGCAGGCAGCTCGCTAGCCGTAATTGTGCCGGGACATAGTTGGGATCGAGACGCAGGCTCACGCGAAGGGTGGAGGCCGCCGCGTCGCAGTGTCCTTCCCCAGCCTCCACCACACCCAGGTAATAAGCCCACCGGAAAGTTGAAGGGGAAAGTTGGGCGGCACGCCGGTAGCACCGTGCCGCGTCTTTGAGCAGGCCATATGTCTCGAGGACCATGCCCAACCGTCCGCATACGGCGTCGTCGCCCAGGTGGGCCCGGGCCTCACTGTAAGCTTCTTGAATCTGCTCCCGGATACCGGGAGACATGTTGTCTAGACCGAGAGAGCGTAATTCCGGAAGCGCCCCGGACTCTTGAGCTCCCACAGCGCACCCCGCGAGAATCAACGTTTGGCCAAAGATCGAGCATAACGCCTTCCGCATGCTTCTCTCTCCATCAGACCGGGATGCTAGCACCGCTTGAAAACCCCGGTCAACGTTGCCGGCCCACCAAGGA
>MNIJ01000184.1 GCA_001919715.1 Acidobacteria bacterium 13_1_20CM_58_21
GTCATTTCGATAAAAACGTCTTCCAGGGAGGGCGAAGAAATTTCCAGGCTGACGAGTTCGTTGTCCTGAGCTTCGAGGTGCTTGACCAGGGAAACGATGGTTTGTGGCGGACGTTTGGAGTGTATTACGTAAGTGCCGCCGACCTCGCGCGCGTCAGTCGCTCCTTCGAGGTTCTTCAACGTGCCATTGGATTCCGGCTTCGAAAGACGAACTTCGATGCGCGTGGTGCCGCCGGAATGAGCTTTCAGATCACGGGGTGTTCCGAGAGCAATCACTTTTCCGTGATCGACAATGGCGACGCGATCGCAAAGCCGCTCGGCTTCCTCGATATAATGCGTGGTCATTACAATGGTTTTTTTCTCACGCTTCAGTTCTTCGATGATGTCGTAAATCTCCCGCCGCACCTGCGGATCGAGCCCTGCGGTCGGCTCATCGAAAAACAGGACTTTGGGATCGTTGACCAGAGCCATGGCCAGGGCCAGGCGTTGCTTCTGTCCGCCCGAGAGCCGATTGTAAAAGGTGTTGCGTTTTTCTTCCAAACCGAAGCGCTTGAGCAGCTCTTCGGGATTGCGCCGCCGTTTGTAAAAGCTGGCGAAGAGACGCAGTGCCTCCATCACGCGAAGTTTGTCCGGAAGCGACGTGGATTGCAGCGCGGCACCGATCTCGTGTTTCAAGGCCGCGGAGTCCCGTTGCGGGTCCAGGCCGCAGACGGAGACGCGCCCGCCGTCGGGAATGCGCAGGCCTTCGACTACCTCCACGGTACTGGTCTTACCGGCCCCGTTCGGCCCGAGCAGCCCGAAAACCTCGCCTTCTTCTACCGCAAAACTGACGCCACGAACCGCTTCCAAGTCGCCGTACCGCTTGACGAGGTTTTCCACTTCGAGAATGGAATTAGCCATGTTCGTTGCCCCCCACCACTCAGGGGCCACTTGAAAAAGAGTGTATAGCATACCGCAGATCAGCCGGTGGGCTCTCAAAACCGGAACAGACCTGTTTACGGCTTCAGTTCTAATTGCGTCTTTTAGGGGTTCCGTGTTTCCGTCTGGATTTCTTTAAGGGTTTCCAGAGATGGCGGTTCAGATCCACGCGAGACTCGACGATCCTGATGCCTTCACTCTCGAGGAGCTTTCTTTGCAGGGAACCGTAAGGCTCGCGGATGAGGATTTTGCCGTGTTCACCGACCACCCGGTGCCAGGGAACGCCTTTACCGGGGGGAGTCGCTGCCATGGCGTGTCCGGCACTGCGCGCGCCTCCCGGGAGGCCCAGTACTTCCGCCAGTACCCCATAAGTTAGAACCCTTCCTCGAGGAATTCGTTTCACGAAGCGAAAGACGGGATCCCAGGACATTGCGAACCAAGCTCCAAGCAGAGATTAGAAAGAAACTCGCGGGGGCATGGTAGGCCCTTTTTCTCCATAAGAACAAGAAAAAAATGCCGCAGCCGGGTTTAATGCAGTAGCGGGATGCCGACGACAATTCAAGAACAGCAAGCATCCTATCAGACAGCGGGCGACAAGACGGAAACGACGCAATGAGAAGAGGATGCGAAACATTGATGAAACACAGCAAAAAAAGTGATGAGGATTTGCACGGAGTTGCCACTACGTTGGACGCGTCCCTGCTTGGAGGTAACTTTTTCCGAAAAAGTGCATCTTAGTAGTGTACGGTGTAGTGGAAGGGAGTTACACTACACAGGGTGATGGAAGTTTGAGGTGATGTCGTGGCTTTTGTCCGCCGCAAAGGAAATTCCTTCTACCTCGTGCACAACGTGCGCCGCGGGGGAAAAGTGCGCCAGCTCCATCTGGCCCGTCTCGGAGCCCGGGCGCGAATTACCGACGACCTCGTGCGCGAAGTTTCCAAAAAGCATCCCTTCGTGGAGCTGAATTGGAAAACACTGCGCGAACAATTAAACGGTCAAGTGGACCTGGCGAACCCTAACTCGCCGGCGGTCCAAAAGCTGGTTTCCTCTCTTCGAGCCCTCAATCTCGACCTGGCGGACGTTTTTCCGCCGCTCCTCCGAATTTCCGAATCACCCGTCGTGGCACGAGAGCTACTGGTGCAATTGCGGCTCTTGCAGTCAACCATTCAGGTCAAGCTCGACCAGTTTGACCGCGGACGCGGGCGATTCAGCAATGCGCACCCGTCATCACGGGCTCGCTAGGAGGTGGTCATGAGCGACTATATCCTTCCACTCGATCCGAGCAAGCGCAGCACGGACACCATCGATTTCCAGGCGGCACTGCGATCAAAAATTGTCGGACAGGAAGAGGGTGTGCACGCACTCGTGGACCTCTACCAGGTCTTTCGCGCCGGATTGAACTCGCCCGGCCGCCCGGTAGGGAATCTTCTGTTTCTCGGGCCAACCGGCTCGGGAAAGACGCGCATTGTGGAAGCGGCTGCTGAGATTCTCTTTGGTGAAGCCCGTGCGGTGATCAAGATTGATTGCGCGGAATTTCAGCATTCTCATGAAATTGCCAAGCTGATCGGGTCCCCCCCGGGATATCTGGGGCATCGAGAGACACATCCGCTGATTACGCAGGAAACCCTGACGGCCAGCCATAGCGACAAGCTGAAGCTCAGTTTCTTGCTCTTCGACGAGATCGAAAAGGCCAGCGATGCGCTGTGGCAATTGCTGCTGGGAATGCTGGACAAGGCCACGCTGACCTTGGGTGATAACCGTAAAGTGGATCTCTCCCAAACGGTTATCTTTTTGACCTCCAACCTGGGTGGCGGTGAGATTGCCGAGCTCATGCAAGGTGGCATGGGTTTCGTCCAGCCGGCCGACAAACCTATCAGCGGCTTGGACGAGAAGGTGGAACGTACGGCGGTGGAAGCCGCACGGCGGAAATTTTCACCGGAATTCATGAACCGTCTAGACAAGCTTGTGGTATTCCACCCGCTGCAGCGCGAGCAGCTTCAGGAAGTGCTCGATATCGAGCTGGGTCAGGTGCAGCAGCGGGTACTGGACACCGCCAAAGGGCAGTTTCTCTTCCGTGTAACAGAGGCCGGACGCAACTTCCTTCTGCGGGAAGGCACGGACCAGCGCTACGGTGCCCGGCATCTGAAGCGCGCCATAGAGCGACACGTCGTCTATCCGCTGGCCAACCTGCTGGCCACCGATCAAGTCAATCTGGGCGACATGGTGCGTATCGATTGGGACGAGAGTCACGACTTGCTCACGTTCGTTCGCGAAGGGGAGGGAGCGCTCGTGCAATCCGCCTCGCAACGGGCCATGGGCGTCGGTGCCGCCGGTGCCCAGGCGATGGACGGTAAGCCTGCCGAGATGCCGAAGGCGGCCACGGTTGAAGACAGGAAGTCCCGGGCGGCACAGCCCGCCGCGGTCCCATCACCGTCTCTGCAGGGGCGCAAGAAGCAGGAGCGCTCGAATACTTAAAGCAGCACTTTAACTTTCTCCTGGGGCGCATGGCACCATGCGCCTCTTTTTGTCGCCCAGCTAATGACACAAACTGTTTCACCTCTTTCCCTTTTTGCGCAGATGAAACACCGTCTCACGGCTTGAGAAAGTTTCCAAAACTGCAAAGCCTGTATGTTGTTGAGTTTGCATTATCTTCCGAATGTCCAAACTACAAACAAGATTGGCATTCCCCATGCAGTGTTTTCTGGTGGCGCGAAAGTGAGACGCGCCGCGCGTTTGGGGAGCTAGACGCGAAGAAGGGTTGATGAAATGAAAGCCGCCGTCCGCCATCAACTGGATCCTACCATCCGCAGCAATGACACGTGTGATTTTCAATCTTCCTTGCGAGCAAAGATCGTAGGGCAGGAAGAGGGTGTGCAGTCCCTGGTTGACATGTTTCAGGTGTTTTGTGCCGGATTGAATTCGCCCGGCCGCCCGGTAGGCAACCTGCTGTTCCTCGGTCCAACCGGTTCGGGAAAGACGCGCATTGTGGAAGCTGCCGCCGAGATCCTTTTTGGGGATGCTCGCGCGGTCATAAAGGTCGATTGCGCGGAGTTCCAGCACTCGCACGAGATTGCCAAGCTGATTGGTTCGCCTCCCGGCTATTTGGGCCATCGCGAGACCCATCCGCTAATCACGCAAGAAGCCTTGGCGGCGAGCCACACCGAAAAATTGAAGTTGAGCTTCCTGCTCTTCGATGAGATCGAAAAGGCCAGCGATGCACTGTGGCAACTGCTGCTCGGCATGCTCGACAAAGCCACGCTCACCCTGGGCGATAACCGCCGCGTGGACCTCTCGCAGACAGTCATTTTCTTGACGTCGAACCTCGGCGGGGGAGAAATTACTGAACTCATGGAGGGCGGCATGGGCTTCATTCAGCCGAAGGACAAGCCGGCCGCCGGCCTGGACGAAAAAGTGGAACGTACGGCCGTAGAAGCGGCCCGTCGGAAGTTTTCACCGGAATTCATGAACCGTCTCGACAAAGTGGTGGTGTTTCATCCGCTGAGACGTGAGCAGCTTGAGCGGGTGCTTGAAATCGAGCTGGGCCAGGTGCAGCAGCGCGTTCTGGAAACCGCCAAGGGTCAATTCCTGTTCCGCGTGACCGACGCCGGCCGCGAGTTCCTCCTGCAGGAAGGCACGGACCAGCGCTACGGCGCGCGGCACCTCAAGCGCGCCATCGAACGCCACGTGGTGTATCCACTGGCGAACTTGCTGGCGACCGAGCAGATTCACCTTGGCGACCTGGTTTGCATCGACTGGAACAAGGAGCAGGATGGTCTCACCTTCGTCCGCGAGGGTGAAAACCTGACGATCCCCACGCGCAGGACAGAGCCGTTTGTTCCTACGCGTACTTCTCCAGCCAAGAGTGGCAGGTCCGCGGATGCGCCGGGAGTGACACTTTCGCCGGAGCCCACGCCGCGCACGGCTCGTTAAATCGGTCTTCTGCTCTCTCTGTCTTTGCCCGGGTGGATGACCGCCCGGGCTTTTTCTTTTCTTCCCCAACGGGTGCTAAAGTAACCTTGCACAGAGGACTGCCATCCTACCGCACAGGGCATTTCGGAGGTCGCGGTGCGTATCCGCAGGGCAAAATCGGAGTCTGTCTCCCGTCGATGGTTCTGGGTGTCCCGAACACATCACGAATGGACGGCCGGCTTTTTCCTGGGCCTTTGCTTTTTCTTTGTTGCCGGCGCATCAGCGCAGCGGACACAACTTAGGCCGGGCTGGAACAAGTTCTCCCCGCAAGAGGATATAAACCTCGGCAAGCGAGCCGCCACCGATGCTGAAAGGCAATTGGCGCTTTGCAACGCACCTAAGGTCGATATTTACCTGACACAAATTGGCACGCGTTTGGCGCAAAAGTTGCCGACGGGTGGGGTACAGTACCCGTTCGAATTTCATTGCGTGAATGACAAAGCCATCAACGCCTTTGCTTTGCCCGGCGGATTTGTGTTTGTGAACCGCGGCGCGATCGAAGCCGCGGACAATGAGGCACAACTCGCTGGAGTGATGGCACATGAGTTGTCGCACGTGGCTCTCCGCCACGGCACCAACCAAGCAACCAAGGCGATGCTGGCCGAGACGGGTTTGGGAATCTTCGGCGCAGTTTTCGGAGACAGCACTGGCGGTGCGCTCCTGACCCAACTGGGCAGTTTCACGGCCGGAGGCGTACTCCTGCGCTATTCGCGAACAGCCGAATCACAGGCCGACGTTATGGGCACACAGGTCCTCTACGATGCGGGATACGATCCCCGTGCCATGGCGCAGTTTTTCGAAAAGCTCGAAGCGGAGACCAAGGGGAAGAATCCCCCGGAGTTTTTCTCCGACCACCCGAATCCTGAGCACCGCGTCGGGCGCGTCGATGAAGAAGTCGAGAAGCTCGGTGGCGCTCCGCCAGCCGCTCGGCGCGACTCCGCCGAGTTCGAAGCCATCAAGCGTGAAGTCCTGGCTCTGCCGGTCGTGAAAAAGCCGGCCCCAGCAGCGCCGGGTGCCGCCGCTGCTCCAGCGCTGCCTTCCCGCAATTTCTCGGAGTATGAGGCGAGTTCGTACACGCTCAAGTACCCCGACAATTGGAAGAGGTATCCCGACAGCAACGGAGGCGGCGTTTCCTTTGCCCCCGAAGGCGGCGTCGTGGATGACGGCAGCGGCCATAGCGCCCTCGGGTATGGCCTGATCATCGGCGTAATGCTGGCCAAGGGCGATCCCCATGATGGAGACACCGTGAATAGCGCCACCCAGCAGGTGATTCATGATCTTCAAAAGTCGAACCCGAGCATGAAGATCACGCGGCAAGGAGAACGCTTGCGCCTGAACGGACTACCTGGCCTTTCGACCTATCTAAGCAATGCCTCTCCCGCTGGCGGTCAGGAAACGGACTGGGTTGTCACCGTTCTGCGTCCCGAGGGCTTGGTCTATTTCGTCTGCGTCGCTCCGCAATCCGCCTACGACAGTTACGACAAGACGTTTTCCTCGATCCTCGACTCCGTACGGTTCACAAAATAGACAGCCCGTCTTGAATCGCCGGTCAGTTCCCGCCGTCACCATGCCCCATCACTGAACAGGAATGGCAGAACTTCGGTACCTTCGCTCCGCACGGCTTGCAGTTCGCGGGGGTCGATGCCCAGCGCCTTTAGGATGGACGCCGCGACCTGGGAGGTGGCCACGGGAGTCTTGACCTCGCGCGCGTTCAGGGAAGGGTTCGAGACCATGAGGCCGACGTTTGTGTCACCGAAGCTGAATCCTCCGTGCTCGGCGTTTTTCTTGGAAGATCCAGTGTAGATTGTGCCGTAGGTCGGCTGCACCAGAAGATCGGGCGTGCGGCTATCTGTCAGCGGGTCGCGGAATTTGAGCCGAATTTCGGCCCCCGCCAGGACTTCATCAATAAAGAGCGCTCCGGCGTTGGCATTCAGGTAAGCGGCAACGTCCCCGGTCTGGCTCTGATCCTGCAGCCAGATTAACGCGATGTCGTCGTCTTGAACGAATCCGCAAGCGCCCGTGCCACAGGCGGCGGCATTGGCAATGGCCATCGCCGCGGGATTGGTATTGGCGTCCGGCAGGGCTGCCACCAAGTCCGCGAAGTGACCGGGCTTGTTGGTCTTCACCGGGTTGATCGGCGACTGGCCGTGCTTGGCGGTGACGATGAATAGCGTGGATTCGTAGATGCCCTGTGCTTTGAACGCCTGGATCAGGCTTCCCAAAGCCTGATCGGTCTTCTGCAGTGCGTAGGCGAGAACAGCAGTCGGAGTGCCTGCGGCATCTTTGTACCCACCCGGCTGCCCGGTGAATGTTGTGTCGGCGGCACAACTGCCGTCGGCGTTGTCCCGTGCCAGCTTCTGCCCCACGCTGACGGCCTGGAAATTCAACCCAAACACCGCCGGTACACCGGGCCCGGGGGCGCCGTCGTGTTTCAGTCCGTGGATCTCGTTGACGACCGCCTGAACCTTCAGGGAGTCATTGTTTACGGCACAAACCACACTCACCGTGTTGTCCAGGCCGTTGACGTTGGTGATTTCTGGAGTGTAGAGATCTTCGACGCCGTTACCGGAAGGGCCGTTCACGAGGTCGTAAGCGGGATGTTTGTCGGCCCATGCGGTGTGGCCACCCGCGCTCTTGACCACCTCGAAAATCGTGTTGCTTCGCATCGCACTATGCGGAAACAATGGCACACACTTGCCCTGCTCGTTGATATGACGCGGCAATTTGGTGGGATCAATCACGTTCTGGGAGACATTCAAGGAATCGTAGAGATCGACACTCTCGTCGAAAACCATCAGGTTGCCAGCCTGGCCGGTGCAGGTAGTGTTGGTGGGATCGAAAATGGTGCGATCGTAGCTCACGTCGTAAAACAACCCATGGCTGATGGGAGATCCACCGGTTACCAGCGCCAGCAGGCCAGGGAAAGAATCCGAGTTCGCGGGTGTCCGCGCATTCGAATAGGTGATCCCATGGGTGCTGAGGGCCGCGAGTGCTGAATCGGAGTGGGCGGCGACGTAGTTGGCAACATCCAGAGCATGCAGACCGTCCACGCTGACCAGAAGGACATGAGTAATCTTGTTTCCCTGGCCAAGCACATCGTTGGCGCGGGCCGGTGCAGAAAGAGTAGTGGCGATCAATCCCATCGACACGGCAACTGCGAGCAATGTTTGTCTCAAGAGGATCTCCTTATTGGGCAGCGCGTCAGAGCACTTGCCCGCTCTAGAGACTAGAGGCGAGTTGTTACAGAACGAAGAATGCGCGGTGTCGGCTCGATGAATCGCGGAAAATCGGCGCGATTCTGAAGGGAATTTCATGAGGTGTTAGGGTGAAGCAATTCCTAGCAAGCTGCTGAAGGCCGCGCGTTTCTCATCTGCCCTTGGTCAGTTCGCTCCCGGCCTGGTCGGCATGGTGCCGGCGATAGACTTCGGCCGCGCGTTCCAGGGCTTCCGTAATGCTGCCACAGATATTTTCTGCACCCACGTGGCGTTCGAAAGCTGACTGTTTCATCAGTTGCGAAGGTTGTTCGCGCGCTCCGCAAAGCAACAGGGAGCGGCCCGACGCGTGAAGTGTGTCTGCCAAATCGCGGATGGCGCCGAGCCCGGTGGCGTCAATCGCGGTCATATTCCGCAGACGAAGGATGACGATGGGCGGCAAGTTGTCGAGGGAGTGGAGAATATCCGCGAACTTGTCGGTCGCACCAAAGAGGAACGGGCCGTGAATGCGGTAAACAATCGCGTATTCCGGGATATCCTTGCCTTGCAAAACGTGCACGCGGCTGTCTTCCACATAATCTTTGGTCACTGGGCTCACAGTCGTGGTTCTCGAAACCTTGCGTATGAACATGAGCGCGGCGAGGAGCATCCCGATTTCCACGGCAAAAGTTAGATCCGTCACCACGGTCAGTGTCAAGGTCAGCAGCCAGACGGCGATGTCCGCCTTGCTGAGTTTCAATATCTCGGGGATCTCCTCCCAGTCGCCCATGTTGTAGGCCACGATCATCAAAATGGCAGCCAAAGCAGACAGGGGAACGTTCTTCACCAGGGGCGCGGCAAACAGAACGATCGCCAACAGGGTCAGCGCATGAATGATTCCGGCAAGGGGTGTCTTCGCGCCAGAGCGCACGTTGGTGGCGGTGCGGGCGATGGCTCCCGTAGCGGGGAGCCCACCAAACAGCGGTGAAACGATATTTGCAATGCCCTGGCCGATCAATTCCACGTTCGGATTGTGCTTGTCATTGCTCATACGGTCGGAAACGACCGCAGACATGAGCGACTCGATGGCCCCCAGCATCGCCACGGTGAACGCTGATGACAGGAGCTGCCGAAAGACATCGTAGTGGAAATGCGGGACAGCCAATTTCGGCAGGCCGCTCGGGATTCCCCCAAAGCGCGTGCCGATGGTTTCAACGGAAAGATGCAGGAAGAAAACTGCTGCGGTTGCGCCGAAGGTGACCAGGATGGCGCCCGGAATTTTCCGGGCGTACTTCAGGCAAAAAACCATCACAACGATCGAGAAGATGGACACGGCGGTCGCCAGCACTGAAAAAGTATTCCATGCCTGGCCAAAGGCCATCACGCGGTGAAAGAAATCGCCGGGGACGTGATCCATCTTCAAACCGAAGAAATCGCGGATTTGCGTGCTGGCAATGAGGATCGCTATGCCGTTGGTGAAACCGACCACGACCGGCCGGGGAAAGTATTTCACCATGGTGCCCATGCCGGTCACGCCGAGAAGCACTAGTAGAACACCGGCCATCATGGTGCACATGAACAGGCCGTCGATCCCATGCTTGGCGATGATTCCCGCAACCACGACGACGAACGCGCCCGTTGGGCCACCGACCTGTGTTTTCGAGCCGCCCAGGGCAGAGATCAAGAATCCGGTCACGATCGCACAATATAGTCCTGCTTGCGGCGAGACTCCGGAAGCAATCGCAAACGCCATCGCCAGCGGCAGCGCTACCAGGCCAACGGTCACACCAGCGATCAGATCGGAGAGAAATTTGTGGCGATCGTAGTCGCGCAGCAGGAGCATCGATTTCGGAAGCCAGGCTTCGAGGGCGGGGGTCATGAGGTTTTCGGTCCAAAGAAGAATAGTGTCTACTCAGATTCTAGCAAGGAGCAAGCCAAGCTTCGCGGCGAAGTACAGGTCTGCCTTGAAGGAAATCTTAGGCTGACCCGCGCCGGGACTGTTGCCCGCTTCGTTTAGTCCGCGGCTTCGCTCTGTGGGGCGGCCGGCTTCCAACGCAAGATCGGTTTGCGAGCAGCGCCGACTTCGTCCAGACGGCGGACGCGCGTGGTGTGCGGCGCGGTCTTCACAATCTCCGGCTTCGTCGCGGCTTCCTCCGCGATGGCTTTCATCGCATCGATGAAGAGGTCGCATTCTTCCATGGACTCAGATTCCGTCGGCTCGATCATCAGGGCTCCCGGCACAATCAGCGGAAACGCCGTGGTATACGGATGAAAGCCATAGTCGATCAACCGTTTTGCAATGTCCATGGTGCTCACGCCGCTTTTCTTTTGAATGGCGTCGCTAAACACCACTTCGTGCATCGAGGGCAGAGAATAAGGCAGTTCGTAGGCACCCTCAAGCTGCTTTCGAATGTAATTCGCGTTCAGCACGGCGTCTTCCGTGGCCTGCCGCACTCCCGGCCCGTATGCCAGAATGTACGCCAGCGCGCGAACCAGAACGCCGAAATTGCCGGCGAACGCTTTCACTCTGCCGATGGAATCCGGACGCACCGGTTCCAGCGCCAGACGCCCGCCCTCCTTTTCCACCAGGATAGGCAGCGGACGGAACGGCTCGAGAATTTTCTTCATCGCCACCGGACCTGCGCCCGGACCTCCGCCGCCGTGCGGGGTGGAAAAGGTTTTGTGCAGGTTCAAGTGCATCACGTCAACGCCCAGATCGCCCGGCCGCGTCACGCCCGTCAGCGCGTTCATGTTCGCACCGTCCATATACAGCAGGGCGCCCTTGGCGTGCAGGATCTCCGCGATTTCCGGAATGCGCTGCTCAAAAATTCCCAGTGTCGAGGGATTGGTGATCATCAAAGCCGCGACGTCTCCAGTCACTTGGTCGCGGAGCTTTTCGACATCGATTTGTCCGTGCGACTCCGACTTGATGTTTTCGACTTCGTATCCGGCGATGACTGCCGTCGCCGGATTGGTCCCGTGCGCGGAATCCGGAATCAGTACTCTCTTGCGTGGATTCCCCTGCTTCTGCAGATAAGCGCGTATCAGCAGCAGGCCGGTCATTTCGCCATGCGCCCCGGCTGCCGGCTGCAGTGTGATGGCGTCCATACCGGTGATTTCCAACAGGCACTTTTCGAGCAGCCGCAGAATCTTGAGGCAGCCCTGCGAAAGCTCTTGCGGCTGGTAGGGATGTTCCGTGGCAATCCCATCGAGCCGGGCAATGAACTCATTGACGCGTGGGTTGTACTTCATCGTGCAGGAGCCCAGCGGATACATGCCCAGGTCGATGGCGTAGTTCCACGTCGAAAGGCGAGTAAAGTGGCGAAGAACTTCGATCTCGCTCACCTCGGGGAAACCATCGATGCCCGCCCGGCGGTGATTGGCGCCGAGCGCTTTGGCGGGATCGGCGACGGGCACATCGAGCGGTGGCAATTCGAACGCGCGCTTTCCCGGTGAAGATTTCTCAAAGATCAGCCCTTCGCTCTGGTTGGTATGGCGCGATGCTTTTTTGATTTTCTTGTTCATTTCCCTGTTCTACTTTGTAGAAGAATACGTTCCCTCAAATCGGCCGCTCGAGCGCGAGTTTCACGGCGTTCGCGAATCGTTCAATTTCCGCGCGCGTGGTGGTTTCCGTGACGCACACCAGCGCATGCTTGGTCAGTTGCGGATACGGCGTGCCCAGCGCGAGCGGCCCGATGATTTTGTCGCGCAAAAGGTGGCCATTGACTATCTTTACCGAGCGCGGGAGCTCGACCGTGAACTCGTTGAAAAACGGCGCATCGAATGTGCGCCGGACGCCGGGAATCTTCAGCAGCTCGGAAAGCGCGAACTGCGCCTTGGACAGGTTCTGCTCCGCCATCTCGCGCAAGCCTTCCTTGCCGAGGAGCGTCAGGTGCACCGTAGCCGCGAGCGCGCAGAGCGCTTGGTTGGTGCAAATGTTGGAGGTGGCTTTCTCGCGTCGGATATGCTGCTCGCGCGTCGCGAGCGTCAGCACAAAGCCGCGCTGGCCCTCGGAATCGGTCGTTTGTCCCGCGAGCCGTCCGGGCATTTGCCGCACGAACCTATCCCGCGAAGCAATCACGCCGGCGAAGGGTCCGCCGTAACTCGGTGGCAGTCCGAAACTCTGGCCTTCCATCGCTACGATGTCGGCTTCTGCGGGTGGTCGAACGAGTCCGAGGGATACACCTTCCGCAATCGCAACTACAAACATCGCGCCAGCCGTGTGCGTAACATCCACAAGCGGCGCGTACGATTCGATTACTCCAAAAAAGTTCGGTGATTGCACGACGACAGCGGCAACGTCATCTTTCACCACTGCCTGCAACGCGTTCGCATCGACCGTCCCGCTGGCGGTAAAGGGAATCTCCTCCACGCGCAAACCTGAATTCTTCGCGTAGGTCTTTAGCACCTCGCGGTACTCCGGATGCACCGATCGAGCCACCAGGACGCGTTGTCGGCCCGTCAGGCGCTCCGCCATCAGCACGGCTTCCGTCGTTGCCGTCGAACCGTCGTACATCGACGCGTTGGCCACTTCCTGCCCGGTGAGCTGGCACATCAACGTTTGAAACTCGAAGATCGCCTGCAGCGTGCCCTGCGTGATTTCCGCCTGATAGGGCGTGTAAGAGGTGAGGAATTCTCCGCGCTGAATGATCGCGTCCGTCACCACCGAGCGGAGATGGTTGTAGACGCCCGCGCCGAGAAAGCTCGTGTACCCGTTCGAATTTTCCGCGGCGCGGTCCTTGAAATATTGAATGACTTCGGCTTCCGAATACGGTCCGGGAATGTCCAGTGTTGCGCGCAAGCGAAAACGATCGGGAATGCTGGAAAACAATTCTTCGATGGATTTTGCGCCGATGGCGGCGAGCATTTCTTGCCGCTCGGCTGGGCTCTTCGGGAGGTAGCGCATCAGGCCGAGGCTTCCTTACCGCTGGCCGCGATGTAGGCTTCGTAGGCAGACGCGTCCATCAGCCCGCTGAGCTCGGTGGCGTTCGTGAGGCGCACCTTGATCAACCACGCGGCGCCGTGCGGATCGGTATTGATTTTTTCGGGGGTATTCTGAAGTTCGCCATTGGCTTCGATCACCTCGCCTGCAGCCGGCGCGTAAATCTCGCTGACGGCCTTGACGGACTCGACCGTACCAAAGGACTTTCCGAGTTCGATTTTCGCTCCGGGCTTGGGCAGTTCGACGAAGACCACGTCCCCCAGTTCGTGTTGCGCGTAGTCGGTGATCCCGATGGTCGCTAGTCCGCCCTCCACGTTGATCCATTCATGTTCTTTCGTGTAGCGGTAGTTCTTCGGATATGCCATCAGCCCACTCCTTGGAATCGCTTCAGAGGCCGTCAGGACACTTGTTGAACCGCGGCTTTCTTCGGCCGCTTGTAAAACGGCGTCGGGACCACCAGCGCCTTACACTTTCGCCCGCGAATTTCCACGTACAAAACAGTGCCAACGGTCGAATACGTCGGCGGCACATAAGCAAGCGCAATGTTTTTTCCTAGCGTAGGCGAAGGCGAGCCGCTGGTCACCACGCCGATGGCATCGCCCGCTTCGTTGCAGCAGCAATATTCGTCGCGCGCAATTCCGCGGTCGATCATTTCGATCCCCACCAGCGTGCGCCGTAATCCCGCCGTTCTCGCCTGCTCCAGCGCCGCGCGTCCCAAGAAATCGCCCTTTCCCATCTTGCAGTAGCGATCCAGCGCGGCTTCCCACACATTGATCTTTTCGCTGATCTCGTGCCCGTACAACGCCATCTTCGATTCCAGCCGCAGCGTATTCCGACATCCCAGGCCGCAGGGAACGACTGCGAATTCGCGCCCCGCTTCCATCACCTGGTTCCAGACCTTCTCGCTGGTCGCCACATCGGAAGGCACGTAAATCTCAAAGCCATCCTCGCCGGTGTATCCGGTGCGCGCGATCAGGGCGTTCTTCAGGCCGCAGACCGTTCCTTCGATGAACCAGTAATTCTTGATAGCGCTCAATTCCCCGTCGGTCAGCTTCTGCAAGAGATTGACAGCCCGCGGTCCTTGGATCGCCAATTGCGTGTAGGCGTCGCTCAAGTCCTCGACCAGGCAGTCGAAACTCTTGGTGTTCTCGCGCACCCAGTTGATGTCTTTCTCACGCGTGCCGGCATTGATCACCAGCAGAAAACCATCTTCGCTCAGCCGGTGCACGATCACGTCATCCACAAACGTTCCTTCGGGATAGAGCATCGCCGAATAGTGCGCCTGGCCGATAGCCAGCTTCGACGCATCGTTCATGCTGATGTGCTGCACCGCGGCGAGCGCCCCGCCAGGCTTCCCGCTGCTACGGATGCGAATGTCTCCCATGTGGCTGACGTCGAAAACGCCCACGCTCCCGCGTACCGCCCGGTGTTCCGCAATCAGTCCGCCGCTTGATGGATATTCGACCGGCATATCCCAGCCGCCGAAATTGACCATCTTTGCGCCAAGGCGGCGGTGCAATCCGTTCAGCGGCGTCTTACGAAGCTCGCTTTGGTGAGGAGTTGCGGCGGATTCCATTCCAATGGCTCAAGCAGAAATCGATACTAGCACGCGCTCTCGAGCGGGTCAAAGAAGCCCGCCCAAAGGTAGTGTCTCAGTTTGACAATGAATCCATTCAGACATCCGCAAATACTCTGCGGGCGGTTCAGCGGTGGGATGGTAAAGATACTCTACGGCAGCCCGACGGCCGAGGTGAGTGACTCGCGCACGGTTCGCAGCTTCACCTTGCCGCAGCCTCCCATGCTCAGGTAGAGTTTTGCGGAGAGGCCCTTATGCAAGGTCCTACCCATTGTGCGCAATGCGATATGCCGGAAGATCGTTGCACCTGCGAACGGTACTGCACCATTTGCAAGGGCCAGTTAAACGTGCGTCTTTGCACAGACGGTCTCTACTATTGCCCGGATTGCCGGGAAGCCTGCGACGTCTCTCTGGCCACCAGCCGTGGTCACTGAAGCGAGAAGCCTGCATTTGCAGATCGATGCGGACGCCCGCCTGGCGGCCGCTGCCGGGGGCGTAGTCCGCTATCTGGCCGACGAGGCCGGACTTGAGAACGAAGCCATCGCTCGACTGCAATCCGCCGTCATCGCTGTCTGCTCGGAAGCTTTCGAACATCTGACGGCAGATCATCCTCAGCTGGAAATCGCATTCACGCGCTTTTCCGATCGCATTGAAGTCGCTCTACCTCATCTAGGTGATGACCCTCCCGCGGTGGGCCTCGATGCTATCGCGGGGTTTGCCGCGCACGGCAGGGGTTCCATCCAGGTCGTTTTCGCCGGTTTCGACCGCGTCCAGTACGAAACGCGCCGTGGGGCAGGGGTCACTCGTTTGACAAAGTATATCGGCCAGGCCAGTG
>MNIJ01000195.1 GCA_001919715.1 Acidobacteria bacterium 13_1_20CM_58_21
CGCTTGATCTGAAATGCTGCCGCGTTGGCCCGCAACCCGGGCAGGGCTGCTGACCGCTTTTGTTGGGCCTATGACACTAGGGCACTCCGGAAAGAGTTCTGCCGTGGTTGGCGAGCCGTGGCGGCGTCGAATCCGAAGAGTTGGCGCTGGTTGGGAGTGAACTGGAGACATAGCCCACCTCGAAGCACCCGGATTATTTCGCTTTTTATTCGCTTCGTCAAGAACTACTTTCGCTTTGTCTTCGTATACGATGAGAACCCGCCTCTCCTCCTTTTCATCGTACCTCCCTGGATACGACGTCTCTTCGCGAATCCCTCCAGGCAATTGCCTCCCGCGCCCTCACGGGGTATTCTAAATGCCCGGGAGAACCGTCATCGGCATGCCCAAACGCCTTCTGCTCTTGGCATCTGTTATTCTCGCTAGTCTCACTACGCTCACCTCCGGCCAAACACCTGCGCCAGACAAGAAGCTGCCTGCAGGTCCCCCCGCCCCTCAATCTACCCACTATCCTATTCTCCTCCTTGCCGTTGGCAACAATCCCATCTGGAGCCTGCGCATCGGCCAGAAAGGCCCTGAGCGCCTAGATCGGACCGGCTATCCACCTATTCCTCTTGAGCCGGCGGAAGTCACCCATGAAGCCGCGGCCGATTCCTGGACCTATCACGCTAAAGATTCCGCCACCGGCGCTGCCGTCGCCGTTCACCTGACCCGAGAAGCCTGCAACGATGCCACCACGGATACGGATACCCTGAATCCCGCGCCGCCCCCTGCCATAAAGTATTCCTTCCGCGCCTCCGTCGACCATGCGCAGATCGGCTCTCTGACGGGCTGCGCTCGCATCGCCGCCGAACTCTTCCCCAAGATCAACAATCAACCCGACGACGAGGAAGACGGCGACAAAAAGAAGCCCCCCGTTCCAACCGTCACCAACTTCAAGCCCCCCATCGCTGTCGCCTACCTGAATTCAGCAGGAAACGTCGTTCTCAGCAGCGGCCCGAAGAAAAAGATCGCAGCCCCCGCCGGAACCGAGCTGGCCGTCTCGCACGACGGCAAGAAACTTCTTTACACACGCTCGGATTCAAAGAGCAGCCCCGACCGCACTATCGTTCTCTACGATTTTGACTCCGGCAAATCGCTGGAATTGGTGCACGGGCCGGTGCGGCAAGCCTTCTGGTCACCCGATGACGGTCGCATCGCCTTTCTGAAAGCTGTGGATAGCTCCTGGCAGGTCTGGTCTTTTTACTCCTCGATGCCCGAGGCCGCAGCACTGTTTTCTTCGCAGTCCGTGAATTCTCTCCATGGCTGGGGCGACAACCACACCGTCCTGGCGACGGACATGGAAAACGCTTACTGGCTCAGCGAAGACAACCAGCAACAATCCGCGGCACTCAAAGATATTTACGGTCCGGCATTTCAGATCAGGAGTTCCGACACGCTGCGCGTGAATCCCGTCAATCCGGACTTGCTGCTCATCTCCGCAGATTATTTGTCTGCACCGGCCGGTGCTGCAGTTGACTCCACGGGCTTGGCCGCAGGCTTCTTCCTTTACGAACTGCGTTCGAAGCGTCGCGTCACGCTCTGTCCGCCTGAGCAGTCGGGTCACTCTGCAGAATGGTCGCGCGATGGCCTGCAGGTCTTTTTTACAGGGAGTGATTCCTCGCATCGTCCAGTCACCTATCGAATTTTCTGGGATTCCACCGGTTTGCAGCGTTCTCTCACCGGCAGTGACTATGTGATTGGACAGTAAAGTACTTCCCCCCATGGGTGCCGATAGAGGGTATCGAGCAACCTTGCCCGATACAATCGCAACCACTCGATTCCACCCCTCTCTCTGGCGCTTTGAGGGTATACTGTGTATTGTGAGTACTAGTTCCCCTCCGCAGGTCGGCATTCTTGTTCTCGACGATGATGCCCCGGGTGGAAGTGCCGTCAAACAGATCTTGGACTCCGAGGGATGGCGCGTCCGCCTCGTCCCCGACACCCAGATGCTCCTGGCCGAGCTGAAAACCGGGGAATGGTCTCTCGTAATTGCCAATGTAACTCTGACGGGAGTCGAGGGTCCCGCTTTCGTCACCCTGCAGGAGCTTGCCAGCGTCTCTTCGTCCGATGGTGGCCGCGTTCGCGTTTTGTTCCTCATCCCGGAACCAGCCAGCGATCAGTATATCGGCCAGCTGGAAGTTGCGCGCCTTCCCTATGTGCTTCGTCCCTACCATCTTCACGACTTCCTCGAAAAAGTCAGCGATCTGCTTGTCGAGGTAAAGGCCATCGCGGGTCCCATCCGACAGGTCCGCCACGAATTCGGCGCTCTGCAAAAGAAGAAGAGACAGGCCAGCCGTTCCAACTCCATGTTCGCCTCGCGCGACTCCTTCTCCTACACCGACGAGGAGCTGGCCGAATACGAGAAACAAGAAGGCGAAGCCTCCAAGTCCAAGCGCAACAAACCCCGCGTCAACCTCGGCGACCCCAATCGCTGAATGGGGTGGTGAGTGATCTCACGGCTCCGTTCTCAGTCCATAGTTCTTAGTCGGCAATAGGCAGTGTGGTGCTCCGATTTGTCCCTCTGCGCTTACCTCCCCTTCTTCCTGACGAAGACCTACAAACTAGCGACTATTTCCCCTGCAAGGACTCCTAGCGTCCCCGTTCTAATCCTGGCTCGTAACCCCGCTGGGTTCGCTCTGACCGGGCGGGGTTCACACACAGGAGGATTTCATGGAACGTTCGATTTTCGCCGCTCTGATCAGCGGACTCATCAGTATCACCACTCTTGGCGGCCTGGCTCTTGTCGGCTCAGCACCAGGCTCCCCGGCCGCCCCCCCGTCTCGACCTGAGGGTGACTGGCGGCTCTTTGATCCCGTCACGTATGAGAACATCTCCGTCTTCCCCATCGTCAGCCCGTACAGCCCAGACACCAGTCTCTTCCTCACTCTCGAGGAAGGTCTCGCCAACGGCGACGTAGCGGTGCGTGAGCAAGGTTCTGAGAACATGGTTCGCGGTCGCGATGGCCGGCCTGTATATATTCCGCAATCCGGTACCGGCGCTTCCGTGAACCAGCTTGTACTGATCAATCGCAGTAAACGCCCGCTGTTGCTCCTCGCCGGCGAGCTCGTGAGCGGCGGCAAGCAGGATCGCGTCATCGGCAAGGATCGCATCGTTCCCGTCGGCGCGCCTCCGCTTCCTCTCGACGTCTTCTGTGTTGAGCACGGCCGCTGGACCGGGAGCTCGCAATTTGCAGCTGCAAAGACCATCGTTCATCCCAGCGTCCGCGAAAGAGCAGCCGTCGACCAGAAACAAACCGAGGTCTGGGACGCGGTCCGCAGCGGCACCACTCTTAAAGCTGCCCCCGCCGCTCCCGCTGCCCGTATGACAACGGGTGACATTCAAGGTGCCATCGCTTCGAACGGACGCACGGAAGCCTACGAGCAGATTTACCAGTCGCATGCCGTCGGCGTTTCCATTGATGATTTCGTTGACGAAGTGCAGCGCCGATTCGCGAACGCCACCGCCAGCCTAAAGCGCGAGCGTGTCGTTGGAGTAGTGGTAGCTTACGGCGGCGAAGTCGCCTGGAGTGACATCTTCGCGTCCGGTGATCTCTTCGATCACTACTGGCGCAAACTCCTACGCAGCTACGCCGTTGAAGCCCTCACCCGCCCCTCGTACCGCCAAGTCGCGTCGCGCGACAACGCCAACGAGTTCTTGCGGCGACTGAACGGCCGCGAAACTCAGGAAACCGAGCCGGGCGTTTACCGCTGGCGCGAAATCAGGGAAGGCCAACTCGCCCAAATCGAGCTGGACGCCCTCCAACCCAAAGCGATGACCCTGCACCGTTTGCTCTTGCATCGCACCAGTTGACGCCCTCTATTTGGCGGCCACCGCAGGGGCCTGACCCCATGGTGAGCGCAAGCCCCGGCGTTCAGGCCGGGGTAAGCGATGGCCTTTCTCTTCGACATGGTATGTGTTCTTCGCGTCCAAAAGACCTACGGGCGGATAGCCCGAAGGTTAAGCCTCTTCGTAGTCCTCCGCTGAAGTAAGCGGTTGTGGGAGGAACCCAGAGACTCCCGCAAAACCCGCGGGGGACTCCGTAGGAATCCCTGCCATTCATGGTGGGGAGGATGTCAAATATCGTGTCCCTACTCTATCCGTCGCGCCATGCTGCGATCGGGCGTTTCCTCGAGCAGTTGTTGTACAGTCCTGTTCAAACTCGCGTGCATCGCCTCCGGCGCGATCTCCGCCAGCGGCACAAGCACAAACCGCCGCAGATGCATCCGCGGGTGTGGCACCTTTAGTTCCGGCGTGTCAATCGTCTCCAGACCGTAAAACAGGATGTCCATATCAATCAGCCGCGGCCCTTTCGCTACCAGCTTTTTGCTCCCCATTCGCAATTCAATCCTGCGCAGAGCTCGCAACAATTCCGGCGCCGGAACCTCGGTCTCTCCCTCGACCGCACAATTCAAAAACCACGCCTGTTCCAGGAAGTCCACCGGCTCCGTCTCATAAAACGACGACACCCGCGTCACGCGCACACCTACATCTCCCAGCGCCGCAATCGCCCGGTGCAAATTCTCCTTGCGGTCCCCCACATTTGATCCCAGTGAAAAATGAACCGTCATCATCTTTCTCATTCGTTGGTCTTCTCGGCTTCCCTGCACAATGTCTTTTCTCATTTTGTTGGCAAGCACAGCCTATGACAGAGTCCGATCAATCTCACGTCGGCCGGAGGATTCTCGCATGCCCGCGTGGATCGAAAGCATGTTCCGGCGCGAATGCATTCGCCGCCTCTCTGCCTGGACTGCTCTGATCCCAACTCCGCCGAACGCTACTCCAACGTCGTCGACACCGGGCTTCAGGAAATCGAAGTCGAAACCAGGAAGGGTGTCGAAGAAAACTGCAAAGTTTCTTCCGGCTACCACACACTCCTCGTCGGCGACTGCTATCTCATCGTGAAGAGTTCCAAGCCCATTTCCGAAACAACTTCCGGTGAACTCGTTCTTATCTCCGCTGACATGTTCAACCACATGTGATCTTCGGCGGGCCCCCAGCGCTTGCGGCAGCAGGCTAACGGTCTGGGGGAGGATGGATTTGCGGCCTTCGGCTTGCCAGAGTTGTTCCTGTCGGCCTGATGTTGCTCGCTCGTCCAGTGTGGTTCCGGCTAAAGGATCTCTCCCGTCATAACGGCGGTGCCCCGCAAATTCCGGAGCAAGCAAGCCAAGGTAGACGCCCAGATTGAAGCTCGGCGCCAGCAGCTAAGCGCGAAGTAGAGCTATTTCACACTCATCTATGGCGGCGTGCCGGCTATTTCACGATGTCCGCACCGGCCTTAGCGCATTGCGCGTCCTGCGCGCTCGTCGCGCCGGAGACTCCTATGGCTCCCACAATCTTCCCGTCCAGCACTAGGGGAATCCCGCCTTCCAAAGCCACCACGCCCTTCAACGTGAGAATCCGTAGTCCATCTCCCCCAGCCGCCACGGCATCCTGAAACGCCTTGGTCGGCCGCTTGAACTGCGCCGCGGTGCGGGCCTTGTCAATGGCCACCTCTACGCTGCCGAGCTGCGTGTTGTCCATCTTTTCAAAATAGACAAGCGTGCCCGCCGGGCCTACGATGGCCACCGCCACTGTCCAATGATTCTTGGCCGCCTCCGCAAGCGCCGGTGCAGCCGCCTTCTTGGCGTTTTCCAGAGTGATGGCCGGCCCATACGGGTTCGGCATTTGCGCGACAGCGCTGCCGAGGCCACCGCACACAACAATCAAAGTAACGAGAATCTTCAC
The DNA here is from genome assembly GCA_001919715.1 of Acidobacteria bacterium 13_1_20CM_58_21. GTDB lineage: Bacteria > Acidobacteriota > Terriglobia > Acidiferrales > UBA7541 > Acidiferrum. Next base: position 5,764 of record MNIJ01000195.1, read on the forward strand.
CATGCTTTTCCGCGACATGTTTCCTCCTCCCGCTATGCAACCGATCACCGCGTTGGCCTCCGCACGCACCATAGACCACCTCGAAACTCACGCGCAATCTTTTTCGCCTATTTGCTCTCCACCGCGCAGGCAAAACTGGCTGCGTCATGGGGATTGCCTTTGCCCTTGTACTTCGCGATCTGCGGATACGGACAGAGCAGCCGGGTCATTTTCGCGCCCTTTGCAGGATCGCCGCCTTCGTCTTTCGTCGCGACGATCGCGGTAGGTGCAATTCCCTTCTCCACCCACTGTTCAAGCGCCACCGCCACGTTGTGTTGCGCATCTTTCGCTCCTCCGCCGTCCTGCCCAAACGAATCCGGTCCGGGACCGCCGCCGCAATGCTGCATTCCTGGCACCATGTAAAGCATCGCGAATGCCTCTGTCTCCTGCTCGCCCATCTTGCTCACCACTTGGTTGTAATAGTTGATGGTGTTGACCGCTGAAATAGCCGGATCGTTCCAGCCATGGTAGAGGATCAGCTTCCCGCCCCGCGCCTTGAACGCCGCGAGGTTGGTCTCCGTTGCATTCAAGACCTGCGCAGTCTTCTCGTCGGCCGCCTTCAGCGCTTGATCTACACTGGTTTGCCTATAATTCCAGTCCGCCTTCTCATAGACCATGTTGGAAAAATATCCGCCGGCGAAGGCGAACAGCAGGCTCTTGCCTGGCGCAGAACCCGTAATCCACGCTCCCCATCCCCCGGGTCCCTCTTCCGCCCCCGGCAAGTAGCCAGGAAAAATCTCGTGCCCTTGCGGGTCGGGCGGTCCCTGATACAGCTTTTTCAGTGTGATCACCTGCGCCGTCGTCAGACACTTCTCTGAATCGCCGTCTTTACAAACCATTTTCGCCGGATCAAAGTGGCAGTTCCGCGGGTCATTCAGGATGCCGTCGGCCACTCCGTCCTGCGCGTCGCAGGCAGTGTTCACTGCGCGAGCGATTGCTGACAGCTTGCTCGACGGGATATAGCTCGATGGATCTAGAGTCGTTGCCTGCGCATCGGCAAGCGCTTTGGTCAACAGGTGGGTAAAGAAATTGGCCGGCGCTCCGGCAAGGATGCCGTCGTAATCTTCCGAGAAGCGCTGCGCTTCCATCAACGCTTGCCGCCCGCCGTTCGAGCAACCCATAAAATATGAGTGTTGTGGATCTTTGCCGTAAAACGCCTTGATTGCAGCTTTGGCGACCAGCGTCATCTCATGGATTCCTCGGTAACCGTAGTCGGTCACTTTCTCGGGATGTTCCAGCGCCCAACTCGCATCCGTCCCCCCTCCGGAGTGCCCGGTATCTGTGCCCACGGTTGCGTAACCTTGGTACACCGCGATTCCCATCTGGTGGTAACCAATCTCTCCGGCGAATCCTCCGTTGCCCTGGCCCTGCAGTTTCCCGTTCCACACGCTGCCATTTTGATCATTAACCGGCATCCACACCTCGACTTTAATCGAGGAATCGGCACTCGGCATAGCCACCGCCATGAACCGGCAGAACGCCCCGAGCGTCTTGTAGAAGGAAGCATCCACTACCGGCCGGGGAGTGGAGTAGGATGGCGGCATGAATGCTCCAGCCGCAACCGTCTGCGCCAAGAGGATTTTCGCTCCGGGTAGTTCGAGTTGCGCCAGATGCTCGCAAGCTTGTGGGCCGGACGGCCTATTCTGCCCGTAAGCTGCGCACGACAGCAAAACCGTGCCAACCATACCGATAACCATCTTTCGCATTACGAATTCCTCCCATTCAGGCTTTCCATACCTTCGCGCCGAGGCGCACCTTAGCTCAAGGCCAATCTGCGAGCAACCCTTTTCGCGTCGGCCGCAAGCTCCCATCAATGGTCGTCGATCTTCCGCTGAGCGCCGTTGAAGCACATGCATCCGTCGTTTAGAATGCCTCATGCGCAAGGTCGTCCTGGGCCTCGGCATCAGCCTCGACGGCTACATCGCTCGACGCGATGGAGCGGTCGATTTTCTATTCATGCCCAAGGACTACTCGATGGGCCCATTCTTCGCCACCATTGATACCGCCGTCATGGGGCGCAAGACCTACGATGTGGCCCTCAAGATGGGCGGAGGCTCTTACGGCGGATCAGGGATGAAGAGTTACGTCTTCTCCCATTCCCAGCCGCCCGGCGAGCGCGGCGGCGTCACCTTCGTCAACGATTCCTCGAAGAGTTTCATCGAAAAGCTCCGCAAGCGCTCTGGGAAAAATATCTGGCTGATGGGCGGCGGCGAACTCGCGCGCTCCTTCCTCAAAGAAGATTTGGTCGACGAGCTCTATATCGGAATCGTTCCGGTCCTGATCGGCGAAGGCCTTCCGCTCTTCCCCAGCGTCTTCCCGCAACGCGAGTTCTCTCTGCTCGAAAACAAAACCTTCTCGCAAGGGCTGATCGCCCTCAAGTATGCCCGCGCCCGGAAAAAGCCGAAACGCAAGTAAGCTAGCTTCGAGAATGTCTGGCGGGCCGACAAGCGGGGAGTTGGTATGGCAAAGTCTGCGGAGGCCCCCGTCTTGCGAGTAGTGCGCCGCGCGTGCCAGGCTTGCCAATCACTCCTTGCGAGGAGGCCTGGCCCCGCGCGTATGTCACGCCTACTACCAGATGGGTCCTAATCTTTATGGCCTTGTGCTTAAGTTCCGGATGCTGCGCTGTGACAGAAGCAAATAGAATCGATGCCCTGAATTTCGGGCCGCGGTGCGGCTCCGGCCGGTGTCCATCAGATAGCGGCTAATTCCGGAAGCAACGCACCACTTGCTGATGGCGCGATGGTGTTCTATCCAAGCTAGACTTGGGCTGGACTTGCGCGGCGTGAAGGCCGCTTGGAGTGCAGCTTTTCGGCTTTGGCAACCGCATATATGGTCACGTTGGTCAGCGGTCTCATTTTTCTCCGCGAGAGAGGTGGTTTCTTTCCGCATAACATCCTCTCTCAGAACAGTCGCGGCTGGCGCTTCGGCAGGTCGCGGCCGAAATATTCGTAGGCGCGCTGCGTGGCCACTCGGCCCCGGGGGGTGCGGTCGATCAATCCGATCTGCATGAGGTAGGGCTCGTACATCTCTTCGATGGCGTCTTCTTCTTCGCTCAGGGCGGCCGCCAGCGTGCCCACGCCGACCGGCCCGCCTGCGTACTTGTCGAGCAGCGCAATCATCAGGTTGCGGTCCACTTCGTCCAGGCCGCTCTCGTCGACGCCCAGCATTTGCAATGCTTCCTGCGCAACCGCGCGGGTGATGCGGCCCGCCGCGCGCACTTCCGCAAAATCGCGCGCGCGCCGCAGCAAGCGGTTCGCGATGCGCGGTGTGCCGCGGCAGCGACTGGCGATTTCTTCGGCGCCGCCTTCGTCCATCTGGATGTTTAGAATTTTTGCCGAGCGGTGAATGATGATCAGCAAATCCGCAGGTTCGTAGAAATCCAGCCGGTGCACAATGCCGAAACGCGAGCGCAACGGCGCCGTAATCAGCCCCGCGCGCGTCGTCGCGCCGATTAACGTAAAGTGCCCCAATTGGAACGGATGAATCCGTGCCCCCGGCCCCTGGCCGATGATCAGGTCCACGCGAAAATCCTCCATCGCCGGATACAGGACTTCCTCCACCGCAGGCTGCAAGCGGTGAATTTCATCCAGAAAGAAAACCTCTTTTTTTTCGAGCGAGGTCAAGATCGCGGTCAGGTCACCTTTGCGTTCCAGCAGCGGCCCCGCGCTGGTCTTGATCGGCACGTTCAATTCGTTGGCAATGATCTGCGCCAGGGTTGTCTTTCCGAGGCCCGGCGGTCCGTAGAGCAGCACGTGGTCCAGCGCTTCACCACGGCTGCGCGCCGCGTCGATAGCAATCTGGATATTCTCTTTGACTCGTTTTTGCCCGATGTATTCGTCCAGGCGCTTGGGCCGCACGCTCACGTCGATCCGAGCGTCTTCGTCAAACGCCTGTCCCGACACAATCCGCTCGGGTTGTCTCTGTGGCATCATGTGCTTTGCCGTTCCAACCGCAATTCTTATCTACGTTTCCCTAGCGCGATATCCTCTTTCGTTTGGTCTTCATGCCCCACGCGCGGACCGCCCTTTTGGCGCGCTCAACGACTGCAATGCGCCGCGCAGCAACTTCTCAAAATTTCCGGCGCCCGCTTGGCTCTTCGCTTCTCCGACGGCGGTCTCCGCGGCGCGGCCGTCGTATCCAAGGTTCACCAGCGCCGAAATGACATCCGCCTCGATTCCCGCGGGCGAGGAGGCCGCCGGTTTTTCCGTTTCCATGGCCACGGCTTCCAGTTTGTCCTTCAACTCGACCACCATGCGTTCCGCTGTCTTGCGCCCCACCCCGGGAATTCTTGTCAGCCGTGCCAGGTCACTGCCGCGAATCGCCGGCACCAGCTCTTCGACGCTCATCCCACTCAAGATTTTCAGAGCTAGCGTGGGTCCTACGCCGGAAGCCGAAAGCAGCATCTCAAAAAAATGTTTTTCGCGCGCGGAGACAAATCCGTACAGCGCCAGCGCATCCTCGCGGACGTGGGTATGAATCAGGAGGTTCACTTCGGTGTGCAGCTCGCCGAGCGCGGCGTACGTCGAGAGCGGCACTTGCACGAGGTACCCCACGCCGCCCACATCCAAGAGCACTTGATTCGGTCTTTTTTCGGCAAGGCGCCCGCGAAGCTGGCCAATCATCGCTCGCCAGTATTGCCGCTTTCTCTTCGCTCGTCAACGCGGCACTGCGCAGGAGGGTTCCCCCGAAGATTTCAGGCGGCGTCGCGGCTGCGGAGGAATTCGGCGACGGCAGAATGACCGCGGTCCTCGGCAAAGTTGCGCGCCGTCTTTCCATCATTCGTCTTGGCGTGCAAATCCGCGCCATGCCGCATCAGCATTTTCACGATTTCGAGGTGCCCGTTGGCCGCCGCCGTAGGCAACAGCGAATACCCCGCGGGCCGTAATCCCGGACCGGCGATGCCCGGATTTAACGCCGGGTGCGGTCCTTGCGCACGGCTTCGTCGATCAGCGCATCGAGTTCGCTGCGCGTCAGCGTCACATCATCGCCCGCGTTTTCTCCGCTGTCACGGGTGATGGGCAATTCCGCTCCGCCGCCCGGCGGGGGCGCGACAAAGTAACGCGGACGAGCCGCCATCAGCTTGGCGACTTCCCGGCTGGAGAGCAGCCGCGGCCCACCGGCCATTTCCGCAGCCAGGGTGATCTTTGCGCTGTGCTCGATGGTCTCCATTCGAAAGAACGCGGTGAGCAGATCGGGGCCGCAGGTTACGGCCCCATGATTGGCCAGCAGCAGCGCGTCGTAGTGCGGCACAAACGGCTCGATGGCTTCGCTCAACTCCGCAGTTCCCGGCGTCGCATACTGCACCAGGGGAATCTGTCCAAGTCCCACGATTACTTCGGGGAGCAAAGCTTGATTCAGCGCGCGCCCGGCGACCGCAAATCCCGTGGCCGTGGGCGGATGCCCATGGCAGATGGCCATCACATCCGGCCGCATGCGGTAGAACAGGAGATGCATCGCCAGTTCGGAGGAGACTTTGCGATCGCCGGCGAGCTGACGCCCATGCATATCGGTGATCACCAGATCCTGCGGCGCGAGCATCCCTTTATTCATGCAAGTAGGAGTCGTGAGAACGCTGCCGTCATCGAGTCGCACAGAAATGTTTCCTTCACAGGCGACGATGTGTCCTCGCTCGTACATCCAGCGTCCGGCAATGCAGATCTCGCGACGATGCTGCTCTTCACTTTTCGCGTGGCCTGACGAGAGTGAGTCCGGGGTCACGGGCGCACTCCTTCCTGGCGCGGAATGATTTCCGAGCCGTTCAGCTTCGATTGATCCAAACACAATCCGTAGGGGAGTTACGGAATGCCCCCTGCCGATCCCCCATTAGATCAGCGGGAGCGGAAAAGAAACTAATACAAGTTGCCTCCAGAAGCTAGGCATAAATACCGCGAAGTTTGAGGGCGCTGGCGACCCGGTCGATGGCCAGCATATAGGCGGCAATGCGGTTATTGACTTTGTGGATTCCCGCGAAACGCACCACTTCATCGAAAGCATTATCCATCACGTCGAAGAGGCGCTCATTCACTTCGCTTTCCCGCCAGAAGAAACCCTGACGGTCCTGGACCCATTCGAAATAGCTGACGGTGACCCCGCCAGCGTTGCCGAGAATGTCCGGCACGGTGAAGATGCCCTTGGCATCGATAATGGCGTCGGCTTGCCATGTCGTCGGACCGTTGGCGCCCTCGCAGAGAATCCTGGCCTGCACCTGGTTCGCGTTCTTCTCGGTGATCTGGTTTTCGATCGCCGCCGGTATAGCAATCTCGCACGGCTGAAACAGAACGTCGCGCGCGATCATCTTCGTTCCACCGCCGGGAAAATTCTGGAGCGGCTTTTTCTGCGTGTAGACCCAATCGATGGCCTTAGGCACATCGAAGCCCTTTTCGTTGTACAGACCGCCGCCGATGTCCGCCAGTCCCACAATCTTGTAGCCCGCTTTCTGCATCAGTTCGGCGGCCAGTGAGCCCACATTTCCGAAGCCTTGAACAACGACACGGCAGCCCTCTTTCTTGATTCCCAGCTTGGCGAGCGCTTTATCGCAGCAAATCATCACACCGCGCCCGGTAGCTTCGCGCCTTCCGCGCGAACCACCGAGCTCGATGGGCTTGCCGGTAACGACCGCGGTAGTGGCCTGGCCCACGTGCATCGCGTAAGTGTCCATGACCCAAGCCATGGTTTGCTCGCCGGTGCCCACGTCCGGCGCGGGGACATCCCGCTCCGGACCCAGCCAGTTCGCCAGTTCCGCGGTATAGCGGCGGGTGAGCCGCTCAAGCTCTCCACGCGACATCTTCCGCGGATCGCAGATCACTCCGCCTTTCGCACCGCCAAAAGGAATATTTACCACCGCGCATTTCCAGGTCATCCAGGTCGCCAGCGCGCGTATTTCGTCGATGGAAACATCGGGAGCAAACCGGATTCCGCCCTTGCCCGGCCCGCGCACCGTGGAATGCAGCACGCGATATCCGGTAAACACTTCGAGAGTGCCATTATCCATGCCGATGGGAATGTACAGGGTGATTTCCTTGCTCGGATATTTGAGATACCGGTAGAGTCCCTGTTCGAGCCCCAGTTTGTTCGCGGCGACTTCAAAGCGCGCTTCCGCGTTCTGGTAGACATTCATTTCTTCCGGCATGGGGGTTAGCGACATGCAAAATTCTCCTTTGTGACGGCGCAGCTTTTCTTCGCATTGCTCAGGATCGAGCTGCGCCCGCCTAGAGAGCCGGCTACCGTGCGGTCAAGGGGAAGAGCGACCCGATTCTATCGAACCAGACTTCTTTACGCATTCCGGCCGGTCATTCAATCACTGGCAATCAACGGCGTGCTATGAAAGGCCAAGGAAGGTGAGGCACTCGGCGGTCTACTCACCCGCAAACCCTGCCAATTGGCCGGGCCGCCAGTATACGAACCTCTGCTGGTTTATCGCAAGCGGCAGGAGTTGAGCGATTGCCAGCGTCTGGCCATACTCTTCGACTGGCGCTCCAGGTGAGGTGTTTCTAAACAGAGCAAATATAAGGTGGTGAGAATTAGATACTAGCAAAGCGCGGATTTGTGAAGCCCTTGGCGGCTCGTCAGTAGACGCAAAATCGGCAAACCGGGGTGGCCTCTATGAGCTAAGTTAGTTATGGTAGCCGATTTCGGCGAGGTTCATGCGGGTTGCGTTCGGTGTGCGAAATGAAGCGTAGAGGAATGTATGTCGTGTTTGCGGGCGTTGCTTCTTTAGCTCTACTCGCACCGTGGGCGCGCATGCAATCCGCTCCCCAGGCGCAACAAAAAGTTGACATTCCGATGGCGACGGATGAGCGGCTGGAAGCTCCAGGCTGGTAGCCGACAAAGCGCTCGGCGTCGCGCGAGGACTACGTTGGCACCGCGGAGGTACGTCTGCCCCTTGTTCCCCAGGCCGAACGCCCTGAGCAGCGGGGTTTGATCCCACGCGATTGATGCCGGGAGTGAATTGCGAAGCATGTCACGGACCGGGTGCCAAACACGTGTCCTTGATGGATGAGGAAGAGACCGAGCAGGGGCGCCAAGCTATGGCGAACCCTATCCCGATTGATCCGCATGTTTGCGGGCTGCCGGCAGGCGAGTCACTCTGTTCCTGACGCGGTGGAGTGGCGTTCGAATGAAGCCTCAATTTATGGTGACGACCCACCCTGGCTTCCCGGGGCGGGCGTTAGAATTCGTGGACAATTACCGCAGGCGGAACTGGATGGTCACGGCCAGGTGCATGGGCACAGGTTTGCCGTCGAGCGATGCGGGCAGGTATCTCCACTGTTTCAAAGCGTCCATAGCCGCTTGATGCAGCACCGCTGGGCCGGAAACGACTTTCATAGTCGTCACGTGTCCGGAGGCGTCGATCAACGCGTCGATGAGGACGTTGCCTGAAACATGCTGGCTCTTGGCGAGCGTCGGGTATTTCGGAGGCACAGAAAAAATAATTCTTGCCAGTTTGACGTCCCCGCCAACGGGAAGCACGGTCGCGGGTGCCGAAGGCTGTTTGTCGCCGACAAGGCCGGTGTCGAGCGCTTCTGCACCCTGCTCGGGCGGTGCAACGTTGTTTAGGACGATGCCTGCGTCAGCCTCTCCGCCGCCCGGTGAATTCCGGCTCGCGGTGACCTTAGGAGTAGCAAGATGTACGTTGCCGAGGATGGGCTTTTTCAGCTGCTCCGCAGCCGGCTGAGCCGCCGAACTCGTCGCGCTCGCGCCACCCTTTGCTGGATTCGACGAGGGTTGCGTATTGCGGGCGGTCGCGGCGGACGCAACTGGCGGTATGACGCTCAGAGGGTTAGTGGACGAATTGGACTGGGCGGCGGTATTAGTGAGCGCCGGCGGATTCGTTGGTCCCGGAGGATTCGTCGGCAGAGGCGCATTGCCCTTGGTTTGCGACGCCGAACTCTCTACAGGAAGGGAGACGGCGGGGAAATGCACACTTGACGCTGGCGCCGGACCGGCATTGGCACCAGCAGACGGTTCGCGCATATACCACCAGCCACCGCCTGCGAGCAGCAGGACACCGGCTGCAATCGCTCCGATCAGCATGCCTCTGTTCGAAATGATGGAGCTTTCCTCTAAACCGCTCTCGTCGTCAGCCGGAAGTGGGTCACCGAGAGTTTGCAGCGGCAGCTGGGCCAAGTGGTCTTCTTCTAATTCAATGCCCGCGACGGTCTCCCCGGCAGTTTCTTCAACCTTAAGCTGCTCCGCGAGGCGCTTTGTTTTTTCTCTTTCGATCAGCTCCTCGTTGGAAGCGGGTGCGGCGGCGGTGCGGGCCAGCGGCTCAAGCCACGCCGGAATTTTTAATAATTCCCCGTCGCGCGTGGGGTTCGTTGGCAGAGGGTCAAGTTTCACGGGCGCAACGGGCTTGGCGGGCGCGGCCTCCGGCACATGAGTTCGGGACATCTCCGAAACTTTTGCGGCGCTATCTGCAAGTTCTTTTTGTTTGGCGACGGGTGGCCGCTGCGGAATTTGCACTGCAACCACCGGGGCTGCGGCCGGAGAGGCAGTGAACAGCTTGCTAGAGAGTTGTTCCTGGAGGCTCGCGGTGTGCTGTTTCAGCGCCTCGGTCTGCGGTGGATGCACCGCTGGCTTGGCCTCGAATACCGCAGGCGAATTTGCGGTACTGACGTTGGGGTGAGCGGGGGAAGCTTCCAACGGCTCCAGAAAGGAAGCCTGCACTTCCGATGTGCGCGGCGATTCAAAAAGCGTAAACGCGGGCGGGACAGGATTTGCCGGCGCGGAGTTCACGGTGAATCCCAGAGTGGCGGACACCGGCGCAGCAGGCACAATCGGAATTACAGGTGCAACTGGCGCTGCTACTTTCGGCGCTGGGAGAATCTGGCCCACCGGGGTGGTGGGAATCACAGATTTTGCTTCGGAGAATTTTGGCTCACGCCCTTTTTCGAGAGAAACTGGAACAGCCGGCGTCGCAGCTGCGACGCTGGGAGTAACGTTCGCCGCGGGCGCTGCAACATTGAGCGCAACAGGGTGCGGGATCGCAGGAGAGTCGCTGGCCGAGGATGAACTGGCCGGCTCAGGCGCCCCCGGCTGCGGCGCGGAACTGATACGGTCACCCGGAAAACGCATGCCCCAGAAGCCAACCACGGACTCCGTGAATTCGAGCTCAACATACCCGCTCACGTTGCGGTAGTTCTTGGACTTGACAACCTGGCAGACAACTTCTCTCTTGGTTTTTTCGTTGGTGAGAAAAACCAACTGTCCCGGAGCAACAGAAGATGAAAGACGAATGACGGTGCCGTTGCCGAAAATGAGAACGGTCTTGGTGGTCTCGGAGAAAGGCTCGCGCTTGTCGCTGCCCTCGACGGTGCGCGCACCGTTGACTGTTACCGGCACTTCGAGCGCGACGGGCTGCTGCTTGACGGCCGTATCACCCGGCAACGTGGAATTCGGCGCCGGACCCTGCACCGTGTCTGGCCTTGCAGCTGAGATTTCTTTCTCTTTGGCGGTAGGAGGCATAGCGTGCACACTCGCGAACGATGATTTTCTTGGTCGTCCTGCCCCAGACAGCGTTCCCCCCTAAACATCTGTATGTTCTGCCTCTTCGAAGGGAGCTATCCATGGTACTGGAGTACCAGGGCAGAAACAACCTGTACGAAAGGACAGGTCCAGGTTTCGCGGATGGGCCAGGTGTTGCGAGCGGCGCTTCGAAGCAGATGCGGAAAGAACGCTATCGCGGAAGAGGAGGCAGGAAGCGCTGGTCGACTTCTACCTGATAGCCGGTGACGAGTTTGTTGGTTTCGTTGGCCATGCCGATGATGGCTTGGAGCTCCTTAAACATGGCATCGGTCATTCCTTTGCCGAAGGCGGAAGCGGTGTGCGAGGCGATACAGTAGGTGCAGTTGTTAGTGACGCTGACGGCGATGTAAATCAGTTCCTTGGTCAGCGCATCGAGGGCGCCCGCCCCCATGACCTGCTTGAGGCTTTCCCAGGTGCGCTTGAGCAACGCAGGATCGTGCGCGATGGCCTTCCAGAAGTTGTTAATCCAATCGATCTTGCGTGTGGCCATGATGTCGTCGTAGACGGCGCGCACTTCCGGCGCCGCGTCTTGGTATTCGATCAATGCGAAGGTGGCCATGAGGATCTCCCAAACTACCGGTGTGCACATCGTCAAAGACGGTAACAGGAAGCGGGCGCGACTGGGTAGTTCAGAGTGCAGTTCCTATTGGAGGCAAAACTACGAAGCGTGGCTCGCTCGTGCTCGCCCCCGCGCGAGAGATGCGTGGTGTCGGAATATGGTCAAAAAGGCGCAAACTTCCGAGCTGGCGTCCATGGAAGAATGCCAATGAAATTCATTCTCCTGAAATTCATTCTCCTGAAATTCATTCTCCTTGACAGTTGGCGTAGGGAGAGCTAAAACTCAGATAACAAAGCCGTATTGGCATTGGAGCTGTATCGGTTTTTCTGAACCAAAGAAGGGCGAGCTGGTCCGGGGGGCTTGTCCATACTTTCAAGAACAGGTTCCGACCATTCAACTAATGCGGGCGGTTGGGCACTTGGCTTTTCACAGCATTTCATTTCTCGAAGCGTGTTGCCGGAAGGCAGGACGCGGGTGCTGCTGGTTGTAATTCGATCTCGATGAGGGGGGTGTTGACATAATGAAGCGCCTAGTCTTAGCAATTCTTGTTTTGTTGTCGCTCGGAGTGGCAGCAAACGCCCAGACGTTTCGCGGCGCCATCAATGGAACGGTGACGGATCCGTCGGGCAGTGTGGTTCCTAACGCCGCGGTAAAGGCTACTGAAATCGCCACGGGCATCGATCACAATGGCGTGACGACCAGTGAAGGGCAGTTTTCCTTCCAGGACATCCCACTCGGCTTTTATAAAGTCTCAGTGACGGCATCTGGGTTCCCGGTATACGCCGTGGATAGGGTTGAAGTCGTCGCAGGGTCCATCTACACCCTGCAAGTCAAGTTGACACTCCAGCAGCAGTCCGCCACGGTGGAAGTGTCTGCTGCGGCGCTGACCCTGGACACCACGACGCAAACCCAGAACATGACGATTGCTTCTGACGTCGTGCAGGATGTTCCCTTGAACGGGCGCGATTTCACGCAATTGGTCGCAACTGCGCCGGGTTACGGTGGCTACTCGGTGGGTGGCTTTGGTTCGCTCAATGGAACGCGTCCCAACCAGATGAACTGGCAGATTGACGGCGTGGATAACAACGACTTCTGGCATAACATCCCGGCAGTCAATCAAGGCGGTGTTTCGGGTATCGCTGGTGTGGTGCTGCCGATCGATTCGATTGAAGAATTCTCGTCGCAGACGCAGTCTGGCGCGGAGGCTGGACGCAATGCGGGTGGTACGGTAAACCTGGTCACCAAGTCCGGGGGCAACACGCTTCACGGTTCGTTGTACTACTACAACCGCAATGAATTTTATAGCGCAAAATCGCCCTTCTTCACGCCCGCGCCCGGCACGAAGGCGCCGCCGCTGCGCAACCAAAACTATGGGTTTCAGGTGAATGGTCCTATCCGCAAGGATAAGGCTTTCTACCTGGTTTCCCGGATGCTTGGGTCACCGCCGCCTTGAATCAGCTGAGCACCGCCGGTATTCCGGAGAGTTCAGTTTCCCAAACACTAATCGGACCGACCGGCTTTTGGCCGAGGTCTGGAAGTGGTAGCATTGCCGGTCTTCCCGCAGTACCCAACAATTTTTTCAGCCCCATCGCCTCCATCGGCCACAGTTACAATGGCGTGGCGAAGGTAGACTACAACTTTAGCGATAAACACCGTCTGTCGCTCCGCTGGTTCGGGGGACAAGGCGACCAGACTGCGCCGCTCGGCGGAAGCCCCGCGCTGGGAACGGCGAGCTCGAATTTGAAGTACTACTTCGAAGACGCTCCCATCCACGTATTCAACTATTCGCTAACGTTGAATTCTGTACTTACATCGCGGGTGACCAACCAGGTGCTCGTTGGCGCCAACTACTTCAACCAA
>MNIJ01000216.1:0-15399 GCA_001919715.1 Acidobacteria bacterium 13_1_20CM_58_21
CCTGGACGCACACGACACCTACATGGACACACCTTACTACGAACGAATGCAGTACATTGGGGACACTCGAATTCAGGCCCTGATTTCTTATACTGTGGGCGGTGATGACCGGCTGTCGCGCCAAGCCATTCAAGCCTTCGGTGATTCTCGCATTCCAGATGGCATCACCCGTAGTCGGTATCCCTCGTCCATGAGGCAAATCATTCCGACTTTCTCGTTACTGTGGGTCGGCATGGTGCACGATTTCTGGATGTACCGCTCTGATCCTGAGTTCGTTCGCGCACAGCTTGCCGGCACCCGGTCGGTTCTGGATTGGTTCCTACAACGTCAGCGGGCAGACGGCCTGCTGATGAAGATTCCCTGGTGGCCCTTCGTAGATTGGGGTACAGATTTCGACTTTGGCGTGCCGCCGCACGATGACGATGGTGGATCTTCCGTTGTGACGCTGCAATTTATCGAGGCGCTGTGTTATGCGGCGGAGATTGAATTTGCGCTAGGCGACAAGATCAGGGCCGGGCTCTATCGCAGCGCCGCGGAGCGCGCTTCGCAGGCGGTATACAAGCTCTGCTGGAATCAGCATTATGGTTTGCTGGCAGATACGCCGGCACAAAAACATTACAGCCAGCACGCGAGCATTCTCGGCGTCTGGCTCGACGTGATTCCCCGCGAGCAGGAGAAGGACGTGCTTACGAAAGTCCTTTCGGTGAGTGACGGATACGCGGCAACCGGACCCGTGCCGCCTCTCACCAAAGCCACTTATTATTTCCGTTTCTATCTCGCACGCGCGCTTGACCACGTGGGAATGGGAAACCAGTACCTGCAATTGCTTGGGCCATGGCGGGCGATGGTATCGCTAGGCTTGACAACGTGGGCTGAGCAGCCGGAACCCACGCGCTCAGACTCACATGCCTGGAGCGCGCATCCGAACTATGATTTCTTGACTATAGTGGCGGGCATTCGTCCAAGAACACCCGGTTTCGCGACGGTCCTAGTCGCGCCTCATCTAGGATCACTTAAACATGTTTCAGCTGCGGTCGCGAATCCGAAAGGCATGATAGAAGCCGAATATTCAGTTGAACATTCTCGCGTTAAAGCAATCATTACTTTGCCGACCGAGGTCTCCGGCGAGCTGCTATGGAACGGCAAGACTTCCAGCCTTCATGGAGGCAAACAGGAGTTGCAACTGCCATTCGAGTAAGCATCCCGGCTTGGCCAACACGCCAACGAAATGCAAAAGTCCCACGCTACTATTTCGCCTCCTGAGTCGTCACACGCAATTTCGTACTCCTTGCTGAAGCGATTCGCGGATCACTACAGCGCCCACATCGTATCGCCGATCGTCGAAGGACCAGAGATCTGGCTGCGGCGCATCACGAAACTCGATAATGAACACCAGCTACTCATGAGACTGGTTGGGCATTTCCTAACTCCAGAGGCGGTCCCAGGAGCGTTCGTTGTCCCACTGTGGGGTGGGTTCGAAATAACCGCTGCCGGGCGCCAGGTGTTGGCGAACTACATTTTCGTTCAGAGTTACGCCGAGGCCGGGCCTGTCTGGTACTTCGATCCAGGGCACGTCGAGGGAGTGGTGTTCCAGGGCCAAAAAAAGCGCAGTGCACGTTCGCCATGCAGCAGACCGGCGTCCCAGCAAAGTGCAGAGCCATCGGCACGCCGTATTCTTGGGCCAGGTCTCCGATTTTGTGAGTTTCCAGGATGCCTCCAGCGGTGGCGAGGTCCGGCTGAATCTTGCTTACCGCGTGCTTCTCACACAGCACCTGAAACGGTTCCTTCAAATAAATATCTTCGCCTGTGAGAAGGGGCGTGGGGCTCTGTTCAGAAATTTGCTTGAGCAGGTCAGTATAAGTCCAGGGAATGACGTCTTCGATCCACGACAAGTTGTATTTTTCATAGGCTTTGCCCAGACCGATGATGGACTTCAGGCCATCGACATGCTCCAACCAGGCGATGTGTTGATCGTGGACTTGTTTGGCAAGAAGGTGAACGGGACGATAGTGGATGACAATCTTTTCTACTACGTGATGAAAACTACCCATAGTGGAGGGCTGGTCGTCGATGGAAGCATTCGGGATCTCAACGGAATTTCGCAGATTGATATGCCCGCCTATTTCAAAGCTGTCGACCCAACGCCTATAGGGAATGTGATGCTGACGGGCATCAATGTTCCAGTGCGAATCGGCGGCGTTACCGTAATGCCGGGTGATCTGGTTGTGGGTGACCGCGAGGGCGTGTATTTCGTTCCGCCGCAGCTGGTGAAGGAAGTTCTCGACCGTGCTGATGAAATCCGGATTCATGATGGATAGACGAAGAATAAATTTGACGAAATGAAATACAAGTCGCACGAAAGTTATTCCACTCCGGCCGACCCGAAATTGCAGGAGGAATATAAGGAATATTTGAAGAAGCGTTTGGAGGAAATTCAGAGACGTCGCAGTCCCAAAATAAATAAGGAATGAACATGAAGAATTCCGTTGGAAAAGAGATCTCGCGTCGCGGGTTAATCGCGAGGGCAGGCTAGGGTTTCATGGCAGCCAATGTGGCAGGAACATTCTTGAAGGAAGCAGCGGTAAATGAAGTGACTATTCCAGAGGACGCACTCAATAAAGTAGGCCACAGGAGCATTCCGTTTTCCATCATTTTCCAAAAGGCCGGGAATTTTGCTGCAGTTACAGTAAGTGCCGCCAGTTCAGCGTATTAGGATTTACTAGAAGAAGCCGGACAAGCTTTTATACAGCCACTCACACTCACTACAGGACACCGCCCTTTCTGTCGCTTATTATAGGCTACGAAATCGAAATGGGAGGACTGGCCGAACGTGCTATACCATGGGATTGAGGGCCCGGGGTTGCAGTGCGGCGGCTCAAACCCGGATGGGAAGCGAGCCGGGAGGAACACATGGACAGAAACAGTGGAATTCTTTTCAGCTCCGCAGTATTCGTGCTAGGGCTAGGAGTTGCTCTCGCTTCGCGGGGGGCAGCGCCAGCAACGGAAGTGAGCGATCTCAAGGTCACCATTCGTGAATGGGACGTGCCTACCAAGGGCGCCCATCCTCATGATCCGGCGGTCGGACTGGACGGCGCGTTGTGGTTCACGGAGCAGATGGCCAACAAGCTGGGACGGCTCGATCCCACCACTGGCCAGTTCAAAGAGTATTCGCTCGTAGAAGGGAAGAATTCAGGTCCGCACGGCCTGGTAGCGGACAGAGACGGAAATATCTGGTACACCGCAAACTTCGGCGGTTACATCGGGAAGCTCGATCCGCGAACGGGCAAGGTGACGGAATACCAGATGCCTGATGAAAGCGTGGATGATCCTCACACCGCCGTCTTCGACACGCGCGGGATCCTCTGGTTCACGGCGCAAGGTGGGAACGCGGTAGGACGGCTCGACCCGCGCACGGGAAAGATCGAATTGAAAAAGGTGCAAACCGAGAACGCGCTGCCCTATGGGATTCAGATCGATAGCAAGGGAATACCGTTTTTTTGTGAACTCGGCACAAACAAGATGGGCAAAATCGACCCTGCGACGATATCTATCACTGAGTACAAGTTACCGGAGGGAGCGCGGCCGCGGCGCCTGGCAATTGCGGCTGACGATTCAGTTTATTTCACGGATTTCAAGGGAGGGAATCTGGGCCGGCTCGATCCCGCATCCGGCACCGTAAAGATGTGGGTTTCACCCGGTGGTCCCGACTCGGGCCCCTACGGCATCGCAATCACGCCGGATGGCAAGGTCTGGTACAGCGAATCGGGAGTCAAGCCCAACACCATCATTCAATTCGATCCGCAGACCGAAAAATTCGCGCGCGCCGCCATTCCTTCGGGGGGAGGCGTGGTGCGCAATATGGCGACAACGGCCGACGGGCGGGTGTATATTGCTTGCAGTGGCGTGGACAAAGTCGGCGTAGTAGAACGCGCTCGCTGAATGCCCTCTTCCCTGCTGCAGCGAATTTCGTGCCGTGGAGGTTGCGATGAATGCAACGGCCGTTAAACCCAAAGCACAACTCTGCCAGGCAGTTTCGCGCGTCGATGAACCGTGTGACCGAAGCGCCCAGCAGTATTGCGAGCGCTGCGGCCAATGGTATTGCCGGGCTCATTTCCCTGATCCGGACTGGCACCCTTGCGCACCCGAACAGGGTGCGGGCTGAATCGCTGCTGATTCCGCCTTTGATCGGCCCATTGGCGATTGCACAGCAGTGGCCCCGCGAATTCTTGACGTGAGCGCGCACCTCCGTTAGCGTCAAAGGGTGCTGAGTGCCGACCGGCTCCGTCTCGGCGCCGTGAGCAAACTATCCCAGCTGAGAGAATCCATTGGCCAACGCGATCATCACCCTCACGACTGACTACGGCACCAACGATCATCTGGTTGGCACGCTAAAGGGCGTAATCCTGAAGATCAATCCTGACGTAACCATCGTGGACATCACGCACAACGTCACGGCGTTTGATCTGCTCGACGGAGCCCTGGCGATTGGCTCCGCATATTCTTACTTTCCGCCGAAAACAATCCACGTCGTAGTTGTGGATCCTAGTGTGGGAACCGAGCGTCGTCCGCTGCTAGTCAGCGCTCATAATCAGTATTTTGTCGCGCCTGACAACGGCGTGCTATCTGTCATTTATGAACGTGAGAAAGACAGTCTGGTCGTTCGGAACGCAAATGTCGAACATTACTACTTGCAGCCGGTGAGCAAGACCTTTCATGGACGAGACATCTTCGCCCCCGTCGCGTCTTGGCTTTCCAAAAGCTGGCAGACCCCCAGCATGGGGGATGAGATCAACGACTATAAAAAGTTCGTCATTCCCCGCCCCAAGGAGTCGGGCGGAGCCATGAAAGGCGCGGTTATGCGGACCGATGCGTTCGGCAATCTGATCACCAATTTCCGCTCGGAAGATTTGCCGGACTCGGTGCTGAACGGCGGCGCCGTCAAACTTCAGGTGGGAACCCATCAAGTGACGCGACTTGTGGATACCTTTGCGCGCGGCAACGACGGCGAGCCCATTGCTTATGTGGGTTCGAGCGGATATCTCGAGATTGCCGTGAATAAGGCCAACGCCGCCCGCACCTTGAGCCTGGGCCGCGGTGCTCCGGTGATTCTGACCAAGTAGTGAGCTGCCATCGTCCGGTCACGCGTTTGAGTTTTCACACACCAAGAACAGCTCAGCGGGAAAACTCCTGTGCGGCCATCTGCGAGCGGGTCCGCGGATCGAGCCAATCGCGCCAGGCATCACCGAGCAGATTGAATGAAAGCACGGCCGTCATGACGCTAAGGCTGGAAACCCGACCATGTGTGGGGCGTCAAAGAGGTGGCCCCGCACATCATTGAGCATTGCCCCCGGCTAGGAACGGGCGCGAGCACGCCGAAGCCAAGGACGCTGAGCGTGCCCCGCGCGTCGACCGGGCAGCGGCTTTGCGTTACGAGTAGGTCATGGCTCTCGGAGAGCCACAACGAAGGATGAAAATAGCCGCTCGCTGTTGAGCCAATCTTTTCAATGAGATACGCGGCTATTTTCGTGTGCCAGTAACCCAACGCCGCGAACAGAAGGACCGCAGGCACGCCGGTCAGTCCGCAAACGATAAAGAAAATGCCGTAGGCGTGAATGAGGCCGTGCGTGGTGCTCAGGCTTTCGACCGCAGCACCGGAAAATCCCTTCAAGATCTTTCCCAGCCAGGCATAGGTTGAACTCAAGAGCGCATACTGCGTGGCCGTGTATCCCAGATTGGTGAGACTCGACATGTACGCGACAAGCGTAACGCCTGCAAAGCTGAGGGCGAAGTTGTCACCTACCATGACGAGCGCGAAGAGAGGAATGCTCGTGCCCGCGAACGCGAGAGTCGCAAACGCGGCCGTTGCGGCTGCCTGCATAATGCCCCCGATGACGAGCGCGCGCATGTACCCAAGCTTCAGCGAGCAGAATCCGCCCGCTGCGATGCCTGCAAACGTAGCGATGAGTCCGATTGAGCCGCGCACCGCTCCGACCGTTCCCTTCGAAAGACCGATGTCATGGTAGTAGGGATTCGACATCGGACCCATGATGAACTCCGGCAACCGGTAGAGGCTGATTGCCGCTAACATCACAAGCGCGAGCCAGCCATGTTCACGGAAGAAAGCGATGAACGGTCCCACAACAGCGTCGAAGAAACCGCGCGGGGTCCAAAGCGGCGCTTCGCGCTCTTTTTCATGCATCACCGCATCCGCGCGCTCCGGTTCCTTCGCAAACCAGGTCGCGATTATTCCAACGGCCATACATGCCCCGTAGATACCGTAGGACACGCGCCAGCCCACGGTCCCTGCCACGATGAGGATAAGGGAATCCGTAGCCAGGAGCGCCAGGCGGTAGCTGAACTGATAGGCAGACGCGAGGAGGCCTTGTTCTTCTCCGTCGTCTGCCGATTCAATTCGCCAGGCATCAACCACAATGTCCTGTGTCGATGAGGCAAACGCGACGACAAGCGCAAAAGCGCCAAGCCGGCTGAGCCCGGCTTTCGTGCCAATTCCGCCCATGGCGGCCAGCGCCAGCCCGACGACGATCTGCGAGAACATTATCCATCCGCGCCGATGTCCAAGCCGTTTAAACAACGGCAAGTCCACGCGATCCATCAAGGGCGCCCACAGAAACTTCAGCGAATATGCAATGCCCACCCAGGAAAGAAACCCGATCGCCGTCAGAGAGGTGTGCTCATCGCGCAGCCAGTAGCCGAACGTATTGCCGACCAGAAAAAAGGGAAGGCCTGAAGAAAACCCGAGCAACAACATCGCCAGCGTTTTGGGCCGCAGGTAATCGGCGATCCGGTGCTTGGGCGGACTCACGCTTTCATTCTCTACCGGAGCCTCACGAAACTCAACCCTCCGACAGCGCGGTCGGGCGTCTGGCCGCGCCGCTAAGCGGCAAGCATTCCCGCAGGAATGGCAATTGCGGCGCAGACAACCAGCGCGACAAAGGCGAGCTGAAGCGTTGCGGGATAGCGCTCCAAGATAATCTGGCGCACAGGCGCCTGAAACTTGAAGGACTGCCCAAGATCGCCGCGTCCGACTTGCCACAAGTAGTGTCCATACTGGGTGTGGAGCGGCAAATCCAACCCCAATCCATGACGCAATTGACTCAGTTGTCTCGGTGCCGCACCTTCACCCAGCATCTGCTCGACAGGATCGCCCGGCACGATGTGGATCATGAGAAAGACGAGCGTGAGGACGAACCAGACTGCCGGGAGCGTGAGAAGAAATCGTTTGAAGAGGTAGCGCACCATTTGCGGTGAATGACCTAGAAGTTCTCCCTTGAAACTTTCGACTCTCTGGCCGGTTGCAACACTGCCTCCTGAGGTCCTTGCGTCTTGCTTTCATTTTCAGTCGGACGAATGCGCTGGATCTTCACCCGTGCAACGCGTTTTCCGTCCATTTCCACGACCGAGAAGCGAAAGTTGCCATACTCAAAGCTTTCACCTCCTTTGGGAATGAAACCCAATTGGTCAAGAACGAAACCACCTACAGTAGCGTAAGCCGGGTCCTCCGGCAAAGTGATGTTGTATTGCGTGTCCAGATCGCGGACATTCAAAGCCGCGTCAAAAATAAGCGCTCCATCTGCCAGTGTAAGCGGTCGCTCGACAACATCAAACTCGTCGTGGATCTCTCCCACCATCTGTTCGAGAATGTCTTCCATGGTCACCAACCCGAGGATGCTGCCAAATTCGTCCACCACCAAGGCCATGCCGACGTGGCGGGTGCGCAACTCGAGAAGCAGTTCGCTGGCAGGCTTGGTCTCGGGCACGATGAGCACTTCGCGCAAAATACGGCGCAAATCGAAAGGCGGCCGCGACAGGTTTTCTTCGAGGCGACGTTCGCGGTCAAGGAGAATCCATATCATATCTTTAATATGAACAAAGCCGAGGATGTGGTCCGCCGTTCCGCGATAGACGGGTATCCGCGAACGTTGGGTCGTCGCGAAAACGCGCATCACTTCGTCCAGATTAGACTCTACAGGAAGCGCATGTATGTCCGGCCGCGGCACCATAATCTCCCGAACCTGGATTTGAGCAAGTTCCATTGCACTAATGATGAACTTTTCTTCACCGGGGGCGATCAATCCACGCTCGCGAGCCTGTTGAATTTGTATTTGCAACTCTTCCGTCGAATGGGCAACGCCGTGCACTTGCCCAGAGGCAACACCCAAAGCCTTTACGATGGCACTAGATATCCGGTCGAGCAAATGGATTGCCCAGTGAAAAGTGTTCAGGAACCAACGGAACGGCATGGCCACCAGCAGTGCCACGCGCTCGGCACGGGCCAAACTGAGAGTTTTGGGAACCAATTCCCCGATTACAACGTGCAAGGCACTCAAGAGGGCGAAAGCGCAGGCTAGCGCGATGGCATGGGCGAAAAGCGCGGTGTGCGCTCCCAAGCTACGGGGCCAAATCGCTTGAAATATTTTCGCAAATGTAGCTTCGCCAAGCGCGCCGATCGCCAGGCTGGTAAGCGTGATGCCGAGCTGTACGCCCGAAACGACGCGGTGTAAATCGCCAAGGAGCACTTCGACGACGCGCGCGCGGGCACTTCCCTTTGCGACCAGTTGCCGCACGCGTGACAATCGCACTGCAACCAGCGAGAACTCCGTCGCGGCAAAAAAACCATTCAGCGCGACGAGCGACAGGACGCCAATCAGGCGCACCGCAAGCATAGTTGGATTCTGTCCTCCAACCGCATTGTAGCAGCACTACCGCGGGGCGCCGGCAACCGTTCTATGCCCCGTACGTCCAACCTCTTTGGATTCAGGAATGCCGAAACTCGGTTTCGGCGACCAGGAAAAAATGAAAGATTCAGGCGAGACAGGCGAGGTATTGACATAACGCTTTGAACGTTTTTAGGATATTCTTTCCAAGTAGCACGGTTCGAAGAAGTGTTCAGCTAACTAGTGCAACGCCAAAACAGGATGACTTACTTCCAAGAACAAAAAACTCTATGATTACTGTAAAAAATCTTTCCAAGCGGTACGCCCGTAACACCGCTGTGGATCACATCTCGTTCGAGGTCGAGAGGGGCCAGATCGTCGGCTTTCTGGGGCCGAATGGCGCCGGCAAGACAACCACGATGAGGATGCTGACGTGCTTCCTGCCGCCCAGTTCGGGTACGGCAACCGTTGCCGGTTTTGATGTCGTCGAAGCGCCGCTCGAAGTCAAAAAACGTATCGGCTATCTCCCCGAAGTGCCACCGCTTTATCTCGAAATGCAGACTGCAGAATACCTGACGTTTGTTGGGAAACTGAAAGGACTCTCCGGCGCCGAGCTGCGGCAACGCGTCGACACGGTTTGCGACCGCTGCGCTGCCGGAGACGTGAAGAACAAGCTGCTCGGAAAACTATCCAAGGGCTACCGTCAGCGCGTCGGCCTGGCTCAGGCTATTATTCACAATCCCGACGTGCTTATCCTGGACGAGCCGACCGCCGGACTCGATCCCAAGCAAATCAACGAGACACGTGATCTGATCAAAGGCCTGGCAGGCGACCACACGATTATTCTGAGTACGCACATCCTGCCGGAAGTCGAACAGACCTGTGAGAAGGTCATCATCATCAACAAGGGCAAGCTGGTCGCTACGGATTCGGTGAACAATTTGCAGAGCCGCGCGCGCGGAGCCGAGTTGGTGCTGGTCGAAGTTGGCGGGCGAAACGGTGCGCTGGATTTCGCCAGTGTTCAACACCGGCTTGAGCAGGTCGCGGGCATCGGCCGAGTGGCGTTCAAGGAAAAAAAGCAGAGTGGCGCCATATTCGAGGTGGAGAGCGCCAAGGAAAAATTCGTGCGCGGAGACCTGGCCCGCGCCGTCGTTGAAGCAGGCTGGGACCTCAATGAATTGCGGACCGCGGCAGTGAGTCTTGAAGAAATCTTCCTGCAGCTCACGCGCGAGCAAGCCCCGGCTCCGTCGCAAGAAGCACGGACAAAGGAAGCAGAACAATGAGAAATATCTGGGTTATTTGCCGCAAGGAGCTGCGCAGCTATTTCGTCTCTCCTGTTGCGTATGTTCTCTTTGTCATGTTTGCCCTGATCTTCGGGTGGTTTTTCTGGAACATGCTGGGTGCCTTTGTCTTTTACAGCATGGCCTCCCAGATGCGCGGCGAGATGACGCCCATGAACGTCAACGAACAGATCCTTCGCCAACTACTCGGCAATATGAACGTCGTTGGGCTCTTCTTCATACCGGTCATAACCATGCGCCTATTTGCCGAGGAAAAGCGAAACGGCACCATCGAACTGCTGGCCACTTCTCCGATCCAGGATTTCGAAGTAATCCTCGGAAAATGGCTCGCTGCCGTGGCGCTTTACGCAGGCATGCTCCTGCTGACGGGACTGAATCTTGGGTTCGTCTTCAAGTATGGCAATCCTGATTGGAAACCGATGGCAGTGGGTTATCTCGGGCTCCTCTTGCAGGCGTCGGCTCTGCTGGCCATCGGCACATTTATTTCCAGCCTGACCAAGAACCAGATCATTGCTGGGGCGGCATCGTTTGGTGTCTGCCTCCTGGTTTTCGTTCTCGGATGGGCGAGCGGGTACGAAACCTCAACTTGGGCACAAGTGCTCTCCTACATGTCGGTTACCTCGCACATGGAATCCTTCACAAAAGGCGTCTTGGATTCCAAGGACGCCGTCTACTACGTGACCGTTATTTTCTTGGGGCTCTTCCTGACGGCGCGCTCACTCGAGTCACTCCGGTGGAGGTCATAAGTGAATCTGCAGCTTCTCAAGGCACGGCAAACAAAATATGTTGGTTACGCAACGTTATATATTTTAGTCGTGGTTGCAATCGTAGGCACGGTAAATGTCTTGGCCAATCGCTATGACAAGACGTACGATGCAACCTCCAACAAACGGTACAGCCTTTCCGAACAGACCGCGAAGATCGTCAAAGGCCTAAAAGAGGACGCCAAGATCACTTATTTTGACCAGGGCACCCGCTTCGAGCGGGCCAAAGATCAGTTGGACCTGTATGCCAAGCTCTCTCGCAGAGTTCATGTCGACTTCGTAGATGTGGATAAGAAACCACAATTGGCCCGCGAAGCCGGGATCAAGAGCTACGGCACAACCATGGTGCAAATGGGGGCGAAACGAGAAGAAGCGAAAGGCACCAGCGAGGAAGATATCACCGGAGCATTGATTCGCGCCCTGAAGAACAATGCGCGAACCGTTTGTTTTGTCTCCGGAAGCGGAGAGCATCAGATCGACGACACGGATAGAAGCGGTTATTCGCGCCTGCGCGACCTCCTCGTCAAGGAAGAATACAACTCAAAATCGATCAGCCTCTTGCAAAAAGCGGAGGTCCCTCCCGAGTGCATGGTCCTCGTGGTTGCCGGACCGACCGGGGACTACCAGCAGCCCGCCGTCGATGCCATAAAAAAATACGTCGAAGAAGGCGGACGAGCACTGCTCCTTCTTGATCCTCCCCTGAAGATGGGCCGCTCGGAAATTGCCGACAACGACGCATTGGCAGGCCTGCTCCAAAGCTGGGGCGTCACCTTGGACAAAGACTTGATCCTCGACCTTAACCCCATTGGGCAACTGGCCGGTCTTGGTCCGCAGGTGGCCCTTGTGACTCATTACGAGCGGCACGCAATCGTGAACGAGCTGAAGGGTTCCGCCACAGGATTCCCGCTGGTGCGCTCCATGGGCGTAAAGAGCACAGACAAGACGACCGTAGAAAAACTGTTTGGTTCATCCGAAACCAGCCTGGCCACCAGCAAGTTGAATTCTCCCGAAGTCGATCCCAACGATCCGAAAAACAAGAAGGGACCGCTGACCATTGCAGCATCCGGCTCCTACAGAACAGGAAAGGAGAACTCCGAAGGGCGGTTTGTCGTGGTGGGAAGTTCGGCGTGGGCCGCCAATTCCTTTATCAGTTTTAATGGCAATCGCGATCTGGCGATGAACGTCATGAACTGGCTCGCTTCCGATGAGGATCTGATCTCCATTCGCCCGAAAGACCGTGATGACCGCCGGATTACTATGACCCGTGGCCAGTTGAATTGGGTCGGCATCACCAGCCTTGGACTACTGCCCTTGGGAATTGTGATTACAGGAGTCTCGGTGTGGTGGCGACGAAGGTAACCGTTCTGCGCTCGAAGACCTTATCAGGTGCGCCCTTATGAAAACCCGCGATCTACTGGTCGCTGCCCTGGTGCTGTCGGCCCTGGTTGGCGCGCTCTATTGGTCCAATCATCACCAATCTGCGGAAAGCTCCGCGGACTCCAACCCCGAGTTGTCGCCGAAAATCCTGACCCTTCAAGCGGCGGATATTGCCGCACTCTCGATTCGGAAAAAAAGCGGTGCTAGCGTCGCTCTGGCGAGAAATGCCGCAGGGCAGTGGCAAATCACTGCGCCTCAGGCGCTCGCCGCAGATCAGGATGCCGTATCGAGCATGTTGTCGACTCTGACGTCGCTGAATTCAGACCGGCTTGTCGAAGACAAGGCCAGCAACTTCGACCAGTACGGCCTCACCCAGTCGTCGATCGAAGTGGAAATCACGAAAAAGGATGGAAAAACCCAAAAGCTCCTGATCGGGGATGACACACCGACAGGCAATGGCGCGTACGCGACACTGGCCGGAGATTCTCGCGTCTTCACAATGGCGAGCTACAAGAAGAACGTCTTCGTCAAGAGTTCGAATGATCTGCGAGACAAACGCCTGCTGACCTTTGATTCGGACAAAGTTTCTGGCATTGAATTGACGGCCAAGAAACAAACCATTGCGCTTGCGCGCAGCAAAGATGAGTGGCAGATCGTAAGGCCGAAACCGTTCCGCGCGGACCGCTCCCAAGCGGAAGAGCTGCTGCGGACCTTGCACGATGCAAGAATGGATTTGAGCGGAAGTGAGGATGACAAGAAGGCGTCTGCGGCATTCGGCTCGGGCACTCCTTTTGCAGCGGCAAGGGTGACGGATGTCTCCGGCACTCAGGAACTGCAAGTTCGGAAAAACAAAGACGACTATTACGCAAAGTCCAGCGCAGTCCCGGGTGTCTATAAGATTTCGAGCGCTACTGGACCAGGACTGAATAAGAGCCTCGACGATTTCCGAAACAAAAAGCTCTTCGACTTCGGCTTCGCCGAACCCGACAAAATCGAGCTTCACGATGGCTCCAAGAGCTATCTCCTGACGCGCAGCGGCAGCGATTCGTGGTCCAATGGCGCAAAGATGGACCCGGTCACGGTGTCCGCGCTCGTTGAGAAAATCCGCGACCTGTCTGCCAGCAAGTTTGCCGAGACGGGATTCACCGCGCCAGCCATCGACCTGACCATAACTTCCGACGGGGGCAAGCGCGTGGAAAAAGTGATACTTTCGAAGAATGGCGACAACTACGTCGCGAAAAGAGAAAACGAACCCGCTCTTTATGAGCTGAACGCTTCGAGCGTCACCGAATTGCAGAAGTCGGCCGCTGATCTGAAGCCGGCTCCGCCACCCAATAAGAAATAACGCTGAAATCTATCGAGAACAGCATTCGCCCACGGTTAGCGAATCTCCCAGAACGTGGCGCTTCGTCTCACAGTCGTGCTCGACTTGGTTGCGCGCACGAAGCACCTCCTCTACACTCACTTTTTGCCCAATTCGCGTGGGAGTGAGCTTGCGAACCATTCTTCGGATGTTCTCCTGGATCTTCGCCATTCTGGTGATTGCAGCCGGTGCCTTGGCGTGGTGGTTTGTCTACCGCCCGCTGCCGCAACTCGACGGAAGCGCTTCCTTACCTGGTCTCCGGCGAGAGGTCACTGTCGAACGTGACCGCTGGGGCGTGCCGCACATCCGTGCCGCGTCAAGCGAAGATCTCGCGGAGGCCCAGGGCTACGTCATGGCACAGGACCGCCTCTGGCAGATGGATCTGCTGCGCCGCGTCGCCCGCGGGCAGCTTTCTGAAATCCTGGGCCCCAAGACGGTTCTCATCGACAAAGAGTTTCGAACGAACGGCTTCGCCCGCGCCGCAGAGCGTGACGCCGCACTGCTCGACCCCGAATCTCGCAAGATGGTGGAAGCGTATGCGCGTGGTGTGAACCAATTTATCGAGCAGCACAGAAACAGTCTCCCTCTGGAATTTTCGCTCCTTCGTTACGAGCCCAGGCCCTGGCAGTCGTCCGATACTGTAGCTATTTCAGGCTACATGTACGAAACGCTGACGGACACCTGGGAAAGAGAATTAAATCGTGCCAAAGTCGTGGAACGCGCTGGGGCGGACCGTGCCAAGGATCTCTTCTCGCAAGAAGCCCCCATGGATCATTTCGTCGTAGGCGATCCCAAGGTTATCGATGATGGCTCGCAACGTTCCGCAGCAGACCCCGACGATGAAGATGATGACGACGATATGCAACCGGATACCGTGCTAAAAGCTGACCGTGGGGCTTCGACCGGCGTCCGGACTTCGGAAAGCGGGCCAGACTTGACTGCGGCTCTCACGCAGTCCATCCAAGAGTTTTTACAGGAATCAAAGAGCGAGATTCGCCAAGGACTTGGCAGCAACAACTGGGTCGTGAGTGGCGCCCATACCGCCACCGGGAAGCCTTTGTTGGCCAATGATACCCATCTCGAGCTCTCCATTCCATCAATCTGGTATGAGCTTCACCTCACGGCACCCGGATGGGACGTCAAAGGCGTCACCTTCCCCGGCGCACCGATGATCGTCATCGGACACAACGACCATATCGCCTGGGGCTTCACCAATAGCGGCGCCGACGTTCAGGATCTTTACGTCGAGACGTTCAATCCGGCCTCCCCGGATGAGTATCGGGTGAAGGGCGCGTGGACGAAGGCGCAAGTCATCGACGAGACCATCCGCATCAAAGGCCAGCCGGACGAACACTTGAAGATTGTCGTGACTCGCCACGGCCCGATCGTTCATCGCGAGGGAGACAAGGCTTACGCACTTCGCTGGACGGCGACGGAACCGAGTGGACTCGCCAACAGCTACAACTGGCTGGGCAAGGCGCACAACTGGAAAGAATTCCGCGAAATTATGGGGCACGTCTGGGGCCCAGGACAGAACGCTGTCTACGCGGATGTGGAGGGCAATATCGGATACGTGATGGCCGCGCGAGTGCCGATTCGAAAAAAGGGGCACGGCGAAGTGCCTGTTTCCGGAGACACGGACGACTACGAGTGGACCGGCTACATCCCGTTTGACCAGCTCCCGCAGGCGCTCAACCCCGAAAGTGGATTGATTGTCACTGCCAATGCGCGTGTCGTGGGGCCAAATTACAAACCATATCTCACGGATCGCTGGGGAGAGCCTTACCGCACCGCGCGGATCTACGATCTACTGCATGACCGTCACGATTTACGCCCCGAGGACATGCTTAAAGTCCAGACCGACACGTATAGTTATCCCCACCTCTTCCTCGCGGATCAATTGATGGCGGCGGCGAAAA
>MNIJ01000216.1:15411-25213 GCA_001919715.1 Acidobacteria bacterium 13_1_20CM_58_21
AATGGAATCGCCGATGCCCGCTCTCCGGAAGTTTCTTTTCTTCACGCAGCGCGCCGGGCGGCTATCGACCTCCTCCTCGAGCCGTTCCTTGGAAAAGATACCGATCTCTATCACTGGCGGAGCACCGCATTTCTGCAAAAGGTCCTTACGGACCGGCCCGCGAAGTGGTTGCCCGCGGCTTATAAAAACTATGACGAATTGCTTGCGGCGGCCGCTGACCTTGCCGTAACCAATTTGGCCGAACAGACCAAGAGCGGTCGCGTTGAAGATTGGGCGTGGCAATGCTTCAACTCCCTGGATATGTTTCATCCCCTTGGACACCATGGTCTGTTGAAGCGATTCCTCAGCATCACGGACAAGCCCCAAGCAGGAACCGTTTACAGTGTGCGCGCGGCGACGAAGCATCACGGCCCCGCGATGCGTTTTGTTGGCAACCCCGGAAATTGGGATGAATCTATTTTGCTGATCTCCGCGGGACAATCCGGGCAGCCGGGTAGTAGCCATTACTCCGATCAATTTTCCTACTGGTACGAAGGCAAACCCGTTTTCGCAGCGTTCAGCGATGCGGCCCAGGCGAACGCGCGCAGGCACGCACTCACCCTCAAGCCTGGTTCTTGATCCCCTACAGCTCATGCCCGAACTCCCGGAAGTGGAAGCTGTCGTTCGCACGCTACGTCCCCTCGTCCAGGGCCGGAAAATTCGTTGCGTTCACGTCCCTCACCCGATCGCCACGAAGCCCCAAGACCCTGCGCAGGTCGCCCGCCAAGCCCAGGGCCGCCGCATTCGCATTGTCGATCGCCAAGGAAAATATGTGCTTCTCGTGTTAGACCGCGGGCTGCTGACGATGCACCTTCGGCTCGATGGCCGACTCCTATGGTTTGCGAATGGCAAAGAACTGCGGGAGCGCGCCAACCAGGGTGGAAACGGCGTGCACGTCGATGTTGCCCTCGAACTGGACCAAGGCGTCCTCGGCTTCGCCGATCGCCGCCACTTTGGCCGCCTTCACGTCTGGGAATCCGTCGATGATTGCCCTGGCCTTAGCGTGTTGGGGATCGACGCCCTCTCGCGCGAGTTCACCTCCCACCGCTTTGCCGCAATGCTCTCCGCATCCAAGCGTCCGTTGAAGGACTTCTTGCTGGATCAATCGCGGGTCGCTGGTATCGGCAACATCTACTCTTGCGAATCGCTGTGGCAGGCTCGCCTCGACCCTCGCCGCCGCGCCAACACCTTGAAACCGCGGGAGGTGCGCCGCTTGCACAAAGCAATTGTGTCCGTTCTCGCGCGTGCCTTAGAATGCTGTCTGCATCCGGCGCCCAACTTTCGCGATCCGGAGTGGTGGTTCCAAGGGTTGGAACGTATTCTTCGCGCCTACCGCCGCGAGGGAAGATCCTGCCGCCGCTGCGGTGAGCCGATCCGGCGCATTGCGCAGGGCGGCCGGTCAACTTACTGGTGTAGGCGCTGTCAGCAATAGGCGCCACCAAAGGGTACGGGCCGAACGCGTGAATACACCTGCTACTAAGAAACCTGAACTGCAGAAAAAACCCGATTTTGAGCGCTCGCTTGCCCGCCTGGAGGAAGTCGTTCGCCGATTGGAAAGCCCGCAACTCTCTCTGGACGACGCGATGAAGTTGTTTGAGGAGGGCGTCGCGCTCTCACGCGAGTGCCAGAAACAACTGGAAGAGGCCGAGGGGCGCGTGGAAATCCTCCTGAAGAGAGCCGATGGCAAGCTTGCCGCAGAGCCGTTCGACCCTGAGCGGGAGACCGAATCGTGATGCGCCCCGGCAGCCCGCTGGGCCCCTATTCCCTGCAGCGATGAAACTTCCCCCATTTTTCGAAGAAGACCGGCTGGCCGTCGATGCCGCTCTTGAACGTCTCCTCCCTGCTGAAACCGCGCAACCTTCTTCCATTCATACGGCAATGCGTTACAGTGTCTTCGCCGGCGGAAAGCGAATCCGCCCCATCCTGTGTCTCGAGACGTCGCGCATCTTCGCCAGCGTTGTCTTACCCACCCTTCACCCTGCCTGCGCCATTGAATTGATCCACACCTACTCTTTGATCCACGATGATTTGCCGGCGCTGGACAACGACGACCTCCGCCGCGGCAAGCCAACTTGCCATAAGAAATTTGGCGAAGCTATCGCCATCCTCGCGGGCGACGCTCTGCTTACACTGGCGTTCGAAACCATCGGAGCGACACCCGCCGCCGCGGAGCGCCGCGCCGCCATTCTCTCGGAAGTGGCCGCTGCGGCCGGAACTATCAACGGAATGGTAGGTGGCCAGGTCGCTGACATCGAAGCCGAAGGTAAGCCCGTCGATGAGCAGATGCTGGAGTACATTCACCGCTCGAAAACCGCTGCGCTCATCAGTGCTTCTATAACGGCCGGGGCCTTATGCGCCGGGGCCGGCCCCGAAGATGTCGCGCGCCTGCGGCGATTTGGCGGGACTATCGGCTGGGCTTTCCAGGTCACTGACGACATCCTTGACGTCGAGGAGTCCTCTGCCGCGCTTGGCAAGACTGCGGGAAAGGACATGGCGCAGCAAAAGGCAACCTACCCGGCAGTTTACGGCCTGGAGCGCTCTCACCAGATTGCCAATCGTCTCGCCACCGAAGCCATTGCTGAACTCGCACCGTACGCGGATCGCGCCATGCGCCTCCGCGAAATCGCGGAATTCCTTGTGCTTCGCCGCGCTTGATCGTTCGAACGTCTCATGAAACCTAAGGCAGACCGCAAACGGCTCGATCTTCTTCTTGTCGAGCGAGGCTGCGCCGAATCTCCCCAGCAAGCCATGGCCATGATCCTGGCCGGTGAAGTTCAGGTGGACGGCCAACGAAGGGAAAAGGCAGGCATGCCCGTCTCGCAAGACGCGCGCATCGAAATCGTCAGCCGGCAGCAGAAGTTCGTCAGTCGCGGTGGAATGAAACTGGAAGGCGCGCTAGAAGACTTTGCGATTGAGCCGGCCGGGTGCGTTTGCTTGGATATCGGCTCCTCGAACGGCGGCTTCACGGATTGCTTGTTACAGCGCGGCGCAGTGCGCGTCTACGCCGTCGACGTGAATGTCGAACAGCTTGACTGGAAGCTGCGCCAGAACCCCTACGTCATCCCAATTGAGCGGAACGCGCGCGAACTGCGCGTTAAAGATCTTCCCGAAAGCGTCGACATCGTGGTGATTGATGTTTCCTTCATCTCGGTCAAGAAAGTAGTCAAGCCCGCAATAGCGGTGGCAAAATGCCGCGCCGCCTTTCTCATCCTTATCAAGCCGCAATTCGAGTTGCGCCGCGAGGAGATTGAGCCTGGTGGAATCGTGAAAGATAAGAAGTTGCACGATAAGGCGATCCTGACTGTTCACGAATGCGTCGAATCCGTTGGACTGGATTACCTCGGAATCCGCCCGAGTCATCTCCTGGGGGCCGAAGGCAATCAGGAGTATTTTCTCTACGCACGCAAAAAGTCGCTAGAGTAGAATCGCAAGCGGACATGCAACCCCGAAAAACTGTTCAAACCATCGGCATCATTTCTCGCCCTCGCCGCTCGAATCTTGTCGTCGTTGTGCCGCCCCTGCTGAAGTGGCTCGAAGCGCACGGCATACAATCAATCATCGACGAAGAGACGGCCAGTTCTTTGCCGGACGGCTCGAAAGGTCAGACTCGAGAGCGCGTGGCAGACGCGTCGCAACTTCTGCTTGTGCTTGGCGGTGACGGCACCATGCTTGCCGCCGCCCGTCTGGCCGCTCCGCGAGGAATTCCGATCTTGCCCATCAATATGGGCAGCCTGGGCTTCTTAACCGGCTTCACCCTGGAAGAGCTCCACCCGGCCCTTGATGACACTTTGGAGGGCCGCTTTTCGCTCAGCGAACGCGTCATGATCAGCGTCGAACTCGACCGCGCGGGGAAGGTGATCGATAATCAGCGCGTGTTGAACGAAGTGGTGATCAATAAGGGCGCGCTCGCCCGCATGATCGAGCCTGAGCTCACCATTGACGGCGATTTTGTCTGCCGTTACCGGGCCGACGGCCTGATCGTAGCCAGCCCTACCGGCTCCACTGCCTATTCCCTGTCCGCCGGCGGACCTATCGTGCATCCCACCGTGGAATCTTTCGTGATCACTCCCATCTGTCCGCACACGCTGAGTGACCGACCGCTTGTAATCCGTGACTCATCTTCCGTCGAGTTGAAACTCTCAGGGAACACGGAGTCCGTTTTTATGACCCTCGACGGACAGCGGGGTATTCCATTGCAACCTACGGATCTTGTCCGCATCTCCCGTGCGAAAGAGCCGCTCAAGCTCATCCAGCCGCCAAAGAAATCGTATTTCGAGATTTTGCGCAGCAAGCTGAAATGGGGCGAAGCGTAGCTGCGAAGCCGGAATCAACTAGCCGAGAACATTGGTGCGCAGCAAATCGTTGCGAGTTTCGCGCCGGCGAATCAGCCGAAAGCGCTTGCCCTCGACCAAAACTTCAGCGGGACGGCATCGCGCATTATAATTCGACGCTTGCGACATTCCGTAAGCTCCGGCAACCCAAATGGCGAGTAGGTCACCCGCCTTTACTTCCCCAAGCGGCCAATCCCGCAAGAAGCAATCGCCCGTCTCGCAGACCGGCCCAACAATGTCCACTGGTTGGCGACGGGCATCATCTTCTTTCCGTTCTCGCACAATTCTTGTAATGGGGTGGATGGCCCCGTAGAGAGCCGGCCGCATCAGGTCGTTCATGGCCGAATCCACGACTACAAACGTCTTGCCCCGATTCATTTTCGTATAGACTACGCGCGTCAACAGAACACTGGCTGGAGCGATAATCGACCGCCCCGGCTCCAATAAGAGGTGCACGCCAAGTCTCCGCACCATCCGCGAAACCAGCCGCGCGTACTCCGTTCGCGTCGGCGGCTTCTGCTCAGAATAACGCACTCCAAGCCCGCCCCCTACATCCAGGTACCGCAGCTCGATTCGCGCGTGCCGCAACTCTCCGATAAAACCGGCCAGCCGCCGCAGTGCGCGGCGAAAGGGAATAAGCGTGGTGATCTGCGAGCCGATATGCGCGCTGATTCCCTGCCAGGAGATCCATTTCGAATCGCGATGCGCAAGGTAAAGCCGTTTGGCCTCAGACCAATCCAATCCAAACTTGTGTTCGTGACGACCGGTGGCAATGTGCGGGTGGCCGCCGGCTTGCACATCGGGATTCACTCGAATCGCCGCTGCAGGTGACCTGCCCCCTCGTCCGGCCAGCCGCGCTGCCTCCTGGACCAAAATGTCGAGCTCGGCCTCGGATTCGGCGTTGAAAAGCAGAATGCCAGCGCGTCCGCCTCGCCCGTGCACTGGATAGGTCAGCGCTTCGCGAATTTCGTGCCGGTCCTTGCCGACGCCGGAAAAAACAATGCGATCACCGCGCACGCCGATGCGCTCCAAGTAGTGGAGTTCTCCGACGGAAACAATGTCAAAACCGCTTCCCAACTTCGCAAGATGATTCAGAATGGACAGATTTCCGTTGGACTTTACGGCAAAACACAAAGTGTGGGAAAGCGCGCCAAGCCCGCTGTGAAGTTCCTTATAGGCGTCGTCAATCGCCGCGCGGCTATATACGTAGGTTGGCGTACCAAACCTCTGTGCAACCGAATCCAGCGGCACGCCTTCGCACACGACTTCTTGGCCGGTGGCACTCCGCGCATCGTTTTTCTTCCAACCGAAGTGCGGCGTGAAAGAAGCCGGATCTACATATTTGAGTCTGCGTGAAGATGAGTCAATCGAATGGCTCATCGGACTTTTGCGACCACCAGTGTCCGGTCATCGGAAAGCGGAGCGTTCTGGGTGAACCAATCCACCTCGCGCAGAATCACGTCGGCGATTTCCGTCGCAGACGCTTCATGGTGCTGTTCAATCAGCTTCATGAGCCGCGTGATCCCGAAGAACTGGCCCTCGCTGTTCATGGTCTCCGCGATTCCGTCCGAGTGAAATACAAGAATATTTCCGGACTCGAGGGTAACCGACCATTCGTCATAGGTCGCTTCTTCGAAAATGCCCAGCGGAAAGCCAGTCAATTCGATTTTGCCTGAGTGTCCATCCTTATACAGCAGCGGCTGCGATTGCCCCGCATTCGCCACTCGAAGTTTCTGACGGCCTTTTTGCCAGGTGGCAAAGCACGCCGTCATGAACCGCCCCTCGATGCGGCGTTCGCCCACCAGTTGGTTCATTTGCTTCAGCATTTCTGCGGGCTGCAGCTTTTGCGGGGCCAGACTCCGCATGATTCCGATAGCTACTGCTCCATAGAGTGCCGCCGCCGTTCCCTTGCCGCTGACATCTCCCAGCGCAATTCCCAGTTGCTGCGGCCCATAGCGCAGAAACTCATAGAGGTCGCCGCACACTTCCCGCGCGGAAAGGTATCGGGCGGCCATCTCCAAGCCGTAGTCTTCCGTCGGCACCGGCCGCAGCAACGCGCCCTGAATTCTTTTCGCCGCCTGCAAATCCCGTTCCAGTCGGGCCTCGTCGCGAGCCAACTGCTCGTAAAGGCGCGCATTTTCCAGCGAGACGGCGAGGTTCGCCGTCAGGATCGAAAGCGCCTGCACGTGATCCTCAGTGAAATAATTCAGTTGCGGGCTTTCCAAATCCAGCACGCCAATCACTTTTCCTTTGTGCATCATGGGAATCGCCAGTTCCGAGCGCGTCTCAGGGTTCACCATCAGGTAGCGAGGATCGACCGTCACATCCGGAACGAGAACCGGCTCCTTCAAAGTGGCTGCTGCCCCAACGATGCCATCACCCGAGGTGGCTCGCAGTTTTCCCTGCACGCGATGGCCGTGCTTGACGTCCACCCGATGGCGGAAAATCTTTTGCTCCTCGTCATAAAGCATGATGCTCAGTATCTGGTAATCAATGACCCGCTTGGTCTGTTCTGCTGCCCGCCGCAAAAGCTCTTCGACCTCCAGGATCGCGCCGGTTTCGCGGCTGACTTCGCTCAACAGTAAGAGCGTGTCCGCCTGCGTCCGTACCTTCTGAAACAGCCGCGCGTTTTCGATCGCCACCGCAAGCCGACTGGCCAGCAGCGTCAAAATATTCTGTTGGTCGCGAGTAAAGTAATCGAGGTGGCGGCTCTGAATATCCAGCACGCCGACGCACTTTCCGCGAAGCATCAGCGGCACGGCCAGTTCCGAACGCACGCTATCGATAGCGTTGATGTACCGCGCGTCCTTGGAAGTATCACTGACTCGCACCGAGTGACCCGTGGCAGCCGCCGTTCCGGTAATTCCCTGCCCCAGCGGAATCCGCAAATTGTCCGCCAGATCGCGCGGATAGCCGATCGCGAAACGGTGCCGTAGATATCTTCCCTCCCCCTCGATCATCAGCACGCCAAAGATTTCATAGTCGATGTGTCGCTTGATCAAAGCCGCCGATCGGGCCAGTACTTCGTCCGGGTCCAGCGAGGCGTTCACTTCCTCGCCGATTTCCGCGAGTGTCGACAGGACCTCGGCGGAGACCTCCGTTCCGCCGTTCAATGCGACTGTTGCCATAGGTTCATCCGTTGGATTCATGAAGTAGATATTATATCAGGCGGCGAAGCGTAAGCCCTGTGAAGGTCACGCATGACTTCTGATTGTTTTTCTCATCCTGAGGCCGCTTTGTGCGCCGTGGCGAATCACATGCGGCCTTAGCAGACGCCTGAAAATAGATACTGCCATCCTGAAGCCATTCTGCGAGGACGCCCGATCAAAGATTCCGGTTTCTGGCGGAAAGAATCTCAATTTAGAGTGTTTCCCTCCCTGAATGATTGACTTCTTTTCACCGGCAACTCCAAGTCAGCACTCAAGTCAATTTTTCTTCGGGCTGTTAGGAATGGTTTACGCGATGAGACTTTAATCTTCCGCGGGTTTCTTCTTCAAACCAGGGCCAAGCACGAGGATCCCAACGTAGGGCAGGTTTCTGTAACGCTCGGCG
Organism: Acidobacteria bacterium 13_1_20CM_58_21; assembly: GCA_001919715.1. Classification (GTDB taxonomy): domain Bacteria; phylum Acidobacteriota; class Terriglobia; order Acidiferrales; family UBA7541; genus Acidiferrum. Next base: position 23,334 of record MNIJ01000216.1, read on the forward strand.
TAATCAAGCCCGTAACCGACCACAAATTCGTTGGGAATGGAAAATCCAACGTAGTCGGCGCGTACCGCGGCGATTCGCCGTTCCGGCTTGTCCAGTAGGACGGCCACGCGCAGATGCTTAGGCTTGCGCTGCTGGAACAATCGTAGCAGGTACCGCAACGTCATTCCCGTATCCAGAATGTCCTCGACAACGATGACCGTTTTTCCTTCAATGCTGGAGTCCAGGTCCCGGGTCAACCGGACTTGGCCCGACGAGTGCGTTTTTTGCCCGTAGCTCGACACGGCGATGAAGTCAAAAGAAACCTCCCCGGGAATGCTTCTTGCCAGGTCGGTCAGAAAGAAAACCCCGCCCTTTAAAACACTGATCAGATGCAATGGCTCGCCGGGAAAATCTTTCCGGATTTCTCGGGCCAGGGCCTGAATGCGCTTGTGAATCCGGGCTCCCGTAATTAAAACTCTGACCCGCTCCCGCGGCGTCCTGGTACCTGGCCTGGCTTTTTTGGGTGCTGGCATCACATTCCTCGAACATGGCACCGAGACTGTAACGCACGCGCTTGCGGCGCGGCAAGACACACTTGTAACGCGCCAATCTAGGCTTAGGGCGTTTATACCGCCGCAATCTGTTGCTTAGTCTAGCGCAACCCGATTGACTTAGAATTAGACACTGGTTTTGGTGCCGCGAGATTATTGTGTCCGTCGCGCCGAAGTTTCAGCCTACTGCTCCCTTCGTTCGCGCTGCAAGCACGCGCCCACGTTGCGCTTCGTTCTCCCTTCGCGCAATGTGAGAGAATGCAGCCAACAGGAGGTATGATGCAACCTCACGACCTTAATCTCCAAGCCCTTGCCGAACGCATAGGGAAACTCGAAGCCCAAAATTGTCGCCTCAAGAAGACAGGAATCGCCGTCACAGTCTTGATCTCGGCCGTATTGTTCATGGGTCAGGAGCAAACGAACCGAGTGGTCGAGGCCAACGCGTTTCATTTAATAGATGCATCCGGGAAAATCCGTGCGCAGCTTTCAATGGAAATGTCCGGGCCAATACTCTCTCTCTTGGACGCTAGGGGTTCTCCGGTCGTGTCGCTCGCGGGCGGTGACAAGCCCGTCCTTGTCTTGAACAGACTAGGAACCACCGAACAAGTTCAGCTCGGAACAAACAAGACACATTTTGGCTTAGGGCTCTACGACAAGGAGATCAGGGCAGGCCTTTCAATCCAAAACGGCACATCGGCAATAGACCTTTTCGACGAAAGCGGAACGGCCCAGGCGACCTTGGTCGCCCGTTCAACAGGGTCGTTCTTACGTCTGAGAAACCCGGCGGGCAAAGAAGTCTCAACGTTGTGGGTGGATTCCTCGGCTGGGGGTTCCAGCTTCAACATGAGTGGCTCGGCAGGAAGCCTCAGTGTGAATCTTGGCGAAGAAGCCGGCGGGCCAGGCTTGGAGATAACGGACAACGAAGGATTCTCGACCGTCCTCGGCAGACGTGAGGTGGTCGGTACCGGGCGAAAGGAACGAAAACCCGCTGCCGCCCTCCTACTCCTTGGCAAAGACAGAAGGGTGCTCTGGTCCGCACCCTAAGCGCCCATTTCATCCGTTCTTGCACATCGGACAGGAGTGACGCTTCCCCAGCTCTGAGAAAGTTCCCTCCACGCGTGTCGTCCAGAACGTTTCGGCATTGCTTGGATCGTGCAGATGGATAAAACGAGCGTGCGCGCTTGATTGGGGTTGCCCCGGACTCGTCGCTCGCCAACACATTCAAGCGCTTTGGTTTCAAACACTTCCACGCTCTTCTGCACTCTGTTACGTCCACCTAAAACTCAACTCTTTTTTCCAAGTGGCTCCACACCTTGCCAAAAACAGTCCGTGGAGGAGAAAAGGGCGACC
>MNIJ01000046.1 GCA_001919715.1 Acidobacteria bacterium 13_1_20CM_58_21
CGCTTTTCGCTCCCGGCACCTGGACGCTTCTGTATCGTGACCAGAAGCTCGCGGGTTTTCCGGTCGCGGAAGTCTCGCCGGTAAAGGCCGTCGCCTCGCGCGCTTTTCCCGTCCTCCTCATTTGCGACGAACAGGATGTGGCTTTGCCTTGCCGCCATTCGGAGATGATCTACGCTGCCGCCCGCGGCCCCAAACAACTCTGGGTCGTCCCCCGCGCCTTCCACACCGCCGCGTTGGGTTTCCAGCCCGAAGAATTCCGCCGCCGCGTCCTCTCGTTCTACGCGGAGTACTCTTCTGCTGCCCCAGGCCAAACAAGTGGGCGCGGCAGTTCGTTGTCAGTTCTTAGCTTTTGACTTTCAATCTTAGAAGAGTCGTACGGCCAGGCCCAGTCGTTCTCTTTTCAGTATCTGTTTTCCAATTTCTCTTTGCCGCTCAGCACGGGATGCTGCCGCGCTTCCCATTCCTGGCTTAGCGGGCGCACGGTTTCTCCCGCGGCGATGTACCCTGCCAAGCCTTCGCCGCTACGGTTTGGCCTTCTTCGCCGGGGCTGCAGCTGTCGTTTTCTTCTTGGGTGTTTCACCGCCGCCCCTACTGAGCAGTGTCAAAGCGTCCTTGGCACTGAAGGGGAAGCGGCGAACGGACTGTTCACCAGTGGTGCTCAGAGTGACGTCGACCCGGCGGTTGTTGGCCAGACGCACGGTCAGCAGGTTTTTCAGGATCTTCTGCTTTTCCGCCGGCGTGATGTCAGCATCGGCTTCGATGAGCTGCTTAACCTCTTCGGAGGTCATGTTCTTTTCGAAGCCAAACGCCTGCGTCTCGAGATGGTCCGCGGGTACGCCCTTCTCAGCGAGGTAGCTCTTGGTGCGTTCCACGCGGCGCTCGGAGAGCTTCACGTTGTAGTCTTTGGCGCCACGAATGTCGGCGTGGCCTTCGAGGATCAAGTGGGCGTCCGGCCTATACGTGAGATACTGCATGAAGTCGCTGGCCAGGGCATCCAGCGTCACTTCCTGGCTGGGAAGCAAGCCACCCGCAGGTTTTGCCACCGTGGGCTGCGCCGTCGGGAAGTAAATACTGTGCAGCGCCAGCTTGGCTTCCAGTTGCTTGATCTGCGGGGGCTCCTTCACTTGCACGTTACCTGAAGAATCGGCGGTGCCGCCGCGTCCGTCGTTCACCGTGCACTTCACGTCGTAACTCCCGGGCTGCAGGGTTGTGGCATCAAACTGCACACTCGAGCCGCTCCCCACGATCTGTCCCCCGGTCGTCGTGTAGCTGTAAGTCAACGGATCGTTGTCCGGGTCGCTGCCGTGGCAAGTGATGCCGGTACGCTCGCCCGGCAGAATCGGGCTGCGCTCGATCGAAAGTGCCGCGGTCGGCGGATGATTGGGCTTTTCCTCTACTTTGATGTCGGCCGCACAGGACGCCGTCCCACCCTTGCCGTCATCTACTTTCACATTGATGGTGTATGAGCCGACGCCTACACCCGACGAATTCCAGCGCGCTTCAGGGCCTGTGCCGTCCACGGCGCCGCCCGTCACCGTGTAGCTGTAAGTCAGTGGATCGTTATCCGGGTCGCTAGCGTTCACGTGCACAGCCACACTGTCGCCCGAGCCAGCATAGACGGAGGCTGGGCTCACCGAGCATGCCGCCAAGGGCGGGTGGTTCGGCGGAGGAGGCGGATTCGGAATCCCGAACCGCAGCACCAGGCCCGTGCCGGCGCGGAAGTTATTCTGCCGCCCGGTGGCCGCAACGGCAGAGCCTGAAAAACCGGTCATGAGGTAATCCAACTGAGCCACGCGCCAGGCTAAGTTCTTCGTCAGAACCATGTCGACGCCGCCGCCAGCAGCCATCGCAAACGCGCTCTGGGTCGCCGTGCCGATCAGTTCCGTGCCACCGGTTGCTCCGCCAACAAGGAATTCACCGAACGGAACGAAGTGGTCGAACTTGCGCCAATTCAGCCGCGGGCCAAAGAGATAGGTGACGAAACCACCGCTCACCGGCGTGCTGCTTCCCGTAAGCGGGAAGAGGTCTCGATCGAACTGATAGCCGCCGAACTCGCCGGTAAGTCCCAGCCACTTCGAAGCGTTGTAGGTGAACGAGCCCGACCCGCCATGGCTGTTGAAATTCGCGAAAGGATCGCCGGGCGCGAAGTTGATGTAGTCGTACATCGCTGAGAACTCATACCGAGGAACGAGCGTGCCTGGTGGACGCGTGTCTGCGGCGGCTGCCGCTCCCGGGAAGGGGGTCGGCCGCGGCGTCGCAGGCAACGCGAATAGACGCTGCGCCTTGCTGGAATCCGCGTCCTTCTCAGCAGCATTCGCGGTATCGCCGTCCGCTCCGCTGTTCCTCTGCTGAGCGCACAGGGGCAAAGCCAAAAGCGCGCCCATCGCCAGTGCTGCACACCAATTGCGCATCTCTTTCCTCCTGAGCCTCATTCATCCGTTCCGGTTTGGTTTAGCCGCCCGCCTACCGGCCGCTCACTGCTTTTGGCCGGCCCCGTTGCGCGCAGCGCAGCTATTGAACTTGTTGCTTCTTCCTCCCTAGACGCGCGCATCTCCTCACACCCTGTCCACACCAATGGAGAAACATGAAGAAGCAAAAAGGACGAGTCGCAGTAAGGTTATTCCAGAATTCGCCTTCGGTGCAACTACTTCCGCGACTCGCGGGCAGGCTGGATGGCCGCATGCCTTGACCGAGTGGCGAGGGAAAGCCCAGCACTTCAGGCCGCGGTAAGCGAGCCTTAATCAGCTTAAAGCCTCGACTTTTCCAAGGTAGAGTCGACCTCGCCGCTGCGGACCGTTGCGATTCTACCTCTGAGCGATTTCGCGGGCCTAAGGCCCTAAGATGACAAGGAAGCGGGAACCCATCAAAGTCACGGATCACCGGGGACGGCTCACGCGTCACGCCTTTCCTTCGAGCTGCTCCTTAACTGCCGAATGTGAACTTTCCCATCCTGCGTTAGACTTCTCTTGTTATGAACTCGATCACCACGCTTGACGACCTCTGGATGGGACGGCCGCGTTCCATTGCTGTCGGCCTTCTCGAATCGGACGGTCACCGCGCCATTGTTGACCCGGGCCCAGGCTCCACACTCGACACTTTGCACCAACAGCTCCGGGCTCGCGGCCTCGGCGTGGGCGACCTCGACGCCATGCTTCTCACGCACATCCACCTGGACCACGCCGGTGCCACCGGGGCGCTGGTCCGCGAAAATCCCCGCCTCGCCGTGTATGTGCACAAGAATGGCGCGCCGCACTTGATTGACCCGTCCAAGCTTCTGGCCAGTGCCCAGCGCCTCTGGCCCAATGAGCTGCAGCGCCTGTTCGGAGAAGCTCTTCCGGTTCCGGCGGAGAATCTGCGCATCCTGGAGGGTGGCGAAGATCTCAAGCTCGGCTCACGCAGAGTCGAGGTGGTCTACACTCCCGGCCATGCCTCGCACCACGTCAGTTACTTCGACAAGACCGAAGGCGTCGCCTTTGTCGGCGATACGGCGGGCCCGGACATTGATCTAGGCATCTGGGACACTTCCTTCGCCGCCATCCTCGAGCGCAAACCGACGCGGCTCTTTCTCACGCACTTCGGTTATTCCGATAATCCCTCCGAACACATCCTCTTGTTCCGCGAACGGCTGCATCGCTGGGCCGCGCTGACCGCAGAAATCCTGCGCAGGGCCGCCAGCGATTCCGCCGCGATGGATTCCTTCATGTCCGCCACCTATGCCGAGATCTCTGAGCATCTCCCCGCCGGTGAAGCGGAACACTACGCCTTCAGCGCCGGCCTGAATCTCTCCTTCCTCGGCCTAGCGCGGTATCTGCGCAAAAGCGCAACGGCTGCTTCCTAATCCACACTCCGGTTTTTTGAGGTTAAAAACGAAATGCAAAAGCTCTACGCGGTCGTTCCTGACGAGGACATTTCTTCCGGACCTGCCGCTGGCTCTGTTGTGGGCGCCGCCAATGCTTCGAGCCGCGCGGAAAGCGCCTCGACCAGCAGATCAACGAGCTTCTTTGCGCCGCTGCCTTCGGGATCTCTGTCGGGATTGTACTGCGCCACATCGAGACTCAGCAGATTCTTGTGTTTCACAAACTCCAGGAATGATGCGCGCACGTCGCCGAAGCGCAATCCGCCCCCACCAGGCACGTTCACCGCGGGGAAGTCTTCCTCCGCGATGACATCGATATCAAAGTGGAGAGCGAATTCGCGGGCGTCGGCGTGCACTTGAACAAGGGCTTCGTGCGCCGCTTTGCTGCCTCCTTTGAACTGGATGTCGGCGGCATAGTTGTGCCGCATTGGCGATTTGCTGAGGAACTCTTGCTCCGGTGGATCGAGCCTTTCGAGTCCGAAAAGCGTCACGTCGGGCTCGCGCACCAGCGGCGCCTCGCTCCAGAAACGCACTAGCTCCGGCGCGCCCTTGCCGATGATGTGGGCCACAACCATTCCGTCGATGCGGCCGGAGGGAGTGCTTGCGGGAGTATTCAGATCGGCGTCTCGATCGAACCACAGAAGATTCACGTGCTTGTAATAGCGCCGCGCGCCGGTAAGCAAGCCGATGGCCTGAGCGCAGTCACCACCCAGGACCAGCACCAGCGCTCCGCTTTTCACTGCAAGCTCGGCGCGCGTCTTCAGATCGTTCAGGCCGGCGACGATTTCGGTGAGATTGCGGGCGCGCCGGTGTTCATCGTCATTGGCAAAGAGCCGCGGAGCGCAGTCGCCGTAATCCACGACTTCATAGCCGACGCCCTGCAACTTTGCTTCGAGTCCCGCAGCGCGCAATGCCGCCGGGGCTTTTTCGCTTCCCGCGGAGAATGCCGCAGCGCTTGAGGGCGCGCCAATCAAGGCAATCTTCTTCGGCTGACGGACGATTTTGACCGCCAAGGTCTGGCTCCTGGTCTAGTATTTCCCGTTTGCCGCCCTAGGCTACCGATGACCGGATCATTTGCCCCTGCACAACGTTCTCTGCCCGCGCACAGGAAATTCGCTAGCGGTGCGGCGCCGGCGCGATGGTCGCCAACTCCGGCGGCAGAGTGAAACGCACGTCTTCGCGAATCAAATCCAGATCGCGTTGATCCGTGAAGCCGAACTCCGCGAGCCGTTCGCTCACCTGCTCTACCAGAACTTCCGGAGCGGACGCGCCTGCGGTCAAGCCCACGCGCGAAACTCCTTCGAGCCACCGCACATCGATGTCCTTTGCGGAATCGATCAGTTGGGCTTTGACGCCGCTGCGCTGAGCGACTTCCACGAGGCGGTTGGAATTCGAACTATTCGGCGAACCCACCACGAGGATCAGATCCACGTCCTTGGCGACCTGCTCGACCGCTTCCTGGCGGTTTTGCGTGGCGTAGCAAATGTCGTCGCTCGCCGGCCCTTGGATAAATGGGAATTTCTGGCGCAGCCGCGCCACGATCTCCTGCGTGTCATAAAGGCTTAGGGTGGTCTGCGTGAGAAACGCGAGTTTCCCGGGATCATCGACTTCGAGCGCATCCACGGCAGCGACGGAGTCCACCACGATGGTGCGATCCGGCGCTTCACCCGACGTGCCCACAATCTCCTGATGGTCTCGATGACCGATCAGAATAATGGTGCGCTTTTCGCGGGCAAACTTCAGTGCCTCGAGGTGCACCTTGGTCACCAGCGGGCAGGTGGCGTCAATCACTTTCAGCTCGCGCGATTTAGCTTCCTCGCGGACCGTCGGCGGAACGCCGTGGGCGCTGAAAACCAGCACCGCGCCGTGCGGCACTTCCTCGATGGCTTCGACAAAGATCGCGCCGCGCCGGCGCAACTGCTCGACTACGTAGGTATTGTGGACGATTTCGTGATGTACGTAGACCGGCGCGCCGTAGGCCTCCAGCGCCAATTCGACGATATCCACCGCGCGCACTACGCCCGCGCAGAACCCCCGCGGCCTTACCCTCAGCAATACTTTTCCGTTAGTGGCAGCCGGCATTGTCACCCTAGTGGGTAAATTTCAGAAGCCTCTATCATACCTCACCGCGCGCCCCGCCCGCATCCCGTTTCCTTATGATGCCATTCCCAGTCCACTCTCGTTATGGATCAGTGTGGACGCAACTGCAGCCACTCCCTTATTTGCCTATGCCAGCCCTGCTTCTTTATGTCCATGGCGAAGAGGGACCGAAAGGAGGCGCAGCACCAGGTAAACATCGCAAGCAGCATGAAATTTATTCCTAGTGCCCGGCGCACTCCCTGGCTAACCGTGCCGCAAGGCCCGAATTCTTAATCACTTATGTGCGCGTCCTTTTGGCATTCCATGAGCACATTCTAACCTTAGCCGAAACGCCTCAGGCCTTCTCGTCTGGAGAGAGCGGAGGCAGAATCTCCGAAGTCAGGATTTGGAGATGGCAGGCAGCTCCAGTCCTTGGCAAGACCCGTATGTCTCGCGTGCGAAGTAGTGCATCCTATCTCCGTTGCTGCGGAGAGGAATGACGAGGGACTTATGAACTCCGCCATTTTGCTTGTGGATCTTGCCTCACAGCGCCGCGATTCTTGGAAATCCTTCCTACAGAGTCAGCACTACGAAGTATTTACGGCTGAGGACGGACAATCTGCGTTGCGAGCGTGTCTTCAGCTGCAGCCTGATGTGGTTCTGTTGCATGACAGTCTGCCGGATGTCGATGGCTTCGACCTCTGCAGCCGTATGAATGGAAACCTGCTCAATCATCAGATCCCCATTGTGTTAATCAGGCCGTCGCCGGACTTCCCAGATGCGGCGCGCGGGCGCGAAGCCGGCGCTGCCGACTTCTGGGGATCTTGCAGCTCGCTCGCGGAAGCGCTTGGTCGCGTGCAGTCTCTCTTGCGGCTACAAAGTTACATCGATGAGCAGGCCAAGTCCGTGATGCTCTCGCTGGGGCGCAGCATCGAGGCCAAGAGCCTGCTCATGAACGGGCACTCGGAGCGGGTCGTAAAATACGCCGTGCAACTGGGAATGCGTTTGGACTTGCGGGAAGAAGAATTGCGAGAATTGCGGATCGCGTGCTTGCTTCACGATGTCGGAAAAGTAGCGGTACCGGATGAGATTCTCCTCAAGCCCGGGGCGCTGAATGCGGGAGAAACTGAGATCGTCAGGCAGCATCCCGTCATCGGCGAGAATATCTGCGCGCCGCTGAAGTCGCTCCGTCACATCTTGCCGGTGATTCGGCATCACCATGAGCGAATGGACGGGAGTGGATATCCCGATGGTCTGCGCGAGCATGAAATTCCGCTGATGGCGCGGATTCTCCAAGTTGCAGACATCTACGATGCACTGATCACGGATCGCCCTTACCGGGATGCGCTTTCTTCGGAGGAGGCCCTGGAAACTCTCAGCCGGGAGGCCGGGTATGGCTGGCTCGATGCTTCCCTGGTGTGGAAGTTTTCGCGGATCTGCAGATGCGGCGAATACTTCCCGGTAAAGGGAAGATCCATGCTGGCCTCCTACTACGCGTAGCGCCCCGTCGTTGGTCGGGTTGCTCCGCCGATTGAGAGAGTTTTCCCTGCATGTCCAAATTGGCGCTCGCTGAACATCCCGGACAACCCTAACATACGCCCATCATGGCTACGGAGATGGTGGTCTCCCCGATGATGCTGGAAGGCGCGCACGTGCGGCTGGAGCCGTTGGCAAGAATGCATCTGGCGGGGCTGGCCGAGGTTGGGCTGGACGAGGAATTGTGGCGCTGGATTCCCAGTCCGGTTCGAACCGAGGAAGAAATGGCCGCCTATATCGAGACTGCGCTAGGGGAGCAAGAGCGAGGAGAGTCACTGCCTTTCGCAATCGCTGAGAAAACGACGGGGCGCGCGATCGGGAGCACGCGGTACGGCAACATCGACCGCACGCATCATCGCGTGGAGATTGGCTGGACGTGGGTGGCGCGCGAGTGGCAGCGCACGGCCGTGAATACGGAGGCGAAGTACCTGCTGCTGAAGCATGCCTTCGAGACGCTAGGCTGCATGCGCGTGGAGCTAAAAACCGATGCGCTGAACGCGCGTTCTCGCGCGGCGATCTTGCGCATCGGCGCGAGAGAAGAAGGCATTTTTCGGAACCATATGATCACGGCTAACGGGCGCATCCGGCATACCGTTTATTTCAGCATCATCGATGCCGAGTGGCCGGCGGCGAAAGCACGCCTTGAAGCGATCCTGAGTTCCCACGAGCACTAGGGCTGCGCGGGCGGCGTGATGCCCTACCTTTTGCGCACCGGTTGCCCCTGCGGCAGCTTCCCAACACCTTCAGCTAAGGTAACATCAAAGTCCAGGGGATTTCTTTTCTGGTTTTCTAAGAGAGCGGACTCTATCTGGGGAGAAGAGCTTGGCCAGTCCGACCGATCCGATGAACCGCCGGCGAAGCGAGCGCGTGATGCTGCAAATGAAGATCAAGGTGATCGCGGAAGACGTCGAGCGCCGGCCAAGGCAGGAAGAAGCGCTGACGCTGATCGTGAACGCTCACGGCGGCCTGCTAAAAATGAAATTGGACGTGCACGTCGGCCAGCCCATGCGACTCGTGAACCCCCAGAACAATGTGGAACAAAATTGCCGAGTGGTCCGCGTGGACGACACCTCACCGGAGTTTTATTCCGTGGCCTTTGAGTTCGATCAACCGAACTCCAAGTTCTGGCCGGTTGTTTTTCCGCCGTCGGATTGGAGTGCTCGGCGCTCCTGATGGTGGGCAGGCTGCTTACGCCAACCGGAATTGCCTTCTTTCACCGCCTACCCGCTGATCCACACCGTTTTGACGTCGCAACTCTTCCAGCCATTCAGGGTTCAGTGTAAGCAGGGACGATGTTCGCATTGGAGGACGCTCTGATGAAGTATGGAATGAAGGGCATTGGAAAATCGCCGCTACTGGCAGCTTCGATTTTGGTTGGCGGGCTGTTGCTCGCCGGTTGCGACGATCACATCACCGTGATTCGCGATCCGGGCATCCCCGTCGTGAAGGGGAGCACTTGGGCCTGGAAACCCGCCCCGCCGCCCAAGGACGCGGAGCGACGTGCCGTCGTGTCGCGCGACGTGATCTCGCGTCGAGAAAGCGTGGCACGCGAGCCCGGCGCGAACAATGAAATCGTTCGCCAGCGCATCCGCACGGCGATCGAGCAAACACTGTCGTCCAAGGGATTGCGGCAAGTCAGCGACCCGCGAGACGCGGAGTTCTTGGTGGGCTATCACGTCGCCGTGCGGCGGCACGACGTGACTGTACAGCGCGTCTACCCGGGCGGATACCCGGGCCTTGTTTGCGGCCCTTATGGATGCTGGGAGTCGTGGGGCTGGGGAACGCCGGAAGTCGGCTACGAAAATATTCGCTTCCGCGAAGGCACCGTCGTGTTTGACTTCGTGAAGCAATCGACGAAGCGGCTGGTATATCGAGCGATCGGTCAGAAGCCGGTGCGCCGCGACACGTTTAACCAGGATGAGATTTCAGAATTCGTTCACCACATACTCGGGAAGTTGAAGACCAACGGATAGGTTGATCCGCTTTCACCGGACAACGCTCGGTTGGGTGCGCTTGTGGGCGTAGTCGTCATCCTGAGGGAGCAGCCGAGAGTTCCAGTCGTACCGGAGAGGATCTCACGTCGCCACAGACTCCCATAACTGGTCGGCGGAGATCACGCTTCATTTCTTTTTTTGCTTCCTTGCTCTTTGTTCTTCTTGATTGCGCCAGCTCGGAACGAATCAGATCTATTTACGTCCGCTGGCTTCCCTTCTATCCTCCTATTCATGCCCACACGACAACAAGTTGTTCTCATCACCGGCGCGAGCAGCGGATTTGGCCGGCTGATCGCCGAAACGCTGGCCCGCAAGAAGTATCAGGTCTTGGCCACGATGCGCAACTTGAACGGCCGCAATGCGGCAGCGGCGCGTGAAATCCGGGAGCTTGCCGAGCGCGAATCCCTCTCCCTGGAAGTCCTGGACCTCGACGTTACCGACGACTTCTCGGTACATCGCGCGGTGGGCGAAGCAGCGGCCAAGTGCGGCCGCATCGACGTGCTGGTGAACAACGCGGGTCACGGGATCATGGACCTGGCGGAGTCTGTGACGCTGGCGCAGGCGCAGCGGCAGTTTGACACGAATTTTTTCGGCGTCTTGCGGATGAATCGAGCGGTTCTCCCGGCCATGAAACACCAAGGAAGCGGATTGCTGCTGCATGTAAGCAGCGGAGCGGGACGCCTGGTGATTCCCGGCATGGGCTTGTACTGCGCGAGCAAGTTTGCGATGGAAGCGCTTGCGGAGGCTTATCGCTACGAATTGGCCTCGCAGGGAATCGACTCCGTGGTGATCGAGCCGGGTGCGTATGCCACGCCCATCATGGAGAAGCTCGAGCGCGGAGAAGACCCCGGCCGCAAGACCGGATACGGTGATATGGCCAGGGTCCCCGAAATAGTGCAGGCCAGGATTGGAAGCTCGCGGGCCAACCCGCAGGAGATCGCCGATGTCGTGCTACAAATCATCGAAACACCCGCTGGCCAGCGGTCAATTCGCTATCGCCTGGGACCTGGCGGGCCAGGAGTCGAGAAGATCAACGCGCTCACGGCCGAGATTCAAGGACAGATGCTCGAAGCATTTGGGATCACCGCGCTGGCGAAATTCAAGACGCCCACCAGCGGGGTCGACGAGATCGCGTGCCGGCAGTCGGAGCCAACGTCGAATCGCTAAGGCAAGAGACCGAAGACGGCTACGCTAGTCGGGGTGCCCACGTAGACTTTTCCGTTCACCACCACGGGCGTGATGAACTTGTTGCCGCTGAAGTGGTCGCGGTTACCGGCGGCCTGATTGGAGTCGTAGAGCTCCTTGGTGAGGTCGGCGGCGTCGTAGGCGAAGAGAATGGCTCCGCTATTCTCGATGGCCCAGACGATTCCGTTGGCGGAGCCGTTTGCAGAGACGCTCGGCGTCGTCCCGGGATATCCGAACTGATGGGTGGACTGTGACGAAGGGGTGCTCGCGAGTTTCGCGCTAGCAACTGGAAATGCCTTCAGAGCGTCGCCCACCGCGCCATAGTAAACGGTGCCATTGAAAAAGGCGGGCATGGAGAAGACGCTGCCGCCGAGCTGGCCGGAAATCTCCTGATAGATCTGATCCGTGCTGGCATTGAACTTGCCCATGGCATCACGATCCACGACATAAATGAGGGCATCCTTGCCGGCCCCCACCGAGAGATGGCGTGTCGTTCCGCCGGAATCCGTGAGGTCCATCAGCAGGATTCCTCCGCCTGAGCCGAAATCCTGGTCGGCGTTCGACTCGGCGACGGTGTTGTGCGGCGTGAAGTAATCGGCGAGCTTGAGGCCACCGGACGTGGAAAGTTTGACGAAGCAGTTACCGCAATTGCCGTTCGCGGGAAAGCCGCCGGCGTTCAGGGTGGTGTCGAAATCACCGTTGCCCATGATAAAGAACACATTGCCGGCGGCGTCGGCCGCGGGCGCCGTGCCCGCCATCCAGATGCCGCCTTCACTTCCATTCGGCACCAGATTGAGGACGCTGGTTGGCGCGAGCGTGTCGGCATTGAAGGCCATGACCCACGAGGTGTAGGGACGAATGTCGCAATGGGAAGACCACGTCGTGTAAATCGTTCCATTGATCTGCAGTAGCCCAGGGCGCTCCTTGTATTGTTTCGGATCAAAGACAACGTTTCCGCCAGAGCTGTTGTCGCCCGTGCCGGGATAGGTCGCCGTGATGGTTTGAGGTCCGCTGAAAAGCTCTGCGCCGGTGGACAAGTTCAGCGCATGTAAGCGCTGGAAATAACTTCCACTGACGTCTTTCGACATGGCGACGACGTAAATGGCATTGCGGGCGCGATCGATGACCGGCGTCGCAGTGATGCCAATCTCCGGTGAGACCTGGCCACAGCCGCGATCATCGCTGGTCGTTTCGCCGCTGCCGAGCGTGGTGGTCTTCCACAGGAACGTGGAAGTCGTTCCGCTGATGGAGTCGGCGTCAAAGGCATAGACGGAGCCGTGCTCGGTCGCAATATAAAGAACATTCTTCTTTTGTCCGCCGATGGTGACCTGCGAGAGATACAGCGGCTGGGCATCGACTTTGCCATCGACTGTGAATTCGCCCTTCTTCCCGAACTGCGTGGAATTCACATTGGCGAGAGTCAGCGATGTTTCATTGAGGTCCTGACCGGAGCGGCCGTTGTCGTAGTGATAGGTGATCACGTCGACGCTTGAATTGGCTGTGCCGGCCTTAACCGTGAGTATGGCGGAATTGCTGGTCACACTCCCGGCAGCGTTGCTGACCATGACGCGAAGCATTTCGCCATCGTCGGCCGCGGTGGTGACGGGAGTTGAGTAGCTCGATGACGTAGCGCCAGTGATGTCGGCGCCGTTTTTCTGCCACCGATAAGTGAGGGGTGGGGTTCCCGTAGCGGCCACGCTGAAGGTGGCGATTTGCCCAGCGGTCACGGTTTGGTTGGCAGGCGGTGTCGTAATGTAGGGGGCCACGGGCCCGTTCCCATTTACAGTAGGGGTGCTGGAGTAGCCGCCACATGCCGCCAAAGAGAACGCCACCAGCATGACGTTGATTAACCATGGGAATGCGATCCGCCTCATGAGCATTACCCTCGATATTGAATTCAGCAGCCGGGATAAGCAGAGATGGAGATGCCGGGGCGGGTTTAACAGTTTAGCGAATGCATAAAATACTGGGTATAGAAAAAACACCTGAAATACAGCCTGGGAGAAAACTGCAGGACCATATTAGAGTCGCGCTCGGAGAATTGCACCTGAACTGAGGTACAGTTCTCAGGCCGGCGCGTGGGGAGCACTTGCCTCGGGGCTTCCTTCCCTCTATTCTCATGGGCCTTATGCTGCTCAAAGATCAGGTCGCACTGATCACTGGCTCGGGCAGGGGAATCGGCCGCGCCATCGCTCATCTTTTTGCGAAAGAAGGCGCAGCCGTGTTTCTTACGGCGCGCACGAAGGAGCAGCTCGATTCCACCACGGCGGAGATCTTCAAGGGTGGGGGACGGGCGGGATACCTCGCGGCGGATCTATCGCGGGAGGCCGATTGCGCACAAGCTGTCGCCGCGGCCCGGGAAAAGTTCGGCAGGATCGACATTCTGGTGAACAATGCAGGGCATTATGGCCCAGTTGTTCCGGTGGAAGATTATCCGCTGGCGGATTTCGACAAAGTCCTAGCCGTTCATCTTCGTGCCGCGTTTGTGTTGTCGAAACTAGTGCTGCCGGAAATGTACGCGCGGCAGTCCGGCGTGATCTTGAATATCTCCAGCCTCTCGGCGAAGGCGGCCTACGCGTGGGGCTCGGCCTACGCGGCCGCCAAGGCGGGGATGCTGGGGCTGACGCGGGTCACAGCCGCGGAGGGAGCGCGCAAGGGCGTACGTGTAAATGCCATCTGCCCAGGCCCGGTCACGGAAACGCAAATGTCGAAAGATTTGGGCACCTTGCTCGCGAAGAAAATGGGGGTGAACCAAGATGAGCAATTGGCTGGCTTTCTGAACGGTCTACTGCAAGGCCGCGCACAGACGGCGCAAGAGATTGCGCGGGCTGTGCTGTTCTTGTGCTCGGGGCAGTCCAGCGCCATGACCGGCCAGTCGATCAATGTCGACGGCGGGGCGGCGTTTTACTGAGTGGTTATGAACTGCACGGAAGGCCACATAGGCCATCTTGATTGGGTTCTTGGCTGCGCCCTGCCGGGTTCGTTGACTTGCTTGGTTTGAACACCTAGAATAACTTCAGCTCCCCCAGCCGCATGCTCGGTCAGACCATCTCGCATTACCAGATCACCGACAAATTAGGCGCCGGCGGCATGGGTGTGGTGTATAAGGCGCTCGACCTGAAGCTTGAGCGCGTCGTCGCCTTGAAATTCCTGCCGAATGACCTCACGGTCAGCGACCGGGACAAACAAGGCCTGCTCCGCGAGGCTCGCGCCGCTTCCGCGCTGGATCATCCAAACATCGGTGTCATCCACGGGATCGAAGAGTCCGAAGACCACCAACTCTTCATCGTCATGGGTTACTACGAAGGAGAAACTCTTGCGCAAAAGTTGTCGCGCGGGTTGATCCCGGTCCGCGAATCGCTGGACTTAGCGATCCAGATCGCCAGAGGGTTGAGCTCGGCTCACGCGCGCAACATCGTGCATCGCGACGTCAAGCCTTCGAACATCATTATTACCCATGATCAGGTGGCCAAGATCGTTGATTTCGGTCTCGCTCGGGTTGTCGCCACAGCCGGCTCTACGCAAAGCATCTCTTCGACCGGGACGCTCCCGTATATGGCTCCCGAGCAAATCCTTGGCGAAGCCATTGATCAGCGCTGCGATATCTGGGCTCTGGGCGTAATCCTCATTCAAATGATTACCGGCAGTCATCCGTTCGTCCGGCCGAATAAAGGTGCGATGACGTATGCAATTCTAAACCAGCCACCGGTGGCGCTCGACGTGGTTCCACAGGCCGTGCAACCTGTCGCTTATCGCGCGCTCTCCAAGAAGGCCGAGGGGCGCTATCCCGGCGCCGATGAAATGCTCCGCGATCTGGAAGCCTCGCTCGCCGAAATCGCCTCCAGCCCCGCCCCAGACGGGGAACCAACGCTCACGAGCTCCATCAATGCACGCGAACTCAAACAGTACATTGAGAATGCTTCCACGCCGAGCTGGGCGGTGGGCAAACCCGGGAAAGCCCGGCGTCTCCTGCTGGCATCCGCTGGATTGGTCTTGGCCGCTATCGCCGCATCTTTTCTTCCTCCGCTGCGCGAACGCCTTGCGGGACTCGCCTATGCCAGCGGCGAGAGGCATATCGCGGTACTGCCGTTCTCCAATTCCGCCAACGATCCCGAATACGGCCCGATCGCGGAAGGGCTGATGGACTCACTAACCAACGAACTGTCGAACCTGGAGGCCGCTCAGCAATCGCTTTGGGTAGTTCCCGCCAGTGTAGTCCGCAATCGCAAAGTTAACGATCCAACGTCCGCCTTCCGCGAACTCGGAGCTACGGTGGTGGTCGAAGGGAGTGTCCGGCGGAAAGGCCCGGGCGCGCATCTGACGGTGGTTCTGATTGATTCGAAACGCCTCCGCCAAATCGGCTCGACCGAGCTCGACGATCCGAGTGGTGATCTGGCGGCACTGCAGAGACAAGCCGTTACCGACCTGGTTCGCCTGCTGAAAATCAAAGTGACCCAGGCGGCCCATACTCCCGCCGGAAGCGTGGCGCCAAGCGCCTACGAGTCCTACCTCAAAGCGTTAGCCTATCTGCAGCGTTACGACAAGCCCGGCAACGCTGATCTGGCCATTTCCGCGCTGAACTCCGCCATCGAGAAGGACCCCCGCTTTGCCTTGGGCTATGCGACCCTGGGGGAAGCCTATCGCTTAAAATTCCTAATGGATCATCATCCGGCGTGGGTGGATCAAGCGCTGGCAAATTGCCGGCGGGCCCTCGAGATAGACGACCGTTTCCCTGCTGTGCGCGTTACTTTGGGTCAACTCCAGTTGACCCTGGGCAAGAACGATCTCGCTCTTCAGGAATTTCAAAAGGCCCTGGATATCAATCCGCGCGATTCTGGCGCCTTGATCGGACTGGCCGGTGTCTACGAGCAGATGGGTCATATCCCGGACGCCGAAGCCAACTTCAAGCGCTCCATCGCTCTTCGGCCAGATTACTGGGAGGGATACAGCGATCTCGGAGCGTTCTACGCCCGGCAAAAACGCGGGCAGGACGCCCTTCGGCAATACCGTCGGGTCATCGAACTCACGCCTGATAATCCCGAGGCGTACAGCGATCTCGCCGCCGAGTATATGCAGCTCAAGGATTCTGAGTCCTATGCCGCCGCGGAGGCAGCTCTTCAGAAATCCATTCAACTCGCGCCCAACTATCAGGCCTACGCCAACCTCGGCTGGTTGTACTTGGACCAGAAGCGTTATGCCCAAGCCGCCGCAGCCACCCGCCAGGCTCTCGAACTCAACGACCGGGATTGGCGGGTTTGGGCCAACCTGCTGCTCGCTTATACCTGGCTAAAGGATGGCGAAAAGATGCGCACCGCGAGAGCCAAGACGCTGAGCCTGCTGGAGCAATATGCCTTATTGAATTCTCAGGAGGCGCCGGTACAGTCCATGCTCAGCATGTTCTATGCAGAAGACCAGCTTCGAGAAAAGGCCCTCGCCCACGCAAATGCTGCCTTCGTCCTGGCGCCCAAGAACCCGTGGGTGTTGGCCGATATCGCTGAGACCTATGACGACCTTGGCGACCGTAAGCGCGCCATCCAATACGCTCGGGACAGCCTCAAGAACGGCTACACTTTGACGGACCTTCAGCAACGGCCAGCCCTGCTGGGGCTCCTCGCTGACCCAAGTTTCCGGCCCCGCGGAAAGCAGTAAGCTTTGAAAGGAGAATCACGTGGCTACACCTGGAGTAGCAAGAGCAAAACAGACTACCTTGCCCCGATCGGCAACGATCACCATCCGCGACCAAAAACCCAGTCCCGACGGCAAAGTGGAGGTGGCGCCGTGGACCGGCAGGGTCCACTTCGCGAATAAGGATAACAAGGAATATCGCCTTCGCTTTTGGAAGACGAACACCGAGCCCCTTGCGGGCATCGACATCTTACTTCCCGCAAGAGGTCGCGTCACCGTGATGATCAAGAAAAACGATGAATATCACTACGGCATATTCCACGTTAAGGGCGATGAAGCTGCTACCGGTAGAGGCGGTGGCCCCATCGTAAATTGATTCACGGTTCTTCGGGGCGACAGCCCTACGCTCGGTGCGCGCGGCCGCGTAGAACCGATGGCTCGCCGCCGCCCATATGCGTTTGTTCGCATGGAAGGATGATTACGGGGTTTGCCATCCTCGAGACGCAAAGTCGTCCATATCATCAAAGAGAACATCGACAATGGAGCAAGCTTCGGCTACCATCTGCCGCGCAGGACTCCGCAGGGGGAACACGGCGTACACACATGCCGGAGGCAGGTTTCAAACCGAGTTTGCCTCCCTTTCGGAAAAGATGTCTCTGCTTAACGAAAGTCGTGTGGAGCTACTAGGAACATGAAAAGTATCTATCTGGAGCAGCCGTGAGCCAATCGTCTCTGATTGATACTCCTCGCAATTCCGCGGGGCATGACGCGCGGCGCAGCATGCGGATCGAGCGGTCTGTCCCGCTGATCGTCTTCGGTCAGAACAGCTTGGGAGAGCCATTTGTAGAAAGAACGGTCTCGACGAGCCTCAACCTGCACGGTTGCCGGTATGCCTCGCGACACGATTACGGCATTGGATCGTGGGTTGCCTTGCAGGTGGTGGGATTGGAACTCGAGCCGAAGCCCCCGGTGGTACGGGCCAGAGTCCGCTCGGTTCATACAACCCCTAGCTCGCGGGATTTGCAGCAAGTCGGTGTGGAACTGGAAAACCCAGGGAATGTTTGGGGAATTGTTAGCCCGCCCCAGGATTGGATGAAGCTGGGAGGAACGCAGGCCGCCGTCGGGCAATTTGCAACGGCAGTCGCGCCGGCGCTCGATCCCGCGCCCGTCTCTTTACAGCTCGACGAGCTAGCGGTGAATGCGGACCACAAGATGGCCGAGGTCGCCACATTTCCTTCTCCGTCGCCGGCGGCCTCAAAGCCACAGGCCCCCAGGGCGGCCGAGGCACCCAAACCGAAACGCGTGCTCATCACGCCGGACGGACTCATCGCCGCATTGCAAGGAAAACTGCAGCTAGCGGCAGAAAAGGCAGCGGAAGCAGCGGTAACGCGGCAGGTGGACGAAGCCGTGCGCGAGGCTCTCAGCTCGATTGATGACGTACGCAACTCGAGCCTGCGCGAGATTCAGGAACTCCTTCCCACACGGGTGGAGGCGATGCGACTTTCCTCGAAGGAGGAATCTACCGGCGAGGTCGCCTCGCACTGGAAAGAACAAATGGAACAGTACCGCGGTCAAGCCGAGGAGATGGCCCAGCGGCTGGAGAAACAAGCGGTAGAGTTGCGGCGAGAACTGGTGAGGTCGCAGGAATTTGTGGAACGAATGACGCGCGAGAGTGGGCCTCAGATCCAGGCGAGCCTCAGCGAAGCGGTGGGCCAGGCAACCTCCCAATTCGAAACAGCGACTGCCCGCTCCGCTGACCGACGCTATCAACTGATGCTGGAGCATACCCAGGCTGCCACGCAGGAGGCGCTCTTGAAGCTCGATGCGCGCTCCGCGGAAGTGCAGGCGTTGGTGCAGAACGTGCTGAATTCCGCTTTGGCCGCCTTCCAGAGACAGACGGAGCAACATGTGGATGCCGTCCTCTCCGAGACCAGGGAGCGAGCGGTGTCCGCCCTCACCTCACTCGACGCGGAGAGCCGCGCCAGGTGTGAGACCCGTCGCCAGGAGTTGGAGACCGAAGTTGCCCGCGCCGCGGAGCGTTCGACGGACCAATTCCGCAAGGGCAT
Organism: Acidobacteria bacterium 13_1_20CM_58_21; assembly: GCA_001919715.1. GTDB lineage: Bacteria > Acidobacteriota > Terriglobia > Acidiferrales > UBA7541 > Acidiferrum. Next base: position 18,342 of record MNIJ01000046.1, read on the forward strand.
GAAAGCTTTCCTGTACTCCTGCCTGGTAGCGGCCGTCAGTGCTGTGGATGAACATTCAAAATCCACTCTGGATGGGCTCGTCAAGGACAACGGGAAGACCCTGTTCGAATCAAATAGCGATTCCGGCACTGAAAATGACAGGGTTCCTGATACCGACAACGATCCCCTGACCCATTGAAAGACAATGGCCGGCGAAGCCGGCGCCTGCCAGCCCCGCCCGAACCGGTACATTCCTCAACCAGTTGAGGGCCAGATTGATTCACCATGCACAGCCGACGCACGACGAAGCGGCTGCGCCAGAAGATCTGGCATTCCGCAAAAAAAGAAAAAAGGCCAACCGCTCTCTCAGGACGGTTGGCCTTTTTTTCTTCGTTCCAATGGTGGCAGAGACTTTGTCAGTCCTGAAGGAGGCAGGGTGACAAGCTCTGCGTGTTCTCTGGCCGAGGCCAGAAGGTCATAAAATCAATCAGCGGGCTGGCGCGGAACCCGGACGTCGAAAAGGCCTGCGCACCATGTCTTCGATCGTGTCGAGGCCCTGCCGCGTGGCCACCATGACCGGGTGTTGGCTGTCCGCGACCCGCTCCACGGCCAGTGCCCAGCCGCGATGCAACATGTACAAGCTTCCCGTCACAAAAACGATGGCTGCAAATCCTACGGCAAACAGTAGGAACACCGCCAGCAGTTCCCATACGAAATACATTTGCAACGAAACCAGCGTTGCCAGGAACATCCACATCCACTTTCGGCTCTCATCCTCGGTCTTCATCTTTCCTCTGTCCCCGATCTCCGCGGCCTTTCCTCGCCAGCTCTTAGATGCTCGACCCTGTCCAGAGGTTCTAATCGAACCCCTCATACCTGTCCCATTTGACAGCTTCTGGGCCCAAAAGGCGATGGTACACAAGACACATTTTTGGCCCCAAACGAGTCTCCTAGTACCGCATTCCGACGGACAAAAATCCCCTAAACAACACAAACTAAATATGTTACATACAGTTCGACTTTCGCCCCAGTTTTCGCCCCGTTTTCCCTGTACTATCTGTGGAAAACCTGTACCTATGTACAGGTGTTTCTTGACTGCTTCTGTGGTGATCCGCCGTTCGCATTCGTTTCCTCCCCTGCCAGTTTTTTCGGCTCTGTACCGCTCGATCGGCTCCCTTCAGTTGTCTGAATCGAGCTGTTTAGGAGTCGCACATCTTCCCATGTCAAGTTTCGTTCCCGCAATGAGAAAATGCAACATGGGTGCCTGAAACGGCTCACATCAAAGGGGGTACCATGCTGGGTATGTCTAGATCTGGTTATCGAAACAGAGGCTTGCTGCCGGGTTCCAGTAGGTTTAGGCGACGGACGGGAAAAGTGCTTGGAGGGGCACCCTACAGCGGTCTCAATAATTTCCTCTTAGGGCGTAGCCCACGTCAAAGGGCAGCTTGCCATCCACGCGGAGGACTTTCACCGAACTGTTGATGGAATAGACGTCGAGAATTCCCACTGCCCCTGGTGTGGTTTCCACCACGTGCAGCAGATCTTCGTCGCTGGCCACGATCTTTACTGTCACGTGAGACTCGTTCAGCTTGGCAATCGCGGCCTTGGGGTCGCCGCTGGAGTCGCCGAAAAGCTTCTGCACCGCCACGCGCA
>MNIJ01000118.1 GCA_001919715.1 Acidobacteria bacterium 13_1_20CM_58_21
AACGGCCGATCTGGCATGGTACAAAACTGGAGCCTTGAAATTCAGCATCAACTCGCTCCCGATCTCATCTTCAGTGTCGGCTACGTCGGGAATCATGCCACGCACCTGAATTCGAATCTTCAGCAACTCAATGCCATCGATCCCAAATTTCTCTCTTTAGGGACAAAGCTGATGGATCCGGTCACCAGCGCGGCGGGCCAGGCTACGCTGGCAAGCCTGGGCGTTACGGTACCCTCTTGGTTCGAGCCGTTGTATGGGCCTGCCGGGCCTGCCGGGCCGCCCGGAATCGATTTTGTTGGCCAGTTACTGTTGCCTTTCCCCCAATACCAGTCTGGCGGCCCGCAAACCAATGGCGGCATCAATACCAATTGCTGCTTGGAGAACCTGGGCCAATCCACATACAACGCGCTGCAAGCAAAGCTGGAGCGGCGCTTCCGGAATGGATTGAACGTCTTGGCGTCTTACACCTATTCCAAAACGCTCACTGACGCGGACAGCGCGTATGCAGGACTCACGGCGTTCAGCAGCTCGGATACCTTTACTGCTCAGAATCCGCGCGACCTAAAAGCGGAAAAGGCCTTGAGCTACCAGGACGTCCCGCACGCATTCGTGCTCAGTTATCTTTATGAGTTGCCCGTCGGCAAAGGAAAGAAGTTCCTGGACAAGGGCGGGGTTGTGAACAAGGTGCTGGGCGGCTGGCAGGTGGGCGGTGTGCAACGCTACCAGAGCGGTGCGCCTTTCATCCCGTTCGCCAGTGACGCGCACAATTCCCGGTTCGGCACGGCAAACACGCGGTTGAGCCTTATTCCTGGCCAACCGTTACGCAGTCCCAATGCAGCGTCCTACAATCCCTTTTTGGACCCCGGTTCGTTTGGCAGCGGATGCAATGAACAGCCAGACGGCACATTCCTACCTATGTCAACGAATAACTTGTTCAACTGTGCAGCCTTCCTCGATCCCAATGCTGCAAGCCTTGTCGCCCAGCGTGGCTACGAGTTCGGCAATCTTCCTAAGGTCTTCGGTAACATCCGCAGCCCTATTTATATGAATGAGGATTTCTCACTTATCAAGCGCTTCACGCTTTACGAAGCGCACCTGCTGTCCTTTAAAGTAGATTTTGTGAACCTCTTTAACCGGCACGTCCTCGCCCGCGGCGATGGCTGCATAACTTGCAGTACCTTGGGCCGGCCCGGCGCTCAATTCGGGGGTTCTCCAGGAAGCGTCAATGGACAAAAAATAATCCAACTAACGTTCCGCTACCAATTCTAAGGCGGGTTACAGCCAGGAAATAACCGGGAACCTCCTGCGCCAAACCAGACACACGAGTTTTTTCCATTTAGAAGAAACTTCGACGCCCCAGCTAACGGGTATAAACTCTCGTGGTGAACATTCCTTCAACAAAGCGCCCGGGCAAGCCAACTACCAAGTTCTTGTTCGCGTGTTTGGTGATCCTGTTCTGTCTGGCCAGGCCTCTCCGCTCCCAAGTGGCGTCAGCGGCCTCCGAGATTTTCCGGCAGGCGTCGGAGGCGATGCAGCGCGGCAATTTGAACGTGGCTGGTGACGGGTTCGAGGCCGCCGCTAGAGCTGCCCCGGCTTTCGCTGAAGCGCATTTCAACCTTGGTCTTGTCCGCGAAGAGCAGGGCCGGTTCGAGGAGGCCATCGCCAGCTTCGAGAAGGCCCTGGCGCTAAAACCGCTACTGCATGGGGCAAACCTCTTTCTCGGCATCGCTTATTTTCGCCTTGACCGCCTGGATAAAGCCTTTGCCGCAATTCAGAAGGAATCCGCTTCCTATTCGAAAGACGCTCCCGCCTGGATGTGGCTCGGCGTTGTGCGGCTAGCGCAGGGAAAGCCTGAGGAGGCCGCCGAGGCGCTAGACAAAGCTGCCAAGCTCGCGCCAGATGACACGGACATTCTTTACCATCGCGGCCGCGCGCACTTACAAGTATCCAAGAACAGCTACGGCAGGATGTTCAAAGTTGATTCACATTCCTGGCGCGTCCATCAGGTTCTTGCCCAGGCGAATGCCGAAGCCGACCGCCACACGGATGCTGTTGCCGAATACCTAGCCGCCATCAAGCTCGCTCCCTCCCAACCCGGCCTGCACGAAGAATTGGGCTCCGAGTACCGTAGCCTCGGAAAAGTTCAGGAAGCTGAAGAATCTTTCCTCCGCGAACTTGAAATTGCCCCCCACAGCGTCCTCGCCAAGTACGAATTGGGAGTTCTAGCCGTCGAACAAAGCGATGGCGCGAAGGGGAAGGAACTCATCGAAGCCGCCCTGAAGGAAAAGCCAGGTCTTCTTCATTCTGATTACAACCTTGGCCGTGCGGAAATGTTGCTTGGCAATGATGCCGCCGCCCTCCGGCACTTGGAGCGCGCCACTACTGCGGCCGGCTCGGACCCCGAGGTCGTCGAGCAGTCCTGGTATCAGCTAGGAATCGTCTACCGGCGGCTCCATCGAATGGAGGAAGCGCAAAAAGCCCTGGCCACGTTCCAGAAGCTCAAGGACTTGGATGCGGAGAGCTCGCAGAAGGCGCTAAAGCGGTACCAGGTACAGCAGAACTCGAATTCCGCGCCCTCGCCTCCCGCTTCGCAAAATCCTTAATCGCTCAGGAATAGAAAGGTCATCCGCATCATGATCTTGCCGGAGATCGGCGGACGGATTCAGCAAATAGAGAAATACAATTGCGAGCCTGGAATGAAGGTCGCGATAACGGCAATGTTGAGCATCGGCTTTCGGCCAGCGTGTCACGGCGCGACGATTCCTTTGCCTTCCTTCACGGTAAAGATGCGGTCGACGGTAGGAATCGTGATTTCTTCCTTTGCCCCACTTGGCCAGTGAATCTCCACCTTGTCGACTTTCACTGCTGTTCCGAGGCCGAAGTGCAGGCGTTGATCGGAACTCGATGCATAGCTTCCACCGCTGAACACGTCACCGCGCTCGCGAGCTCCCCCCGCGGTAACAAATGCTTTCGCTCCGATGGCATCGCGCGGGCTCTTCGAGGCACCAACCAATTTCAGCGTTACCCAGTGGTTCGTCCTCTTGACCACGTTTCGCAGAAGGGCCGGCGTCGAGTCCACATTGTTGATCACCACATCGATGTGGCCGTCATTGAACAAGTCTCCGAACGCGGCTCCGCGTGCCGTCATTACGGCCGCCAGCCCGCTGCCGGTTGCGGGCGGAACCTCTTGAAACTTCGCTCCATCCAGATTCCGGAAAAGCAGCGGACGCTGCGCCCAGGTTGTTCCCCAATCCTGCTTGTCCACGCCGGGATAGACATGGCCATTGGCGGCGAAAATGTCGAGCAGGCCGTCGTTGTCGTAGTCGAGGAATCCAGTTCCCCACCCTAGAAATGGAAGCGTAAGGGCCGCAATTCCAGCGCGGGCGGTCACATCGGAAAAATTGCCGTCGCCATCGTTCCGGTACAAGGCGTTGTAGTCGTCGGAGAAATTGGTTATGTAGAAATCAACTTTTCCGTCGCGGTTGTAGTCGCCCACCGCGATGCCCATGGATGCTTGCTCGCGCCCCTCGTCATTCAGCGCGAACCCGGAAATATAGCTCAAGTCCTCGAAAGTGCCGTCGTGTTTGTTGCGGTAGAGGTACTTGGGCACGGAGTCGTTGGCAACAGCTAAGTCGAGCCAGCCGTCATCGTCCACGTCAACAAATACAGACGCGAATCCATAGTAGCCCTTAGGGTCCGAAACTCCAGCCTTTAGGCTCACATCGGCGAAGGTGCCATCTCCGTTGTTGTGGAACAGGTGATCGCCTTCGCCCGGCAAGCCGCGCGGCCCGCACATCACCTCGATTCCGCGAAAATTACAGAAGCCCGGCGGAAGGCCGCCCTTCCCGGAGAGCGGCGGATGATCAGGATCAAACTTGGCATATCCTGGAACGAACAGATCGAGGAAGCCGTCGTGATCGTAGTCTCCCCACGTCGCTCCAGTCGACCAGCCGCCAAGCGTGACGCCTGCTTTCTCCGCGACATCCGTGAATGTGCCGTCATGATTGTTGTGGTAGAGCCGGTTTTTGCCGAAGTTCGATACATAAATGTCCGGCCACCCGTCGTTGTCGTAGTCCCCCACGGCTACGCCGAAGCCCCAGCGTTCGTTCGCGACGCCGGCCTTTTCCGTAACGTCAGTGAATGTGCCGTCCTGGTTGTTGTGCAGAAGCATGGCGCGCGGCGGCGTTTCCTTGCCCTTCAGCGCGGGGAAAGTCGACCCATTGAGCAGGTAAATGTCCAGCCAGCCATCGTTGTCGTAGTCGAGGAGTGCCACGCCGGATCCGGGCGTCTCTAGAATCGTCCTTTTCTCGGGCGTTCCTGAGCGATGATGGAATATGTCAATGCCTGCCGCATGCGTCACATCGACAAAAATGACCGCCGCGTCATCAACGAAGCCCCCGGCCGTGATCGGCCGCGAGAGTGCGTCCTTCACCGGAGGGTGTGCCACTCCCGTGCTCATGCCGCTTTGTGGGCTCCGGACGGGCTCCTTTTCCACGGGGTCTTGGCGGGCCAGACCGCAGCTCAGAAGCAGCGTCGCACAAATGGCTTGTACTGCGGTCGCGCGAAGAAGGCACCCAGATTGGCTGGATCGAGAGAACGACATCAGGCCCCAAGTGGGTCGTTTGACCCCGAAAGGCATCTTCGCACAAAGTCGGCGAGCAGGCCTAATTCATGCAGAGAAACGTTGTCAGTCATTTGGGTAAGCAGGCTGTTGAGTTTAGGCCGGGTCGCGCGGCGCCAACGTCTGGAGATCGAGTCCTCCCTGGTTCGCCAAACCTTTAGTTTCAAAACACCAAGCGGCCGCTAAGCTTGATTAAGTACACTCGTATGGCAACTCAGTCGTCAGTACAACTGAATGCTTATCTCCAAGTAGATACGATTCACGATGGGCCCAGTTCGATCAGCGAGATGAAAAAATGGAGGGAGCAAAAACATGATGAGGATAAGTTCTAAGCGAACCTTTGTCGGGCTAGTCTTTCTGCTTGTCTGTCCATTCTCTGTCTTTGCGCAGGCTGCAACCACAAACGGAAATGTAGTCCTTCGGCGGGATCCCTCGACGGGAAGTGTAGCTCTGGCGCATCTCCCTAAGGGCACAAGATTAACTCTTGTGGATGCCACGCCAGATAGTGGCTTCTATCACGTTAGGACGGAGGACGAGCAAGTGGGCTGGGTCTGGTCGAAGTTCGTGATCGTTTCACCGTCTCCAGCACCACCGACTCCTGCGCCCCCAACCCCTCCGACACCGGAAACGCCGTGTGATCCGAGCTTGTGGAACCATGTTTACCACCCGCTACGCCTTATCGTGAAACAGCAATGCGTCACTGTCGCTGGAACGATCGTGGATGCTACTGCCGGCAAGAAACATGATGGCGTTCGCCATGAAGCTGATGGAGACACGCACGGATGGCTGAAGGTAGACCCGGAATTTGAGAATCTATTGAACGCTGGGAACATAAGCGATGAGGAAGGCAATTTAGTTTTTGAGATTGTTTGCAGATTTCACGTCAGCCAACAGGACGCCAAGGCGGCATGTGCCAACTACACCGATCAAGTCTCGTTGCCACCGGTGGGCTCTCACGTTCAAATTGTCGGAACTCTGGTCCAAGACACTTTTCATGCGAAGTGGATGGAAATACATCCGGTCACGAATATTACCGTAGTACCTTAGAGACAGGGCGCGCTTTGCCACAAGCACATTCAGTTTGCCGATGGAGCGCCCATGCTCCGCCAGTTCATCTGATGGAACCGCACTTCAAATTTCTCAAGATCGCGTGGTTCCACTTATTGGGCGGAGTTGATGTCGACCTTTCTTGCCCGGTCGTTCTCGGCGTCTAACAGCGTCGCTCGGTGGTCATGCTCAAGCTAGTTTTAGCTGCCAAGAACTGCCCCACATTCTTTGCGACGCCCAGGCGCTCGGCCCAGGAACGCACCGAAAAACCAGCGAGGTTCGGCAGGAATCCTCTCCGTTCGGGGGAGAGGATGTCAAAGCGCTGATGAAAGCGACGTGCCGGGGGCGGCGGCGAAGACCACGGACATTTCTGATTTCGCGAAGGAGAGGAAGGACTGGACGACCGTAGGGTCAAACTGAGTGCCGCTGGCCACGTTGAGCCGGCGCACAGCTTCTTGGTATGGCAGGCCTTTTCGATAAGGACGAGATGAAACCATCGCATCAAAGGCATCGATGACGCAGACAATCCGTGAAACTACCGGAATCTCATTTTTCTTTAGTCCCGCCGGGTATCCCTTTCCATCGAAAGATTCGTGATGATGGAGAATATCAAGAGCGGCGCGCTCGAAGCCTGGAAGCATGCGCAACACAGCCCAGCCGTACTCGGAGTGTTTTTTCATGAGTGCGTATTCTTCCGCGCCCAGACGCTCAGGCTTGAGGAGGATGGAATCCGGGATGCCTACTTTACCAATGTCGTGTAGGAGCGCGGCAACTTCGAGATTCTGAAGCTGGGCTTCTTCCAGGCCCAGTTCGTGTCCGACGCGCATGCCCCACTCCGCCAGCCGCGTGCTGTGCACGCCGGTATTTAGGTCTTTTAAGTCCAGGAGATGGTTGAAAGCGCAGATGACCGACTTGCGAAGCGCGGAAATCTGTTCTTCGAGCTGCTTGATGCGAAGCAAGTCGGTCGCACACGGGGCTAGAGAACTCATGGTGGACGCCGGGATTTCGTTGTTCGACATGGCAGTTACCAGGAGAACAAGAAGCCAGAACCGGAATTTGAGCCGGACCTAATCAGCCACACAGAGATGGTCTGGTACACATCGAGGCGGCCATGATTGAGATCAGGTGTGAATTGTACCGCATGTGACAAAGCGCTGGCGGCCTGCTTTTGGATTAGCGGCGGTTTTGCACTGATGAGCAGCGAGGCTGTGCCCGCGACCAGCGGAGAGCTGAACGAGGTGCTAGAAGCGCTAGCATAGGTTCCGCCAGGATAGGTGACGGATTCGCCGGGTGCGGCGATCCAGGCGGCCGTGGTGCCATAGTTGGAAAGGGAAGAACGGGTATCCCAATCCATCGTCGAGGCGATACCCACAGAGCCATTGAAGGCTGGTGAGTAGACGGGGGAAGAGGTAACAAGGTAGGTCTGGCCGGCCGGGCCATTGAACGAGCCCTGAACTTGACATCCCGCAGACAAGCAAAGATGTAGGACGGACGTCAGACCGCCCGTGCGGACGATATAACGGTTTTGCGCCGCTGCCGGCTTGGAACCAGCCAGCATCAGGACGATCATCGCGACAAGTATGGTAATCCTGCGTTTCATATTGTGGTGGCTCTTGAAGGGCTCTCCTGCCGTTGATTGTTCGGCTGTTGGCGCACTGAATGGCCCCTTAGTCTTGCTGGGCAGATCTCCGGGCCAATTGTACAAGCATGTCTTCCCGTCTAGGCAAAATTCCCAGCGGTCTTGGTACCCTCGTACCAGGGCTGCGACGCGCGGCAGGGCATGCCATCAGTCGTTCGCAGACAAACTACCAAGCGCATCCCGGAGCGAAATCACGATTGGCGCGCTGAGGGGGCTTGCGAACGTCATCTGCAGGTCTCCGCTGTTCTCAATCTCTCCACTAAACTCGCCAAACTGATTGGTCATGGCATTCACGACTTTTCCGCGCATGTTGGAAAGAGCGATGCGCGTGCCTTCGTCAAGGATTCCAGGATTGCTCAGGTTCAGGAGCTGCCCGGTAACCACGATGAGGTTCCGGCCAGCCGCCGCCTCCACCTGAATATCGATCTGAAATGGGTCCGCGCGATAAAGCATTTGCCTTGTGCCAGTGCCTGCCGATCGAGCTCCTTCGAAAGCCGGCTGAAGAAAGCTGTCGAAGAGAAGTTTGATGCGGCTCGTTCCCTTTCTTTGACCCGCCAACCCGGCTTCCGCAAACGCGGCCTTGGCGAGTCTCACGGCGTGCTCTGGAGGCTGGTAGTTCGCTTCCGAAGCCGCCGATTGCCAAACTTTCTGCCACAACGAAACTGTCTTTCTACAGCGTTTGCAGCCTTGTTGGAGGTGGCGCTCCATCAACTGCTTCTCGTTGGTGTCCACTGCCTGATTCACGAAATCGATCCACCTCTCGATCGCAAAGTGTTCCATCTCTTCCCCCAAAATTTCTTTCCGCGTCCCGAACATTCCCTGTGAATGGGACGTCCTAATCGCCCTCATGGCATAAGGGCAGGCAGAGGCCCAAGAAATATATGCGTGTTAGGGATTAGGTAAGCCTTGTAGAATCATAGAGTTTGCCGACCAGGACGAAGGGTGCCCAGAAGTAGGGATGGGGATTCTCGCGCCGAAGTTCTTGCATGGCGTGCTGGAGTGCGCCTGCCATGTTGCCGGTGCGCAAGAAATCCCGATAGAAAAATTGCATTAATTGCGAGGTGCTTTGATCGTGTACGTCCCACAAAGATAGCAGCAGTGTTGTCGCTCCGGCACAGAAAAGGCCTCGCTGCAGTCCGAGCAATTCGTCGCCGGCTGCGACGAAGTTCATGCCTGTGGCGCAGCCGCTCAGAGTCACCAACCGGGCGTCCAAACGCATCTGGTAGAGGTCATAGAGATTCAGGTACCCATCGCCCAGCCGGATGCCCGAAAACATTGGGTTGTCCTGCCGGTAGATGCCGTGAGTAGCGAGATGAAGCAGGCCGCTCTGCGGACCTTCTTCGCGAAGCACCGAGGACGTTGCACGATCTCCAACGTGGAGCGAAGATTTTGGCAGGAGCGCCGCCACGGATTGGGCTTCCTCGAGGATCAGCGGCGCTCGCTCGTCGGCGATTCCAAAAACGAGCGAACTCGGGTTGGCGCTTGCCGGTTTCTCCTGACACCAGGAGAAAACTGTCGCACTGGGAGCGTAGGAAACCGTGAAGGCATCGCAAAGATACTGTTCTCCATTTCTCAGAGCATGGAAGGGCAAAAAATGGAGGATGCCGTGGGGCACCACAATGAGGTGCCTTCCCTCGAAAAATGGTCGCAGGGGTGCGATGAGTTCGCTGTAGAGAGTTTCCAGATGGCTCTGCGTGGCACGCAAAAGCGGTTCTGCAAATCGCCGGACATATTCCTTGCCCATGCGAAACTTGGAGAGTTGAAACCGCAGCAATTGCAGAAAATGAGCAACTCGGGAGAGTACGGTCACGGGCAAAATCTGGATTTCCTTGCGGGTAATGACCGCGGCTACGAGGCGTTCGCCAGCCGAAAAGTATTCGACCAGCATGGCGTCCTGCGGAAGATAGCCTTGGAGCTTTGCGAGGGAAAAGTCCGCGGGAGCTTCCAGCGTGGCGTTCTCGCGCTCGTGCGCCGGAAGCTCGCGCAGCGTTCGCATCAGTTCTTTCTCCTGCAATTGGGCCTTTTCCTGCAAACTCTCGAGTCTTTGGTGGGATTTTTCTTCGGGACGAAGCTGCTCGAGTTCGATACGGTGGTAGTACCAGTTGAGTTCCTCGCGCAGGTCTCTGATTCTGCGGACGAGGTCGCTCTGCCCCGCTTCACCCAGCGGAAGACTCTGTCCGCTTTGAAATATCATTTCGATCATGCTGCGCGATTTCGCAGCCTCCATGCAGGCGAGCGCTTCTTCGGTAGAGGTCTCTGTTCTGTCTCCCGCGATGTACAAATCCACCAGCGCTTCGTAGACCTGC
>MNIJ01000026.1 GCA_001919715.1 Acidobacteria bacterium 13_1_20CM_58_21
TGCGGCGATGGACTACGCACAATCGCACAGTATTCGGGTACTGCACATCGAGAGCGATTCCGAACTCTTGGTGAAGCAGATGCGCGGGCAGTACAAAGTGAAGAGCGAGGACCTGCGTCCGCTTTTCGAGCGCGCCAAGAAAATGTCGCAAGCGTTCGATTCCTTTCGGATCGAGCACGTCTATCGCGAGCAGAACCGCGAAGCCGACGCTCTGGCCAACGAAGCGCTGGATGAAACTGAGGGTCGTGCGCCAAGCCCGCCCCCGGCAAAGAAAACCGAACCGAGCGACTCCAAACTCGAACCTCGGCGGATCCAGGCTCGTTTTCGCGGCGGAGTGCTCTATCTGCTAGAAGATGTCGAATTGCCTGACGGCATGGTCGTCGATGTTTCGATCCACGTGCGTCCCAAACCCTAGGGCCTCGCTTTCTGCTGTCGGTGGCCTTGCCGCGGTACTACTTCAGCGCGTAACTGCGATAAAGTGTGTCGCGCTGGGCGGGGAGGAAGCCGGCGTCGGAGATGATGCGGCGGAGTTCGCCTTCGTTGGTTCTGTTTTTCACTCCGGCAGCAAAGACAACGTTTTCTTCAATAAGAATGCTGCCGACATCGTCCGCGCCGAATTGCAAACCGATCTGGCAGACTTTGATTCCGGGGGTGAGCCAGCTTGACTGGATGTGCTCGATGTTGTCGAGATACAGGCGGCTGACCGCGAGCGTTTTCAGATAATCGACCGCCGTGGCTTCCTGGACTTTTTTTCCAAGCGCGGTATTTTCCGTGGCAAACATCCACGGAATGAAGGCTGTGAAGCCGCCCGTATCTTCTTGAATCCGCCGCAGCCTTTCGAGATGGTTGACGCGATGGCGCAACTCTTCGCCGCACCCAAACATCATCGTGGCGGTGGTACGTAGTCCCAGCGAATGGGCCACGCGGTGCATTTCTTCCCAGTCGTCACTGGTACACTTCAAGCGGGCAATCTTCGCGCGTACTTCATCGTCGAGAATTTCCGCGCCGCCGCCCGGAATGGATTGCAGTCCCGCGTCCATGAGCCGCTGAATCGTTTCGCGGATGCTGATTTCAGAGACTTCCGCGATGCACAGAATCTCGGGAGCCGAGAAGCAGTGCAAATGCACTTGCGGATAGCGCGCCTTCAGGGAGCGCAGTAGATTTTCGTAATAGCCGATCTGCAAGTCCGGGTGCAACCCGCCCTGGAGCAAAATTCCGGTGCCGCCAAGCTCCAGCATTTCGTCGATTTTCTTGTAGATCTGCTCGAACGAGAGGAGGTAGCCGTCTCTTGCGCCGAGCGGCCGGTAGAACGCGCAGAAGGAACAATACTCGGTGCAGAAATTCGTGTAATTGATATTGCGGTCGATCTGGTAAGTGACCACGCGGGGATCGTTTTTCTTCAGGCGCAGCTGGTGCGCGGCCATGCCAAGACCCACGAGGTCATCGCATTCGAGCATGTCCAGAGCTTGTTGTTTCGTCAGTCCCAAGATGTTTCCTCAGCGATCCTTTCGTTCCATTGTAACTACAGCCTCAATGCAATCTCGAAGGAGCAACCGAGAAGGGCGGCACCCGCCGCGGCGGGCGCCCCTACAACTTCACGGCCTCCATTTTCGTGGCCGCCCATTCGAGCGGTTTCACTTGCGGGATGAGGCCAAGCTTTTCGGCGTAATCGAAGTACAACTCCAGCCCGCGGCGATTTTCCGCGTCCAGTGAGAAATCAATATTGTGCCGCAGGTACGATTCGAGCGCCCGCTCCGGCAATTCCAGGCTGCGCGCCGCTGCGAAGCTGATTTCCGGGAGGCGCGACAAACCGAAATCCCGGGAGATGAGGAAATCGGCGGCCACTTCGGGAGTGGCGATGTCTCGCCTGGCGGCCCAGACCGCCAGGACGGCAGGCCATCCGGTCAGACTTCGCCATTCGCCGACCACGTCATAGACGTAGAGAAATTCCGGGCCGGTAATTCCCAGCGTTGCCGCCTGGCACACCGTTTGTCCAGGGGTCCCGGGCCAACTATCTTTTTCGATCCCCACGGCAATTCGCAAAGCTGGATCACCAATCAAGAGCGCCGCGTCGGCTTGCGCCAGCATGGCGCCCAGGTCCGGCGACGCCTCAAAGAACGCCGGTGCGGTCTTCCACTTTTCCGCGCACAGGATGCGCGTGAGCGTTTGAGTGCTGCGCGAACTGCCATCCAGCGCAAAGCTGTTTACCTGTTCGATGGGTTTCTTCGCAATGATCAGCAGGCTTCGCACCTGCTTCTTCGACGCAATGGCCATGTCCGGCAGGACCACCAAATCGTCGATGCGCTGGTATTCGATGGCCGGGATAATTGCGACCTCCGCATCGCCGATGCGCAGCTGTTGGGCGCATTGCGAGGGTACGGTGAACGAAAAATCATATTTGCCGCGCAGCGGGCCGTTGGTGAAGCCCCAGACGAGTGGCGCGGTGTTCAGGTATTGAACGATGGAGATGCGAAGTTTTGTCACGATTCTGGGTCTCGTTTGAGACTCACAGTATAGCAGACCGGAATTTCTTCCGCGGTCAACGCCATTTGTTGTAAAACGATTCGTTACGTTTGGAGGCTTTGAACATGTCGAAGGTTTCGCGCTGGTTTTTCCTTGCTCTGCTGGGTTGTGGGGCGTCAGGCGCTGCCGGCGCGCGGCCCGAAACGCCCCAGACCGCCACCATCGCCGAGAAAACCGCGGGGGCGCACAAGCTTCCCGGTTATTTCAATTTGTACTGGGATGCCAGGCAGGGCAAGCTGTGGCTTGAGATCGACAAGTGGAGCACGGAATTTCTTTACCAGAGCGGGCTTCCCGCGGGCATCGGCTCGAACGACATCGGACTGGACCGCGGCCAGCTTGGCGCGACGCGTATCGTGCGCTTCGAGCGCAGCGGCCCGAAGGTCCTGCTGGTCCAGGAAAATCTCGATTACCGCGCGGTGAGCAACGATCCCGACGAACGCCGCGCCGTCCGCGAATCTTTCGCGGAGTCCGCCTTGTGGGGCTTCACCGTGGCCGCGGAGGAGAAGGAGCGCGCGCTGGTGGATGCTACGGATTTTTTCCTGCGCGATGCCCATGGCATTCCAGCCACGCTCCATCGGGTGAAGCAGGGCGCTTATCATCTGGACGCGTCGCGATGCGCCATTTACCTTCCGCAAACGAAGAATTTTCCCTTGAATACGGAAGTCGAGGCCACCCTCACATTTGCGGGAGAGGAGCCGGGCCGCTGGGTTCGCGACGTGACGCCTTCTCCTGAATCGATCACCGTCCGCGAGCATCACTCCTTCGTGCAGCTTCCGCCGCCGGGATATAGGCCGCGCATCTACGATCCGCGGGCGAGTTTTTTCGGCGTGGATTACCTGGACTACGCCGCGCCCCTCAGCGAGCCGATCGCGAAGCGCTTTATTGCGCGGCATCGACTGGAGAAAAAAGATCCGAAGGCAGCGGTCAGCGAAGCCGTGCAGCCGATCGTGTACTACCTCGATCGCGGAGCGCCGGAGCCCATTCGCTCCGCGCTGCTAGAAGGAGCGCGCTGGTGGAACCAAGCGTTTGAGACGGCGGGTTACAAGAACGCCTTCCGCGTCGAACTCATGCCCGAAGGCGCAGATTCGATGGACCTGCGCTACAACGTGATCCAGTGGGTGCATCGCGCGACGCGGGGCTGGTCCTACGGCGCGGCGGTGATTGATCCGCGAACGGGCGAAATCATCAAGGGCCACGTGACGCTCGGGTCCTTGCGCGTGCGGCAGGATTTTCTGATTGCCGAAAGTCTCCTGGCACCCTACGAAAAAGGCAAACCAGTCTCGCCGAAGATGCAGGAGATGGCGCTGGCGCGGCTGCGCCAGCTTGCGGCGCACGAAGTCGGGCACACGCTGGGCCTAAAGCACAACTATTCTGCCAGCACGGTCAATCGATCTTCCGTGATGGATTATCCGGCGCCGTACGTGAAGCTGGGAGCGGACGGCACGCCGGACGTTACCTCCGCCTACGCGACGGGAATCGGCGAGTGGGACAAAGTATCCATCGCGTTTGGTTATCAGGATTTTGCTCCGGGGACGAACGAAGAAGCCGCACTGAGCAAAATCCTCCTGGACGCGTACCGCCGTGGGCTGCGCTACCTCACGGATCAAGACGCGCGTCCCGCAGGCTCGTCCAGCAGCGTAGCCCATCTATGGGATTCAGGCACAAATGCCATCGACGAGTTGAATCGCCTCATGCAAGTTCGCCGCGCGGCACTACAGCGCTTCGGCGAGAATAACATCCGGGAAGGAGCGCCGCTGGCAACACTCGAAGACGTGCTGGTGCCGCTTTACCTGGTGCATCGCTATCAGGTGGAGGCAACCAGCAAACTCGTCGGCGGAATGGACTACACATTTGCGCTGCGCGGTGACGGACAAACGGCCACCGAAATCGTGGCCCCGGCGGAACAGCGGCGCGCTCTTGCGGCCGTTCTGGCAACGCTGAAGCCGGACGTCCTGGCCTTGCCCGAGCCGCTGTTGAAAATGATCCCGCCGCGGCCGCCCGATTATGAACGAGGCCGCGAGCACTTCAAGCTTCATACCCGTCCGGTTTTTGACGCGCTCGCTCCCGCGGAAGCCGCGGCACAGCACGCCTTGCAATTTCTTTTCAACCCCGAACGCGCGGCGCGGCTTGTGGAATTCCATGCCCTCAATGCGGAGAACCCGGCATTAGAGGAAGTCCTGGAGACCATACTTGCGGCGACATGGAAAACGCCGCATGGCGAAGGCTCATCGGGGCAAATCGCCAATGTCGTGGATATGGTTGCGCTCTATGACCTGATGGCGCTGGCCGCCAACGATCATGCCTCGGATGAAGTACGCGCCATCGCCCGGCTTGAGCTAGATGAATTGCATGGGTGGCTTAATGCTCCCCTGGCGAGTCGCCGGGCGATATCCGATCAGGCGCACGTCTCCTTCGCATCATGGCAAATCGAGCAGTTTGAGAAAGATCCGAAGCGGATGGAGCTCATGGCTCCAGCCGAGCCACCGGATGGGCCCCCCATCGGCGCGGACGACGACTGGGACGGTTGGGACTGATTTTTCGGGTCGATTGGAGGTGACTAAAGCCCTCCGCTGTCGTCTATAGCGGCTAGGAGGACCCCATGCCTCGACGCAGCTGGTATTTCCTGATTTCGGTTTCCGCTCTGCTGGCTCTCGGCTTCACCACGGCTCGAGCGAACCGGCATCACCACTCCGTGAACATTTCCGGCGGACACCGACAGCCCGCAACTGATTGCTCCGATCTTCGCATCCGCTTTGACGACCGGGACGCCATGGTGCGTTCTGAGGAGCGCACCTTGACCAAGTACGAAGCCGCGGTGTTAGAGGTTCATCCCCACCGCAACGGCGGAGTGCAGGTGGCGGGCTGGGACAAAGAGACCTATGCGGTGACAGCGTGCAAGGCCGCCTCGGGTTCGGGTGAGGAGGCCGAGGAAATCCTATCGCAGATCAAGATGTCCATCGAAAATGGTAAGGTGTCGACGAGCGGTCCTGGGGATGATGAGAAATGGACGGTCTATCTGCTCATTCGCGCGCCGAAATCCGCGTCTATCGACATGGACACGATGAACGGTCCTATCTCTCTCTACGACGTGGACGGTAAACTCACGGCCCGCGCCAAGAATGGCCCAATTAGCTTGAAGAATTTTTCCGGCGACGCAGAGATCACCGCTGTGAACGGCCCGATCAGCCTGGACGGCGGCAGGGGAAGCGTGCGAATTCATACGGAGAATGGGCCGATCTCTGTGGAATTGCAGGGGAAGACGTGGAGCGGAGAGGGCCTTTCGGCTGATGCCAAGAACGGCCCAGTGACATTGATGGTTCCGAGCGGTTACCAGTCCAGTTTCGTGGTAGAGTCCACGAACTACGCGCCGGTAAGCTGCAAGGCGAGTATTTGCGATAATGCGCGGAAGACCTGGGACGACGAGCACCGGCGCATCGAATATGGCAACGCGCCGGCGATGATCCGGCTTTCGACGGTGAACGGGCCGGTTACCGTGCGCGACTCGAGAGAGAACCTTTAAGAGGCCAAAGTTCTCTATGGAGGGACGGCCCGGCGGAATAATTTGAGCGCTCTAGGAATGGACGCGCTCCGGCACTTGCGGATAAGATTTGGCGCATGCTGCTGGAAGCCCGCGTAACTCAACCGACGACGGAAGCCCAAGCTGTTCGCTTGGCGCGCGAACTTTATGGGTTGGAGACTAGCGCGCGGGCGCTGCCGGGCGAGTACGACGATAACTTCCATTTGACTAGCGCAGCCGGACATGCGTTCGTCCTCAAAGTAATGCATCCGGCCCGGGAGCATTCCTTCATCGATCTGCAGTGCCAGGCCCTGACACATCTAGCGCAACGCGCGCCTCATTTGCCTCTGCCTCGCGTCAAACCAAATCGCAGCGGTGAACTGTTTACTTCGATGGCTGCCGCGGACGGCTCGAGGCGCCTTGTCTGGCTGCTTACTTTTGTGATTGGAACGGCTCTGGCCGAAGTCTGCCCGCACACGCCGGAGGTTCTTGGTGATCTCGGCCGTTTTCTCGGCGAGATGGATACGGCGCTGCAATCGTTTACGCACGCCGCTGCCCATCGCGAACTGAAATGGGATTCTTCGCGCGCCGCTTGGATCAGGGACTTTGTCAAACATATCGCGGACGCGCAGCGGCGCGCGCTTGTCGAGAAGTTTCTGGCGCTCTATGAAGCGGAAGTCCTTCCCCTGTTGACGCGCCTGCGAAGCAGCGTGATTTATGGCGATGCCAACGACCACAACGTGCTGGTCAGTAATCCTTGGCCCCCGCCGCGCAAGGTCGTAGGCGTGATTGATTTTGGCGACATGCATCACGGGCTCACCGTGTCTGAGCCGGCGATTGCCGCCGCTTACGCCATCCTCGGGAAGGAAGAGCCACTGCCGGCAGCGGGGGCAATCGTCGCGGGATATCACCGAGCGTTTCCACTCGATGACCTGGAGTTACGGGTTCTTTATGCCTTGATCGGCACGCGGCTGGCC
This sequence comes from Acidobacteria bacterium 13_1_20CM_58_21, assembly GCA_001919715.1. Lineage (GTDB taxonomy): Bacteria > Acidobacteriota > Terriglobia > Acidiferrales > UBA7541 > Acidiferrum. Next base: position 7,018 of record MNIJ01000026.1, read on the forward strand.
GTCAGCGTCACCAATTCCGCGCACCGCAAAACGATTAAGCCGGACGATCCGTACGTCACTGTGAGCGAAGCGGCCGCATGGGAGGCGCTGGAGCGGCTCGCAAAAATCCACCCCCGTTTCGCCCACTACACGTTTCGTGCGGCTTGCGGGCTTCCGCCCGTTCCGCAAGGTGAGGAGATCAAACGCTGGCTGGAAGTGCAGGCCGGCTCCGCTGCTTCGATTTTGGATGTTGATGTGAGAACGGCCCAGAGCGTTGTTTTTGATTTGAGCGTTGGCAGTACGTTCCTGGGGGCCGATCCGCGCGCATCGGAAACAGCCATACTCAGTGAAAAAATATTCCGTGAAATGAAGCGTGCCGGCGCGTCCGTTGGTGTCGGCCGCTACGATGAGCCCCGGCTGCTTTACAGTGCACCGCTCTTTGGGTCCGCCGGCAATCCCACAAGCGAGCGGCGCACAATCCATCTGGGAATCGATCTTTTTGCGGAACAAGGCACGACTTTGCATGCGCCGCTGGATGGCGTGGTCCATATCGTGGCGAACAATTCCTCTCCGCTGGACTACGGACCGCTGGTCATTCTGAGGCATGAAACCAGCGGCCGCGAGGAATTCTTCACACTTTACGGGCATCTCTCCAAAGACATTCTCGACAGCCTCGAGGTGGGCCAGCGCGTCGCTCGAGGTCAACCATTCGCGCGCGTCGGTTCAGCACAAGAGAATGGCGGCTGGACGCCACACCTCCATTTTCAGATCATCCTCGACGTGCTTGAGCTGGGGGCCGATTTTCCAGGTGTGGCCTACGCTTCGCAACGTTCGGTATGGACGAGCCTCTCGCCTAATCCAAATCTGCTGCTCGGAATTCCGGCCGATCGATTTCCAGCGAAAGAGCCGGCGTTCTGGGAGACGCTTGCCGCGCGGCAAGCCCGGCTGGGAAGAAATCTGAGCGTCTCTTATCAGCATGCGCTGAAGATCGTGCGCGGCTGGATGCAGTATCTGTACGACGAAACCGGCCGGGGGTACCTCGACGTCTACAACAACGTGCCGCTCGTCGGGCACAGCCACCCCCGGGTGGTCCAGGCGGCGCAGGCGCAGCTCGCGCTGCTCAACACCAACACGCGTTATTTGCACGACAACGTGAACCGTTATGCCGAGCGTCTGACGGAGCTGTTGCCCGATCCGCTGCGCGTTTGTTTTTTTGTGAATTCCGGCAGCGAAGCCAACGAATTGGCGTTACGTCTGGCACGCACACATACGGCCAAAGAAGACGTCATCGTTCTCGAACACGCCTACCACGGCCACACCAGCACGCTGATCGACATCAGCCCGTACAAATTTAACGGACCCGGTGGAAGCGGGAAGAAGCCGTGGGTGCATGTCGCACCGCTGGCTGATGATTTTCGTGGCCCGTATCGCCGCGAAGACAAGCAAGCGGGCGCGAAGTACGCGCGTGATGTTGAGGAGATTCTTGAGCGTGCCCGCGCCGAGGGTCGTGGAGTCGCGGCGTACATCGCTGAAACATTGCCCAGCGTCGGTGGCCAGATTGTTTTTCCACCGGACTATCTGGCGGAGGTTTATCGTCACGTGCGCCGGGCGGACGCGGTTTGCATCGCTGACGAAGTGCAGGTGGGATTCGGGCGTCTCGGAACGCATTTCTGGGGGTTCGAGACGCAAGGCGTCGTTCCGGACATCGTGGTTCTTGGCAAGCCGATCGGGAATGCCTTTCCGCTCGCGGCAGTCGTTACCACGCCGGAAATCGCCAATTCGTTTAACAACGGGATGGAGTTTTTCAGCACGTTTGGCGGCAACCCAGTCGCTTGCGCAGCAGGCCTCGCAGTGCTGGATGTGCTTGAAGAAGAGAATTTACGGCCACACGCCTTGCGCCTCGGCGCACATCTGATCGAGGGCTTGAAGTCTTTGCAGGTCCGCCACGCTTTGATTGGCGACGTACGCGGCTCGGGATTGTTCCTCGGTATCGATTTAGTGCTTGACCGTGAAACGCGCGAGCCAGCTCCGTTGCAGGCTTCATACGTAGTTAATCGCCTTCGCGATTGCGGCATACTCACCGGCGCAGACGGGCCGCATCACAACGTCATCAAGCTGCGCCCGCCCCTGGTTTTCTCTGCAGCCGACGCCGAACTATTCGTCAACAGGCTGGATGCTATCCTGCAGGAGGACGCGGCACAGCCGCGCTGCTGAGAGGGGAGTCCTCGGCGCGCCGGGAAACCTGACCTAAGCTGTGAGTTGGCGCCAAACCAACTCATGTCCAGCAGGGCGGCAAACTGGTCACACGCGCTCCAGGGAAATGATCAAAGGGCTGCCCATGCCCTCCGTGCCACCCTCGCGCAGGGCGAAAAACCTGAAGCCGGTTAGCGCAATCTATTGACTGCTGCGGCCCTGAACGGCTCGGAGAACAAGCCCTAAGAAATAGATAACGCCGAAGAACCAATGCACTTGGGAACGCTCGAGCTTGAACTCTAGGGAAGTTCTGGTACGCTCTTTGATCTGGAGATGAAAGCCATCCATCCGGAAGCCATTCAGCAAAGTCTTGCGTTAGAGGTAGATAGGGGCTTCGATCGTTGGCCAGGGGCTGGCATCCCGTAGTGAGGCGCATCCCCCAGGGCCATCACCGCATCAAAATGGGGACCCTGTTCGGATCCGTGCCGGGCGCTTAAGGTAGCGAGAAGGACACACGCCGCGCGGTCCGCTCTTCCAGCACCACATTACGGAGTTACAAAGGCAACATGGCTCGTTCGCTCGTTATTGTCGAATCGCCGGCAAAGGCGAAAACGATTAACAAATATCTGGGGCGAAATTTCACCGTCAAAGCGTCCGTCGGCCACGTGATGGACCTGCCCAAGAAAACGATCGGCATTCGTCTGCC
>MNIJ01000115.1 GCA_001919715.1 Acidobacteria bacterium 13_1_20CM_58_21
CATTTGCTGTTCTGCATCCGTTTCTGTCGACTGGCGTTGCTGCGCAGAATCGTTGAAGCTTCGAGGTCGGCCTTGGCGCGGTTAAGCGCATCTTCGACCCGCGCTGCGTGGTCTCCACTGTTTGGGACCCTCGTAATGTTTGATTTCGGCCGCTTCACTCCTAATGACGACTTGAACTTCCGCGAGCTTGGAGCGTGCGTCATTCAAGTGCTGCGACGCACGCGAAACGGCCACTTGCTGAATTTGCTGGCGAGATAGCAGAATTTGGGCGCTTTGGATTCTGGTCAGTGAAACTTGTAAGTCCTGACGAAGTTGTCGGACCTCGGCCAGCAATGCCTGTAGTGTTTGTGAGTCTGACGAAGTCGTCTGGGCAAAAGTAGCCGTTGCCATTCCGTAGAACACAACATTGAAAAATATGTTCGCCGCATTGCAACCTCCATACTCCAAGATGCACCCATCCTAACCACTAGACCGTCAGTGTCTTCTCATCCCATCTTGGTAAACGCGGCTGTAATTGGACAAACGGTTCTAAAATCTCAGTTAATGCGAGCCATCTGGCAGCACCGATGGCACTACTGCCTTGTTGGGTTCTTGCCTATAGATATAAGATGGCGCGGGAGAGTCAGGAGCAATCGTGGCCCATCAAGCACAACTGAAATATATCTTCTACATTGCCGCCACCCCAGAGAGAGTGTGGGAAGGCTTTGTGTCGCGCGAGTCGAACCGCATCATCTTCTCGGGCGCTGAGCTTCAAGCGGACTTTAAGCCTGGTGGCTTGCTCGCATGGGTGGGCGCGGGACCCGATGGCCAGCCCATGACCTACGTCCGAGGGAAGGTCCTGCGGTTTGAGCCGCCAAGAGTCTTTCAGTACACCTTCGCGATGGGCCAAAATGATAAGGCGTCACGCGCAACCATCGAACTGGTGCCCGAGACCGAAGCCACCAAAGTAACCGTGACGCATGACGAGTGGGCCGAGAATGACCCCACGTATGCTGCCTGCGCCGATGGATGGCCACGTATTCTTTCCCGCCTGAAGACGCTGCTTGAGACCGGGAAGACATTCAAGCCGCATTGATACAAGGTGGTAATGGTTTGAAATTCTTCGCCCGGCAGTATGCCCCAAACTAGTGCGGTAATCGTCGAAAAAGAATCCAGCGGGACAGCGGACTTGATGTTCGGTTTCGCGACATGGCGAACCTAGTGACCTGTGGCAACTTCGCAGTGAAGCAAAGGGAGCAAAACGGCTTGGGCAATCTGTTGCGCATTGTTCGTGGCCACAACTTCCGCACCGGAAAAAGCTCCTAATTTTTCCGCGACCGTTGCTCTTGCATCTCTAAAGGGCGATCACGTTGCAAAAACCTTGCCTAAAATTCTGTTGAATGTTGCACAGGACGGCGATTCATTGGAAATCGTCGAGTCGTTCGGCTGAAGTCCTTCCAGGCAAATATCCCGCGCGCCCTGGAGCGCCGCTCTCCATTCCCGGCTTGCCAATTGAAACAGTTTCGGAATCAAAGCACCTCAGCATTTTGCGCCATGTGTTGCAGGCGATCACGGCTCATCTGTTTTCAATGTTCTGTGTTCCTGATGCTGCAACTGGAATTACGCCATCATTTGCCGCTTGGCCAGCGGAACCACGCCTGTGCTGCGGGCCGGGTTGCTGTAATTCTGAGGAATCGGGGCGTAGGACCGGCTCTTTCGGGTCGCGATCGGCAAGGGCCTGGACATCGATCCAGCGATGTGTCGAGCGGCTTCGCTCGCCAGCTCCATGCGCCCGCGTACGCGAAACTTGGCCAACAGCGATGAGACATGGAACTTTACTGTGCGTTCAGAAAGCCTCAGAGAGGCGGCGATCTCTTTATTGGCGAGACTCCGCATGATACCGGCTAGCACTTCTTCTTCCCGGCGAGTGAGCTTGAGTTGACCTCTGACACAATGTCCGGCCTGGAGAAGCTTTTCCGCTTTCTCGGTCAGCCCTCTCAAACTGTCGTTTGCGGCTGATACCATTACCGCGTAATCGCTCGGGGAATGGCCGAGGACCATGCAGTGGATCGCCAGCAGACCGGCGGCCTGGTCCACGGGAAACTGCCCATCAGGAGTAGCTTCCACTTGAAAATGGGACACGCCAGTTTTTTTTTCGTAGAAGTAATAGAGATCGCGGGTAATAAGTGGCAAATTTTTCATGGTAGGCGCTCCTTTCAGAAACCTCTCTCGCAAGCTTGATCTGAGAACACACCTCAATACGACAATCAAAAGGCCGCAAGGTACGAGGACCGCCAAAGCAAGAAGGATCATCTTGCGTGCTGTCATAAGCGCGATATTGCGCATGCCTGGTTCAACCATCCAGTCCACTAGTGCAATGAGTGCACCAAACCCAAAAATAAAATAAGTGTTTTATTGTGAATTATTTAGATGTTGCCAAGGGCCTTGGATGTGAGTGCGCTCGACACACACTTGGGTGGGTACAACTCGCTTCCCGGTCTGGAATTCCAGTGCGAATGTGGAAAGGAGCTGCAGTTTGACGCGGGCATTTCGGCGAAAAGTCCGGTTCCGCCCAGTGGGGCGGAGACCTGGGGGCGCCAATCGAACCAGCAGAATTTAGTGTGGTTCCGAGTCAGGCCTGGAGGGCTTGGTGTCGGTCTCTCCTGCTACACCAGGCTGCTCAGAGAGCTCGCGCGCCTCGATCCTTTCCCATTTCTCCGCTGATTCTCTTATCTCGACTTGTAGTTCTACTTCTGTCCGTTCGAACTCAACCTCTAACTCAGGCTTTCCACTTAGTTCGTTTTCTCCGGGTTCAGGCCTCTCCACTTCGGGACGCATTTCATTGGTCGGTTCCGGTTGTTCTGGACCAGAGTCCATTCCAACGCGGGTGGAAAATCCAGGCTCCAGGAGAACTGATCCTCCAGTAGCGTTCCGTCCGTAGACCTCGACAAGTCCGTCCACCACGTCCACTTCCGTGACGTTGTGCGCATTGACTTCCACTTCGAACTGGGTCCCGCGAACGGCAATAACGGCACTAGGGGTTCCGAGTTCGAACGGCACGGTCCCACCTGTCCGCTTGTGGATGAGCGCACGGATTCGTCCGAGAAGCAATTGGAAGTAACTCGGATCAGTCAAAGAAGGTTCTTGCACCCGCAATCTTGTGTGCGCCCTGAGCATCACCTCACTGCCGTCGCTCAGGCGAAGAAGTAATCTGCCGTTGCCTGTGTCAAGAATTGTGCCTGGAGGAAGCTGTTCTCCACGCAACGGATTAGTAGGCAACTGGTCCGGAAGACTCAGACGAACATTACCCCTCCACTCGGCAATCCTGGCTCCAGCTATCGCAGCAGCGGCAGGCATCCTCGGCTGTTGCTCTTGGGCCACGGCCATCGCGATAGTCAACCAGGAGATCAAAGGGCAAAATAGGATGCAACGAATTGCCACAGGTCTCATTGAAGTACCTCACTGTAAAACTCTCGAGTTGCCGGCAGTCGAATAAGAAAAGATGTGCCTTCCCTAGCGTCGCTGCGGGCCTCAACTTTTCCTCCATGTTGTTCGGCAATCCGCTTGACGAAGGCCAACCCGAGTCCCCATCCGCGTGCCGCGTTCTCCTGCTCACTTCCGCGGTAGAAAGGTTCGAAAAGATGAACCAGTTCTTGCGGCGGAATCACGGGACCCGGATTCCACACCTCTAGTATGACACCGTTTCCGTCAATCTGGGCTCGTAGCATCACTTCGCTTCCCCGTGCACTGAACTTGATGGCGTTACTTACCAGATTCAATAAAGCGCCCTCGATCAAGTGAGGATCGCCGTGAAGTGCCGGCAAATAACGAGCAAATTCGGTTCGGACCTTGATTTCAGAAGCCTGGGCGATAGGCTGAACGACTCTCGCCACTTGCTCTATAGTGCAGCCGATCTGGAAGGTCTCTTTGCGCATGGAGCGTGCGCCCGCCTCAAGGCGCAGCACATCGAGATATGTATTGATCATTGCTACCATCCGGCCTGACTCCTGGAAAATAGTGGCGGCCGCTTCAATGCTGGCGCGTTCCTTCGAATACCGGAGCAGATACTCCGCGAAGCCTTGTATCGAGACGAGCGGCGTGCGAAGTTCGTGAGTAACGAACCCAAGCGCTTCCGCGCGCGCACGATCTCGTTCCAACCTGACTGTCTGGTCAGTCGCGACCACCATGACTACTTCCGATGGGCCGGCAGCCGACGTGGATTTGAGTTTCACAGCCCGCAGCTGCCAGAGTCCCTGACCTAGGTTCACCTCAGCATCGAGCCACACACCAGGAGTGACCAGTAACTTGCGGATATCGCCCCACGGTGCCTCGCGGAGACCTGCGACGAAATTGTCGAGACTTGAGTCCGCTCTCCACCCTTGCTTTTCGCAGAAGCTTTGCCACTGTGGATTGCGAAATATGAGCCGCCCATCGGATGCGAAGACGGCCAAGCCCTCTTGCATCGCTTCCAGAAGGGTTTCATCAAACGCATACAGCGAACTCAGCTCCGCTTGCAGGTGCCGAAGCAGATGCACCTTCCAATGCAAGTCTCCCTCCGCGGATTTCGCTTCTGCGCGCAAGGCCGCAGCCAGACTTTCTCTTGTTTCCGAGCCGGGCGTCTTCAGCGTCAGTTGTAGTTGCCGAAGGCCCTGCGTAAGGCCTTGGTCCACCACGACGAGGTTCTGCAACTGCGCCAACGGGCCGGCCAGCAGACCTGCACACAAGAGTGGTCCCAGTCCGATCAGCAGATGCATCCAAGCGAAAGCCAAGTAGCTCGCTACGAGACCACTTGCGAGTAATACCGCGAGCGCGATCAGCCCCTTCCAGACCGGCCAGCGCAGCACCACCCAGGTGAAACTGGAACTAAACAGACATAGCAGCAAAAGACTTAGCCATCCATTCAGAGGGCGCAAGCTCCTTCCGGCAAGGATGGCATCGACCAGATTGGCATGGATTTCCACCCCGGGCATCGGCAGTCTGCCACTGACCGGAGTTGGGATGCGGTCCCCTATTTCCGTGGAGCCGAATCCAATCAACACAGCTTTCCTTTGTAGTTGCCCGCCTGTCTTTCCTTCCAGCAGGTCCACGACGGAGACAGCGGAGAAGGCTGGCGACGTCTCGCCTGGAGCTGTTGGGCCGCGGTAATCAATCAGCAGCAACCGCGGCGATTCGGACTCGCCGCCGGCAATCGCGGCGTGAGAAGACGTCTGCACCGCAGGGATGCGTCGCCCTCCGACTCGCACCTCGCGCCCGTCATCTTCGAGGAGCGCTCCTCTAGCAACGCGCGCCACTTCCAACGCAAACGCCCAGCGAGGGCCCTCGAGAGATAATTCCCGCACCGGGACGCTACGGCATATGCTGTCGGGTCCCAGAGCAGCTTGAGCGTGCCCCACGGCAATGGCTTTCTCCGCGAACAGTGGCATCGGTTCGACCCACAGGCGCCCCTCAGGCGAATTGCCGATCTTGTCCACAAGAACAGCGTTCCCCGCGTCTTGCAGCGCCACCGCCAATTCGCGATCATCGCTTTCGTCCTCGGGTTCCGAGAGTAAAATGTCCAAGCCCAACGCCTTGGGCCGCTCGGCGCTTGCCGCCCTTACTACTCTTGCGAGCAGCGAGCGTTTCCAGGGCCATCGCCCGTAACGTTCAAGACTGGCGTCGTCAATCAACACCAGCGCCACGTCTGGCGAGGTGCCCTGATTCTCCCTTAGCCGGAAATAGAAGTCTCCCGCGCGCCGGCTAAGTTCTTCCACCGGATAACTGAGGCTGAGCACCCCGACCATGGACAGAAGCAAAACATTCAGCAACAGCCAGTGCACCGGCTGGCGGCGCACCTCGTGCGGGCGGCCTTTTCCTGAATCGCTCATGTTTTTTCTGATTGCAGGTCGATTGCCAGGCGGCGCGCCTTTTCGTACAAGGTTTTGCGTTCAATTCCAAGCTTCCGCGCCGCCAGCGACTTATTGCCACGTGATTCTCGCAACACACGGACGATTTCCTGCCGCTCCATTTCCTGCAGCTTGCCCGTCAGCGTTGACGTCAAGTTCTCTGGGACCGAAGTTGCCTCGCTTCGCCGCGCTCGCTCGCGTTCCACTCCCTCGCACGAGATTCCCTCGGTCGCAGCGAAAATAGCCAGTCGCTCGATAAAGTTTTCGAGCTCCCTCACGTTACCGGGCCAGCTCATGGAAGCGAGCAGCGAAACAGCGTCTTCGCTGATATTCACTTGGCGCGCATTGCGCTGGTTAAAGCGCTCCAGAAAATGCTGCACGAGCAGTGGAATGTCCTGGGGACGCTCTTCAAGCGAGGGAAGTTGAATGGTGACGACGCTGAGGCGATAATAAAGGTCTTCGCGAAATTGCCCTGCCCGGATAAGCGCGCTCAGATCCTTGTTCGTAGCAGCCACAATCCGGACGTCTAGAGGAACAAGGGTGTTCGACCCCAGGCGTCGCACCTTCTGCTCCTGTAGAACGCGAAGCAATTTCACCTGAAAACTCAGACTGGTCTCCGAGATCTCGTCCAGGAAAATCGTGCCGCCGTTGCTGGCCTCGAATAGCCCGCTGCGGTGACTGTCGGCGCCGGTGAAGGAACCTTTTTCGTGCCCAAACAACTCGCTTTCCAGGATTGTCTCCGGGAAGGACCCGCAGTTGATAGGTGTGAAGGGCATCTTGGCGCGCGGGCTGTGCTCATGAATGGCCCGCGCCACAAGTTCCTTTCCCGACCCGCTCGCACCGGTAATGAGCACGTTGGCCGTGCTGGGCGCGACCCGCGCGACGATCCGATATACTTCCAGCATTTTCGGACTCCGCCCCACAATCGCCGTTTTGAGACAGAAGGTATCCTTCGGCGCAAAGGCGGGTGTGTGTCGCGACGCTCGCAACTTGCGCAACAAGGCGAGCAGTTCGTCAATCAGCAAAGGCTTGCTGAGATATTCGAGTGCTCCGCCTGCAACGGAGCGAGCCACGGTCTCGACGCTGGCATGTGCCGTCATTACCACACACTTACACTCCGGCTGCAATGTTTTCAGTTTTTCGAGAAATTCGAGACCATTGGCCTGTCCAATATAGATATCCAGAAGCGCCACATCGATCGGGTTTTCACGAAGGAGCGGTTCAGCCTCCTCGACACTGCGCGCGGAGCAGCATACGTAGCCTTCCTCCGTCAAAACGGCATTCAACCAGCGGCAAATGGATTTGTCGTCATCCACGACGAGTATTTTGAGTTGCTTCTCCATGCCCTTACCCCAATTCCTGTAGTCTCCATACGAGCCAACGCTCCTCGTGATGACCGACTAGAAATGGTACACAAGACTGAAGCGGTCCACCTGCGCCCGGAATGCTCCCGTGGGCAGAGCCAGGTGGAAGTAGGTATAGTCGGCGCCCAAGTCCCATCTTCCCAGTATAAAGCGATTCTTCGCTGTGGTCTGCCACGCAGTCTGGTAGGGGGTTTGCAACAAAGATTCGGCACCATACTGCGCGATAAATTCGCCGCGATAGATTTTACCTACAGCAAAACGGAATCCACCAAGTCCGAGGTGACTGTGATATTGGTTTGGACTGAAATACCCGTGCGAAAAAGTCCGCGAGAATAAAGAATGAGTGTATTGGTACCCCAGTCCTACAGCGAAATGCGAAACTCCAATCCACCGCAGCACTTCAGCATCTTCTCTTTGGATCAGATTTGAGTCGGAAAAGTGTTGCTTGAAGAAATCGGCGCTGATCCGCCAGGAGCGCGGCTGCCAGTCCAGCCGGCTCCACCAACCCTCCGCCAACAGGTCGAACCGAGTTGACCGGAAAGTCGGGGTAATCGGAATCCGGGAGAAACCTCCTTGCAGCCAAACACTCTGGAACGGATGAAGAATCAAGGTTCCGCGGTAGAGTGCCCGATTCGAATCGTCAGCAAAGCGAACGATCCCCGCTCCCCCTGCAACGAAGAGCCAGCGCGCCAACCGCACCCGGCCTTCATCATTCACGGTAAAGATGTTTGCTTTTGGGCCCTGGCTCACCCCAAGAGATTTTTCATCGATGCGGAAACTGTTCGTGACTCGGCGTCCGATCTCAACATCCAGCCTCTCTCCAGCACTCAAGACACGGTTTCCTGCGCTATCGCTGAAGTAGCTTGCTTCCGCTTGCACTCGGTTTAGCGCGCTTCTCTCATGGGTTGCAGGAAGCGGTAACTGGTTTTTTTGCAATTCATCCTTGTACTCCTGCAGGCGAATGCTGTTTGGATGGCGGGCCAGTGCTAGCTCCAGCTCGATCCCGGCCTCGTCTTTCTTTTTCTGAAGTAGCAAATTTCGCACCAGCCCGATAGCCGCGGCCTCATCGTTCGGATCTGCTGCAAGCACCTCTCGGAAAAGTTGATTGGACGGCTCGTATTTCTCGCGAAAACTCAGCAGGCGAGCCAACTCGATCTTTGCCGTTCGGTTCGAGGGATCGTCGCGCAGGACCCCGCGGAAGATTTCCAGGGCCCGCCCGTCTCGGCGCTCATAAACATACGTCCTACCCAGTTCGACGCGGAGCTCAGAATTCCCCGGAAATCGTTTAAGTGCTTCCTGCAGTGTTTGTATCGCCTGCGAATAGCGCCGATGACGCAGATCTGCCTGTGCTGCAGCAATGCTCTGCTGGACCGAGGGCCCTTCCTGACCGTGCGCGGGCTGGACCTCGCCCGCGAGAAGCATGGCGGCAAACGCGAGACTTACGCAGAAAATAGAACTTCGAATCATGACCTCATCATTCACTACCCAACGACCTGTGCTACTGCGAATCCTTGCCGCCGGCTCGGAAATGCCAGGCCATAAATGTCTTTGTGTCCTCCCCGACGAAGTGTGGATCTGGGGCGATAGCCGCATTGTAGCCAACCTCCAAGACGGTCCTGTCTCCGCCATCATGCCCTATTACAAAGCACACAGTCGAAGGACTCTGGGTCCCAAATCAGGGTGTGCTGAAATCAAAGGAGTTAAGGTAATGAGCGCCGAGCGATTTTCATGAAGTTTCGCGGGCCGCAGGCCCTAAGTGAAGTTAGCCTGACCAGGGCGTTATTACAAGATTGATGCTCTGTATGGCGTCTCGAAAACACCTCGCTCATCAATCCAATTAGAAGATGCGATGAATGACGTCGATAAACGAGTCGTGGACATTTGCTTGTGCGCTCCCCCACCCTCGTCCTGACAATCGACGATCAATAGGGCACTTTCATCGCCAAATGCGAGGAGGGATAACTTCTGCAAATTCACTGGCCCTGGTTTGCTCTGGCTGGGTTGATCCAACACACCCTGTATTGACAATACTCCAACGCAATGACGCGTCATCTTCGATGCCTGGTTCCCTCGCACCTGACCGTGACGCTCTGACTTATATGGCCCGTAGTTAATCTCAGCTGCTGTCGCACCCATTCATGGGCGATTAGTGTGCAATAAGAGTTCCTCGGAACGCCAACGTTGCGATCGGCGCGGTGAAATTACAAACAGTTACCTCTGGCTGCTCATGTGTCACGGCACCGGCCCAGAATTTGAAAGTTCGGGAAGCTCGGAATCCTTTGGGTTTCGCGTTCTCCAGCAGAAGCCGTCACGGGAATTCACGACAACGGCGACTCTCCCAACGCGACCACATCGAAAAGCGGACCGGCCCTGGCTTCAAATCCCTTCAACCCGCGTTCGGATTGGGGCTTTGGTACTTTCGTCAGACACGTTGGGTTGTTAAATGCAAATTATGCGCTCCCAGTTGGGCACGGAAAGCGTTTCTTAGTGGTTTGGAGGGATTGGGGATGCGGCGTTAGGCGGTTGGACAGTGAACTCGATCGTGACGTTGCAAGGCGGCCTTCCGTTTTCGCCGCAGCCCAGCTAGAACCAGTCGAACAATGGGGACTCGCGAAATCCGAGCGCCCCAACCACTTGCTTCTTTGTTTTCAATGTAGGTTTCTACTACGGGGCGAAAGAGTAGGTATATTTCACCGCAAATCGGGTCTCGCGGACTTGCGGGGGATTCGCCGGAGCGATACTGGCGAATTGCGTTCCGACGTTGTAGATGATGTAGAGGTCGCTGTCCGGGCGATAGTTGTACCTTAGGCGAAGATTGGCGCTGACTGCCTGCGTGTTTGACGTATCCATCTGAAGAAGACTGGTGAATGTCAGAAAACGAGTGAAGGAGTAGTTTGCCTGCAAGCTTGCCAGCAGTACGGAAAAATTGCCGTTAGGCAAAGCCAATCGGAATCTATTCCAGGTCTCGGAAGCAGAGATCGAAAATTTGACCGTCGGGCGATAATTGGCCCGCACACGGAATTCATTCAGAGTCCCACCGTAGTAGCCGCCAAAGCGTTCGAAGAAATTGTATGTAAATCGGCGATCCTGCCCGGATCCATAAGTAAGCTGATGGCGGGCGAAGTGGTAGATGCCGTTCGGAATGAACACGTTTTTGTAAATATGAAACGGTGTTGTAATCAGCTGCGTGAACACGTCCGCAATATCGTTGTCGGTGTACGCCCCGTTATTGAACTCGGCCCGGAACGTGCCCTGCCATTCTTGCGTCGAAGCTTCGTTACGCGTATCAGGCGCATGGAGAATGAATCCTTCAAATTGCAACTCGCGCACGCCACTGATCTGGGGCCTGACCTTAAACGTAAAATCCCCGTACGTTTGGTTTGAGTCGGTTCTTTCGATGAAACCAACCTCCGGGTTGAAGTTTGGCCCGATTTTTCTTCGCTCTACGATTCCGTCCAGCCAGTTTGACCGATACGAGAGCGAGGCCCCGACATCGCTCGCCCCGCCAGGGTCTCCAGGTGATCGGGTTCCAGCCACATGAGCGCCAACAAGCCAGTCTTTGAAGAAGACCAGTCGCGAGTCAACACCTCCCGTCTGGTTGAAACTGTCAAGTACGTTTCCTGATCGCTTATCTGTGCCCATCACACCGATATAGGAGCCGAGCCATAGAGACTCTTTCAGCCTTGCGACGGCATAGTTGGCGTAAGGATTTGGACCACTGGAGCGAGTGTTGACGTCCATTATACCCACCTCCATCCGACCAAATGTCCCGGTCAGTTTGGCTCCGCCATTGATGGGCACCTGTTGGCCGGTTATTGGATCAATCCCAATCTGGCGGCTAAAGAACAATTGATCCTGGTCGCCGATATCGAAATTGAAGATCCCTGCGTTTTCGAGGAAGAACTGGCGCTTCTCCGGAATGAAGACTTTAAACGGCGTCAGATTGAAAGGCTCGAGATCAACCTCGGTATCGGCAAAATCTGTGTTCCCCGTAAGATTCAGGACGAGGTTTGAGGTAAGGCCGTACTTAATATCGACTCCGGCGGTGAGCGGGAATTTGGAGTCCTGCCCTGTCTGCTTGTCATGCCTGGCAAGGCCGTATGGTTTCACGGTGAAGAGTCGCCCACTTCCGATGTCCTGGATGCCCCGCAGCTCTCCTGCTTCCGAGACCTTGGTGATCCCAAAAGTTCGCCGGTAAGCACTCCAGAGGTCTTCTTCGTTCTTTCTACGGATGAAGCGTTTCAAATTCAGACCCCAGACCACATCGCTTGAGTGATTGAAATTGAGGGTTGTGAATGGAATTTCTATTGTAGCGGTCCATCCGTCAGGAGTGATGTGCGCCTGTGACGTCCATACTCCGTCCCAACCCGGGTCGAAATCTCCTTTATCTGTGCCCCCTTGCTCCTCCACGATGAGACCATCGTTTTGGGTGCCAAGTGCGTTGACCTCGAACACGTATGCTCCGCGGCGATCGTGGTTCGAATCGATGAGGATTTCGAAGTGGTCGTCCAAGTCTTGGCTCACGTCCCTGCGAAGTTCCGTAGCGATGATCCGCGAGGGCTCGGAGTCAAAGCACTGAATCCCGAAATACACGGCATGCCGAGTGTAGAGAATGCGTACCTCCGTCTCCTCGGATGGTGCCTCACCTTCGTGGGGCTCACGTTGGCGAAAATCAGTGATGGGGTTCGCCGATTGCCAAAGCAAGTCATTCAAGGTTCCGTCGAGCTTTGGAGCTTGGTTGACGCGGATTGCTTCTGCACTAATCCGCACGGACCAGCCCTTCGCGGATGGAGCTTCAGCGTTCGCGCCAGACGGTTGAAATAACAAGAGACACAAACTGAGAAGCCAACAAACTAAACCGGGCTCGCTACGGGAGAAGTTGCTCATGGAACCTGGATTTGCCAGGCTGCTCGACGGCTCATCGGGCCGAAACGATCGTCCCGAAACCTCATCAGCCGCCGGGGCCTTAGCCTTTTGACACTCTATTCCGGCACTCCCTAGTTCCCTATTCGCGTGGGTTCCAATCCCGAAGCCGGCACGCCCAGGTACGACCTCGTTCCAAAGAAAATGCCAGTGCGCACGCCCACTGCAGAGGGGATATTCGCGGACAGCGTCCGGGTCATTTTGTTGGACCACGCTGATAAATCCTTCGCCGCCCAGCGCATAAATGCGATTGCGCTCCCGTCGTAATAGACATCGTCGCACGATCCCCCTCCCGCGACTCATGCAACCTCCTAACGAGTATTGGTATCAAGTTTCAGTACGAACGGAGGTCTCCGAGTGACAACGAAGAGCCAATGATCGTCTTCATCGAGTGCCATTGGATCGTTACTTTGACTCCGAGGTCCTTGACCATCTCCACTGAATTGTTGCCCAAGGCGGCAAAAATTAGCACCCGGCGCTTCGGGAATGCCGTAAAATGATCGATTGACACCTGGTACCGGGGTTCGTTGAATGAGCTGCAACGGCGCTGGTAGTTCGTATTCCAGCTACCGTTCCTCGGGCGGCCGAATTGCTACGAATGCTTGATAGAGCAACAGATCGTAGATGATTTTTAGTGTGCCGGCGATGAAGAATGGCACATTGACCCATGAAGGCCGGGCAAACATAAATCCCGCGAACAATGGGCTGATAGCAGCGCCCATCGTTCGCGCGACGCCCGTGATTCCAGCGGCCGCCGAGCGTTCTTCCGGGCGCACCACGGCCATCGTGTACGACTGCCTCGTCGGAACATCCATCTGACTGATGCTAAAGCGTACCAGAAGAACCAAAACCGCCAACGAGAGGCTGGGCATCAGGGGCACAATGATGAGCAACACGTTGGAAGGGAGGTGCGTAACCACCATGGTGTTGATGAGGCCCAAGCGCGAGGCCAGACGGGACGCCAATAATGCGGAAATCCCCGCAAAGATATTTGCCCAAAAGAAAATGACGCCGAGTGTTCCCGGGTTTACACCGAATCGCAAGTAGAACCAAAACGCCGCAAAGCTCTGCACCACAAAACCACCGGCAAACGAGTCCAGTGCGAACAAACTCGAAAGTTTCATAACCACTCGCCGGGAATGGCCGATCCCCAAGAAACTCCCGATCGTTCCGGGCAAAGTCGATCCTTCTTGCGGCAAACTCACTTCCGCCTCGGGTGAGAGACGAGTAAAGGAATAGGCCAAGATAACGCCCAGAAGCGAGTACAGAAACACCACCACCCGGTAGGTTCCCACCGGCGTCCAGGTGGTTCTTTGCAGTGCATGCGTGACCGTCCCACCGAATAGTGCTCCCATCGCCGTGGCCACCGATCCGGTTAGCGTGTACCAGGCAAATACCTCCGTCCTGGTTTGCTGAGAAACCACATGAGAAAGCGCGGCCTGCTCAATCGACAGAAACGGGCCCACTTCGTTACCGCTTGGACTTATGACGCCAATCGTGCCGGCGATAATCAGGAGCAAAAGATTCTTGGTGCAGGCAAAGGCCAGGCCTGCCGCCGCCATGAGAATGGCACCAACAATAAGCATGCGGCGCCGGCCAATCCGATCCGCCCGAGTCGTGAGAAAGAGTGAAACCACAACATCGCCGACGAGCGTGAGGGTGAGAAGTATACCGGTTTGCGATTCGCTGAGTCCCAAGGCGATTAGGTAAAAGACCAGAACTACAGATAACGACCCGTACGCGAACAGGCGCATGAATCGTGTAAGAAACAATAACCATCCATCACGCGTCAGTCCTTTGAGCGCGCCGGGTGCTGCGTCGATGGTTAACATCGTAATTCGGTGGCTCCGCTCCGGATCGTTGAAGGAACCGGCATGCGCCTCATCGAAAGATGCCTTCAGCTACGGATTGATTACGGCGTCGTATACGACCACGCGCCACGGCTTTGCCGTCCGCTTCCTGCTCCGGCGTATAGAGACGGTGAGTGTCGGGGTCCACTGCCAGGGTGTGCACTTTTTTTTGAACCGGAAAATCCTCCAGCTTGCGGTAGTGATCGGGGTCGTCCATCTGGAATACCGATATAGCTCCGCTCGAGCAGGCCACGTAGATTCGCTTGACTCCAGAATCAAATTTGATGACATCCGGGCCACCAGCCATCGGAAGGAACGCGATGGGTTGGTGAGTGTCGAGATTAAAGACCGTCATCAGGTCCTTGCCTTCGCAGGCGAGGAAGGCACGATGATGCTCTGGGTCAAGGGTCATCCCGTGATTCCCTTCGCACCGCCCCACCGGATAGCGGCCTACGACTTCATCCGTGGCCGGATCGATGACCGCGAAGATATTTTTGTCCTGGAGGTTTACGTAAACCTTCTGTGCGACGGGATCGTACTGTGGCATTCCCGTTTCACTGTCGAAGTGGAGTGTCTTAACGATATTATCTGTGCGGACGTCTACGATGGCTTCCGCTTTGCCTCGTTCATCTGAAACGTGGAGCTTGTGGAACCGTGCAGCGTAGGCGCTGCCGTCCGGTTTGGCTTCGGTGGGAATTTTCTTGACTACTTTCATCTGACGAAGGTCCAGCACGCCTATGGTGTTGTCGCCAGCGTTTGACGTGTATGCCTTCTTTAATTCGGGGACGTACTCAACGCCTTCAGCACCCGGCGTGTCGGTCACCGTGGTCACAATTTTGTTTGTGCGCAGATCGATGACGTACGTCTGTCCTGCGGCGAGATGAGCTGAGAGCAAATAGTGATCGTCGGGCGTTATGGTGAGATAGTCGAAGCGCTTGCCTGGTGGTCCCGGCAAATCGAATTCAGCCACCTTCTTGAGAGTAAGGCCGCCCGGACTGGCCGCGAGTGCCGTAGCTCCGGACAAGGCGATAAATCCGGCTATCAGAATTCGTTTCTGCATACAAAGCCCCCAGTGACCTCTTCAGGATTTTGTTGCTAGCGAGCCATCGCGTGCGCCGCGACGCCCTTGTCGAGTTCGTCGAGAGCCGCTCTAAAGCCAGTGGCTAACTTTTCTGCCGGACCTCTGCCCCAATAGTGGAGAAAGATCACGACGGGCCGATCCTCGGTCATGTGGTGGTGAATTGCAACTACATCGAGACCGTTCTTGCGGAGCGCTTTCAGCACGGGCGTGACTTCGTTTTCAAGCATAGCTATGTCGCCAGCGATCGCAGCGTCGCCTTGGGCACCGACAAACGCGGCCCACGTGTTCAGCCCCATGCGGGTATTGATCGCCGCACCCGTGGTCTTTCATGGCAATGTCGTCACGTCCGACAGTGATTTTATAGACAGCGCCGGATTGCTCGCCAGGATGGCCAATGAGCGTGGCTAGTTTTTCTGTGTCGAGCGGAATACCGGTGCCAGAAGCCGGCGCAGCAGCCGAGGGAACGACATGGCCGATTAGATCCAATCCTGGCTTCACGCGGCGGGCAAGGTCAGCTGCCTTGCCGAGGCCGTGTACGTGCATGAAGCAGACGTGCGGATCGTCCCAGAAGAAATGGTTGTGCAGCGCGGTGACATCGATTCCGTTATCTAACAGCGCGGACATGACGGGGTTCACTTCTTCCTGCAAGAGCACCAGATCGCCCATCATCACGTCCGAACCGTCGGTACTTTTAGTCAGCGCAATCCAACCAGCGAATCCAAAAGGCGTGGGCGTCGAGAAACCCTGAATGGAGATCTTCAAGTCACTACGCGGGATGTTGACCTTGAGTACGCCCGTCTTGAAATCACCCTTCCGGTCGAGAAATCTTAAAACGGCCTGATAATCGCTTGGCACGTCCTGGGCGAAAGCGCTCAGGCCGCAGAACAGCAAACAAATACTCCCGAATAAAACCACCATTCCTTTTTGGATCAAACGAGGCATGTGACCAACCTCCTAGTGTTCGAGTTTGAAAATCCAGAAATTAGTCTTGCTACCGCTCGTTCGACTTCTGACGGACGTATTCATACAGCGCGTCGTAGAGTGGGTATTCCTTGGCAGACGCTCTTCATCGCTTATCCCAGGAAGCGCGAAGCCCTGAGCGATGGCGCGCAATCCAAGACCCTCTCGAGCGATATGCTCCTGCCCTTTGACGGCCTTGTCGAAGGTCTCCCGCCGGTGCACGTCCGCCTCGGCGGCGTGCACCGTTTGCTGGGCAGCCAGCATCGTCAAATAGGCATTCACCGTGGCGACGGCCACATCGAGGCGTGTCAGCGAAGCTTCCGCAGTGACTCGATCCCGAACGGCACGCGCGGCGTCTACCTTAGCTCCCCGGTATTCAAAATCGACCGGCTCCCAGGAGAACAGGAGCCCCGCAGCGCTTGCCCACGCGGTGTGGTTCGAGAGTGACACCGTAACAGGTCCGGAAATCGGCGCGATGATGGATTGCGGTAGGAGACTTCCTGTAATGTTGGTGTCCGTCGCGCGATTCATTTGCCAAACCACGTCCGCGCGAGGGAGGTAACTCGTTTGTGCCAAGCCAATGCCTGCCTGAGCCGCGCCGACCCTCTCTAACGAACCGCGGACAGCCGGATAGTTTTCGAGAGAGAAATCAACCGCCTGTTCGAGCGTAAGGACCTTACGCGCTCCACGGGATTGCGCCCGGATCGTCGGCGGGACTAGCACACATAGAACCAGGGTGACCGCAATCCATCGGAGGTAGGTACGACAATTCGTTAACACGATCTGCTCTCTCCTTTCCGAAACTCCGTTCGGCGAGCTGGCCACTCACGCCAGCGAGTGATAGAGACCCTCAATCAATTGCATTCCGCGATCCAGAAGGTCCTGGTCCGCGATTCCTTGTCGCGCCCAACCCTTGAGTACCTCATCGATCCCATAACCCTCTTTGCGACCGAACTTGCCGTCGGCTAAGTCCGCGTCATGAATAACCTCGGAAATAACCTTCATCCTCCGGTCCCGAATCCTAAAGTCTTTTTGCAGGACCTCGAAAGTACAGCAGTCGCCGCGGTGCCCGAATCCACCGCGGAACATGTCAAATGGCACCGCTGTGGGCGGTGTCTGTCCTTCCGGCGCAAAGGCAAATCGTGCCCGGGGATCGATAAGGCTCCGAATCAGCCACGCGGACGCGGAGCGATCCACGCCCGGCCTCGGTCTCGTGACCCAGATTCTGTCCTGGTAATCCCGCGGGTTGATTCGCGTTGTCTCGGGCACGCGCGTCGCCATGCGCGCTTCGCCGGCCCGCGCAAATAGCTCCCCGACACGCTTCTGCAAGGGACTGACGAAGAAATCGACCTCAACAATCTCCTGGAAACGGCTCCGTAGCCGGCTCAGACGACCAACGGCCTGCTTCTGTACCGGCATGGAAGAAAACTTCTGCAGTTCGCGAATCAACTCCTGGTATTCGCGCGCGCGGGCCTCCGCAAACCGCCCGATCAATTGGGGAGTCGATATGTTGTCGATGGAACGTACGTGAACAATGGAAGCGTCACCTCCGTATTTGCGAATGGCCGTTGCGAGCCACTGAAAGCGTTCCTCGTTCGTGGGATTGCTGGGCAGCAGGTACCCTGAATTGCCAAGCGGCACGGTTCCGTAGCGTTGCAGCTTTCGCCACACCTCCACCCGCTGACTGGCTCGCTTCGTGGGCAGCGTGAACGTCAGCAGCAGCCAAGCGGTGCTCGACTTTGTGCGTACATCCATTTCTATCCTATGTTATGTCTCTAACAGAGATTACATCATTTTTCTGAAGAAAGCTCGCGCAGCATAGGGGAAGAGCGTAAAGTAGCGGAGTATCGGCGTATGGGTCAGCCACCCGCCACTATGAGAAAAGGTGACATTCAGTTGCTCTACGAATACGAACACTGGGCCAACAACAGGGTTTTGCAAACAGTCTCCGCGCTACCGCTGAGCATTTCGCGCGTGATCTGGGGCGGCAGCTTTGGCTCCGTCGAAGGAGCCGTTCCATAGCTCCGCCTTCTTGACAGATTTGAGAATACGACGAGACGCGTTGTTCAATCCGGATGCATTTCCGAACATCGCTGCGGTGCAGTTAGCATGGGCGGAAGTCGAGAAAGAGCAAGTCGAGTTCGTGAATCGCGTAACCAACGAGTCCGTGGAAAAAATGGTTCCTTTTGCAAAACACAAATCAGATGGGCGCACTTGATGCAAGATCTGGCGAACCATCGCCTTGCCATCGAGGTCAAGCCGCACTGATGATGCGGCAGCTTGACCGCGAACCTCCGGACTTCCATATGTTTCTGTTGGACGGCCCCGGCGAGGCACACGTGCACATTAGTCGATCTCGGTTTCTGTCACTTATGAGTTTTCTTAGCAGTCAAAGTGTATAGCTTCGTGACCAGGCTTGCCAGATGAAGCAGGACCCCCAATTTCAGGTGGAGCTGAAGGACGTGGCGGCTGGTCTGTGGATATGGCGTCTCGAACATCCTGCCTGGAAGCCGGGTCAGGGCTGGGAGCCGCTCGTGGCCTCGACGTGCGTCGAGTCAAGGGGCGAGACACTGCTTCTCGATCCACTTGCTCCGCACGCCGATGCGACGGAGGTGTGGGAACGGCTCGAAGCGCATCCGCCGACTGCGGTTGTCATTCTGAAGCCGGATCACGTGCGGCACGTCGATCTGTTCGTACGCCGCTACGGTGCTCGCGCGTTCGGCCCGCGCCTCTTTTTTCGCAACGACATCCCCGACACCGAGCTGG
>MNIJ01000214.1 GCA_001919715.1 Acidobacteria bacterium 13_1_20CM_58_21
TGCCCGTAATACGCCAGAAGAACGACCAGTCCCACCAAAATCAGCATTGCGTAACTGGAAAACACTCCGGTTTGCAGGAGGCGCACCGGGTAACTCAGAAGCTGCATCAGCTTTGCACTGAAATTCAGCATCCCGTCGATGATCCACTTGTCCCACCACATCGACAGAGTTGAGCCGAAGCGCGCCAGCCAGCCCGCGCCGTTTACCCCCACACCGTCGATGACGTTCGTATCGAAGCGCCCGAGGAGATTACCGAGGTCTTTCGTGCGCTCCACGATCGCCGCATCATAAATTTCATCCACATAATACTTATGAAGAAGCAATTGGTAGAGTTTCGGCCATTTTCCGGCGACCAATTCCGGAGCGATTCTCTTGGTCCGGTACAAGTGGTACGCCAACCAGATTCCCACGCCGGCAATTGAGAGGGACGCCAGCATCAGGATGTATTCGATGGCCAGCCCATGCTGGCCGATCTTCTCCGCTCCCGTCTCGGCCACAACGCCCGACAATACGGGCTCGAGAAACTTCTCGAATCGGGCGTCTCCCCCCAGCGACAGGGGCCAGCCAATCCAGCCGCCGATGAGAGATAGTCCGGCGAGCATGATGAGCGGAATCGTCATCGTCGGCGGTGATTCGTGGATGTGTTTTTCAACCTGCTCGTCCGCACGCGAATAACCGAAGAAGGCGAGGAACAGCAGCCGAAACATGTAGAACGCGGTCATCCCCGCGGTGACAAATCCAACGAGCCACAACGCGGGGTTCTTTTCAAACGCCCGCCCAAGAATCTCGTCTTTGCTAAAGAAGCCGGCAAGCGGAAAGATTCCGGCAATCGCCAGCGTCGCGATCGCAAAGGTCTTTGCGGTGATGGGAATCTTGCTCCACAAGCCGCCCATCTTTTGCAAATCTTGCTCCCCGGACATGGCGTGAATCACACTGCCCGCGCCGAGGAACAATAGTGCCTTAA
This sequence comes from Acidobacteria bacterium 13_1_20CM_58_21, assembly GCA_001919715.1. Classification (GTDB taxonomy): domain Bacteria; phylum Acidobacteriota; class Terriglobia; order Acidiferrales; family UBA7541; genus Acidiferrum. Next base: position 965 of record MNIJ01000214.1, read on the forward strand.
AGAAGGCGTGGGTCATCAGGTGAAAGACTCCCGCCGCAAAAGCGCCCACGCCCAGAGCCAGAAACATGTATCCAAGCTGGCTGATCGTGGAATAGGCGAGCACCTTCTTGATGTCGTTCTGCACCAAGGCCATGGAGGCCGCAAATATCGCCGTGACCACGCCGACGACGGCGACCACATTCATCGCGAAGGGCGCCAGTTGGTAGATAGCATTCATGCGAGCGACCATGTATACGCCCGCGGTCACCATGGTGGCCGCGTGGATCAGAGCGCTCACCGGCGTCGGGCCTTCCATAGCGTCCGGGAGCCAAACGTACAGGGGAATCTGCGCGGATTTCCCCACCGCTCCGACAAACAACAAAAGAGCGATGCTGGTCAGAACCGGCGCGCCATAGGCCAATGCGTGTGTGTCCACAGCGGCCTTCAACGCCTGCAGAATTCCTGCAGCCCCTTGCAAACCCTGCGAGGTAAACCGGATGGTGCCTAGCGTTACCGCGGTCAGAAGAATCCCCAGGATAAAGCCGGCATCCCCGATGCGGTTCACGATGAAGGCCTTTTTCCCCGCATCGGAAGCCGACTTCTTCAAAAAATAGAAGCCAATCAACAAGTAGCTGCATAGGCCGACGCCTTCCCAGCCTACGAACATAAGCAGCATGTTGTTCGCCAGGACCAACGTCAGCATGGCGAACATAAAGAGATTCATGTAGCCAAAGAAGCGGTAGTACCCGCCTTCGTGCGCCATATACCCGACGGAGTAAACGTGAATCAGGAACCCGACACCGGTGACAACCAAAACCATGACAGAGGAAAGTGGATCGAGAAGGAATCCCCAATCGGCCACAAACGGTATCGCCTGTCCGCCGGTCATCTGCATCGGCCCGGGCGTCAGCCATTCGAACAGGATTTGTTGCGCGACCCGGTGCTCCGGCTCCGTGGCCAGTAGTTGAAGGACCGCGCCGACAGCATAGATGAAAGACAAGCCCACGCTACCGACGCAGAGCATGCTGACGCCGACTTTCGGGAGCCGCCTGCCAAAAAAAAGCATCAGCGCCGCTGTCGCCAGCGGAAACAGCGGGACAAGCCAGAGATGATCGAGAAAGTAGCCCGTGGGCGTCATGCCGGTTTCATTTCTTCTTTTCTGTCGTCACGCTACCACTTCAGCAAATCCATTTCGTCCGCCAACACCGTTTCGCGGTTGCGGAAAAACGCGATGATGATTCCGAGCCCCACGGCAGCCTCCGCAGCCGCATCAGCAATGATGAACAGCGCAAAGACCTGCCCGGCCACATCACCGTACAAACGGGAAAATGCCACCAGGTTGATGTTCACGGCATTCAGAATCAGCTCGATGGACATGAGCACAACGATGACGTTGCGTCTGGTGACCACACCGATCACGCCGATGATGAAGAGCGCGAGACTCAGGAACAGGTAATGTCCTATCGGAAGCATCGCTGGGTTACGTCCTTTTCTTGGCCATTACCACGGCGCCTATCATGGCCACCAGCAACAGGACCGACGCAATTTCAAATGGCAGTAGATACGAGCCGAACAAGCTTTTTGCCACCTCTTCGGAATTGGCCGGCAAATGCTCCGCGGCCGCCGCCGTCAACACCGGCAATCCCTGCCCGGGCATTTTTCTGGAAGACCAGAACATCAGGCCGACCTGGCCAGCCAAGGCCAACGCGACCAGGAGCGCCACCCACTTCTGACGCGCGAACTGGATCTGCTGCAGGGCCACGTCCAAATTGACCAGCATGATCACGAAAATGAAGAGCACCATGATCCCGCCGACGTAGAGAATGATCTGGACGATAAACAAAAACTCCGCGCGCAACTGCAGGAAAATCCCCGCGGTCGCCAGCAGCGCGGTAATCAGAAGGATGGCGCTGTGAACGACGTTCCGCCGCGTTACCATGAGCACCGCGCTCCCCACGGCGACGCCGGCAAAGAAATAAAAGAGGATCTTATCCAACATAAAAATCCGAGGTGGCGGTTTGATCCGGCCGCGCGTCGTGTCCTTTCTCGACAGCCAGAATAAAAAAAGCGGCCACCAGCGCAAGAATGGCAGCGGGGGTTGTAACCAGAAGCAGGCCCCAGCCTTGCAAGTGAAAGTATGCTCCGACGATCAAGGCCACGCCAACCAACAACACGTTGATGATGGACAAAGGGATCAGGAAATGCCACCCCAGGCGCATCAACTGGTCAAACCGGTACCGCGGCAGCGTGAATCGCAGCCACATAAACAAATAGATGTACACGCTTACCTTGAAAATAAACCAGAAGCCGCCGTGAATGCCTGCATAAAACGGCGCTACCGCTTCCCGGACTGACGGCTTGATTATCGGCAAAACGACCGGCACCGCCAGCACCAGCGCAGTCACAAAACACAGACCCGCCACTGCCAGCATAAACAACTGCTGCACGCGCGTCGGCTGCTTTGGTACGCGCAACACACAGTACGCGGCGATCGCCATGATCAAGACCGGCGGCGCAAAATCCAGAAAACTCAGCCAGGGAACCCTGGCGAAGGGCCTGAGCCAGCCTCCCAGAAACAAAGTCGTTGCCACGGAAGCTACCACGATCATGTTCGTGTATTCCGCCAGAAAATAGAGCGACCAGCGAAATCCGCTGAACTCCGTCATGTACCCGGCGACGAGCTCGGACTCGGCTTCTGGCAAATCGAACGGCGCCCGGTTGGTCTCCGCAATGGAGGCGACAAGATAGGTAAAAAAGGCCACCGGCGCCAGCAGCACGAACCAGATGCCCTCTTTGTTCTGTGCCTCAACAATCGATTTGACGTTGAGCGTGCCCGTAAGTAAGAGCGCGCTCACCAAGGCCATCCCCGCCGCGGTCTCGTAACTCACCAGCTGCGCCGAACTGCGCAGCGCTCCCATCAGCGAATAATGGCTGTTGGAGGCCCAGCCTCCCAGCACGATGCCGAAAATACCCATTGCGCTGATACCCACAACGAAGAGAATGCCAATGTTAATGTCCTGCGCGATTTGAAATGCCGGTCCGATCGCCAAGCCGGCCAGCGAAAGCAGCGCCGCGCCAACCGAAAGTACTGGCGCGAGCCAGAAGACCAGCTTGTCGGCGTTGTCCGGGATGATATCTTCTTTGATGAGCAGTTTCACTGCGTCGGCGATCGGCTGCAGCAAGCCATGCGGCCCCACGCGCATGGGCCCGAGACGCGCTTGCATGTCCGCCATAATCTTGCGTTCCACCAACACGATGTAGCCGGCGATCAGCGGCAGAATCGCGACGACGGCCACTCCACAAAGCAGCGGTGCCCAGTACAACCTCAAGAACTCATTCGTTGCCTGGAGTGCGTTCATATCGGTCCCTATCTCCAGCGACATTACCGGTCGTTCTTTCTGCGACCTTACCGATCTACTTCTCCCAGCACAATGTCAATCGTACCGATGATGGCCACCACATCGGCCACCAGGTGTCCGCGCACCATGCGGTCGAACGCCTGCAAATTGATGAAGGAAGGCGGCCGGATGTGCACACGATACGGCTGCACCGTGCCGTCGCTCACGATGTAATAGCCGATTTCACCTTTCGGCGCTTCAATTGCGTGATAGACTTCACCCGGCGGCGGCTTCAGCACCTTCCCCACTTTCCCCATAATCGGCCCGCTGGGAATATTCTCAATGGCCTGCAGGCAGATCAATCGCGATTGCCGCATCTCCTCCATGCGGACCAGATAGCGGTCGTACGTGTCTCCCGTCGTCCCGACAGGAATCTCGAATTTGTATTGATCGTAGGCCGCGTAAGGCATGGCCTTGCGGATGTCCCATTTCACACCGCTAGCTCGGAGCACCGGCCCGGTCACACCAAAGGCGATGGCATCTGCCGCGGTCAGAATCCCGACACCCTTGGTACGCCCGATCCAGATGCGGTTTTGTGTGAGCAAAGTTTCGTATTCAACAATGCGCGATTCAAAATCCTTGCAGAACCGTTCAACATCCTTCTCGAGCGTGTCATAGGCCTCGTATTGCAGCCCGCCGATGCGGAACGCATGCGTGGTCAAGCGCGCCCCGCAGTACTTTTCAAAAATCTTCAAGATTTCTTCGCGCTCGCGGAAGCAATAGAAGAGCGGAGTAAGTGCACCAATGTCCAAAGCATGAGTGCCGAGCCACAGGAGGTGGCTGGCGATCCTCTGGAGCTCCGTCAAAATCGTTCGAATCACACGCGCGCGCGGTGGAGCTTCCACAACCAGCAATTTTTCCACTGCCTCGCAATATCCCAGGCCGCTGCTGACAGCCGCGACATAGTCCATGCGGTCGACGTAAGGAGCAAATTGCTGATACGTGCGGTTCTCTGCGATTTTCTCAACGCCCCGGTGCAAATATCCGATGATGCACTCCGAGCCGATGACACGCTCTCCATCGAGCTTCAGCTTGACGCGCAACACGCCGTGCGTGGACGGATGCTGCGGCCCCATGTTGATGACCAGCTCATCCGCGCCCAACAGCGTCTTGCGATCGTTGGTGGTATCGATACTCAGAGTCGCCTTCCCTTTACGGCTAAGACCGCCTCACTGACCGCTCTCTATTCCAAGGTTTTCCCGTACCCAGGCCGTATCCTGTTGCAAGATGTCATAATCTTTTCGCAGCGGATAGCCTTGCCACTCGTCCGGTAACAGAATGCGTTTCAGATCCGGGTGTCCGGAAAAAACGATTCCGAACATGTCAAACACTTCGCGTTCCTGCCAATTTGCTGTGGGCCAAACGCCAACCACGCTCGGCACTTCTTCAGCGTCCGCCGCCAACACCTTCAGCCTCAGCCGCTCGTTCTTCGCGAAGGAGTACACATTGAGAACCACCTCAAAGCGCCTGTCACGCTTTGGCCAATCTACCGCCGTCAAGTCAGAGAGCATGTCGAATTTTTCATCGTCGCGCAGGTGCAGCGCAATCTCCACCAACCGGGCGCGCTCCACGATCAGAATGGCCTGCTTGCGGTCCTCCATCGCTTCGAGAAGCGCCGCACCGAACTTGGCACGAAATCGTGTGACGAATTCGTTGTCAAGCGGAGTCTGCAGCACGACCGGCGGTTTGGGAGCGGCGGGAGCCGGCGGTTTCGGAGGAGCAGCGGGCGCGCTCGCGTCCGCAGGCTTGCCAGAGGGAGTCGACACCGGGGGCGTACTGCTGGCGGGCTTATCGCCCGTGGGGACGTGAACCGGTTTAGGTTCTTTAGACTCGTCAGCCATGGACCCAGGGTGCTGCAAGCTGCGATGAACAGCTCCGGTTCACAATCTGCAACAGCGGAGCAGCCGAGAATTCAAACGTCGCGTTTCTAACACACGCTGCAAACCCAGTCAATCAGAACAACCTGCAAACGGGATGATGAGAATTGGGGAGAAGAAGAGAATCAAGGCTCAAGCCCACTCCAGAGCACCCTTTTTGTACAGCCACAAATATCCGACGAGCAGGATTCCGAGGAACAGTACCATCGAAACCAGAGCAAACAGCCCCTGGTGCGCCGCCACCCATCCTTTGTACAGAATCGCCCAGGGAATAAGAAACATCGTTTCCACGTCGAAAATCACAAACAGCATGGCTACAATAAAAAACCGCACCGAATACCGTCCGCGGGCATCGCTTTCCGGAGGGATCCCGCACTCATAGGGCTTGAGCTTCGCGCCAAACGACGTGGATGCCGGCCGAATGAACTTTGCCAGCACCAGTGTTACCGCGGGAAACGCCATCACCAAGGCTGCGTAAATCAGCACCGGAATGTACGCGCTCTGCATCACTCGCTCACACGCAGCATCCTACCACCAATTTCAATCCCGAGCCTGCTTACTTCTCGAACAGCAGCTCCCCGGCACGGCTGGTGGCCTTCACCACCGCCTTGATGAGTGTCACGCGGAGCTTGCCTTCTTCCAATTCCATAATTCCATCTATGGTGCATCCTGCGGGCGTCGTCACGGCGTCCTTCAGCAGCGCGGGGTGATCGCCCGTTTCCAGAACCACACTCGCCGCGCCTTTCATAGTTTGCGCCGCGAGCAGCGTGGCAATATCCCGGGGGAGACCCACTTTGACGCCACCTTCCGCGAGCGACTCGAGAATGATGTAGGCAAACGCCGGGCCACTCGCCGAGAGCCCGGTCACGGCGTCCATATTCTTTTCGTCAACTACCACCGTCCGCCCGACGGCGTCGAACATGGCGCGGGCCATCTCCAGGTGCTCCGCCCCGGCGTGTGCTCCAGGGCAAATCCCCGTCATTCCGCATCCCACAGCCGAAGGCGTATTGGGCATCGCGCGCACCACGGGCACCTTGGCCCCCAGACGCTGCTCGATGTAGCTCGTCGGCACGGATGCGGCAACGGAAATGACCAAAGTCTTCTCATTCAGCTCCGGCGCAATCTCCTTCAGCACCTCGCCCACCACTTGCGGCTTCACGCCCAGGAGCACGATGTCCGCGTCGCGCACGGCCTCGCGGTTTTCGGTTGTCGCAGACACGCCCAGCGTCTTCGCCAGCGCCGAGGCCTTTTCCTCGTGCTTCACCGTCGCGGTAACGCGCTTCGGCGAGAAGAGTTCCTGTTTAAGGTAAGCTCGCAGCAATATCCCGCCGAGTTTTCCCGTGCCCAGGACAGCCAGTTTCTTGTCCGATAGTTTCTGCGCCATGATGCAAACATTCTTGACTCGATTCGGCAATCGGTCAACCGAAGAATCTCAAATGCCGCGTCCTCGCACGGTGGGCCAGACTCTTTGAACTTTCGCTAAACGGATTGCTGAACGAGGACGCGCTTGTTCAGCAGTTTTGCCTTCATGCGGGATTTCCCTCAGGTCACCCTCGGACTGCGGAGCGGGAGGAGGGCGCGAAGCCGGTCTTCGCGCAAGAAGAGCCCTCCCCAAATCATCGCGGCGACGTAGGTGGGGAAGAGGACGTGCGAGATCAACGGATCGCCGACGCGCACATGGGTAGCAACGGCGCCGCCGAGATAACCGGTCAGAAAGATGGCCCCTAGAACGGAGGTTTGAGGAATCACATAGAGGGCGACGCAGACCAGGAGGACGATGCCGATCGGAACAGCGAGGTCCGGCGGATATCCGAGATTGGTGAAAGCCTCTACGACAGGACGAATCTTGATCAATTTGATGATCGCATCGAAGAGCAGAAACAACACCGGCAGCCCGCTGAGTATCCGTCCAGCCCATATCCGCTTCTTCGATGCAGCTGCAGTTTGAGTGTCCGAGGGCATGAGTTTTTCCTCCTGGCTTTTACTCCTGGAAAAACAACAGACATGTGAAATCGTTCACTGATGCAGAAAAGGCGCCGCAGCGCTGAAACACTAGCCGCCAGCGATGGCCCCGATGATGAGAAGGGGTTCTGCACCCGACGCGACCGCCTCGGGCAGCGGCGTATCGGGCGGCTCAAGGGAGTAATCTTCCTCGCAAGCGAAGAACCTCAAGAACGGGCGACGTTCCTGCGTGACATGATCGCGGATCGTGCCGCGCAACATCGGATACTGCGCCTCCAGGGCGTCGAGCACCGACCGCTGCGTGACCGGACCTTTGACGTCGATTTGCACTTCGGCGCTGACGCGCGCCAGCGCGCGCAGGTGTCCCGGAAGCACGACGCGGATCATGGCAGCGTCTGGACCTCCACCGAAAGCACACCCGGAAGGTGTTGTACGATGGGGGTCCAACTGTCTCCGGCATCTGCCGATGCATACACCTGCCCGCCGGTGGTGCCGAAATACACGCCACACTTATCGAGGGAGTCGACGGCCATGGCATCGCGCAAAACGTTTACGTAACAGTTGTCTTGCGGCAGACCTTTGGTCAGCGCTTCCCACTCGTTTCCGCCCGTGCGACTGCGGTACACGCGCAGCTTGCCATCGGGCGGGAAGTGCTCCCCGTCGCTTTTGATGGGGACCACGTAGATGGTCTCCGGCTCGTGCGCGTGTACGTCGATCACGAACCCGAAGTCGGTGGGCAAGTTTCCGCTGACCTCTTGCCAAGAGTCGCCGGCGTTGTCGCTGCGCATGACGTCCCAGTGCTTCTGCATAAAGAGCACGTTCGGGCGCGAGCGGTGCATCGCGACGTGGTGAACGCAGTGGCCGATCTCGGCATTCGGGTCGGGGATGTATTGGGAATGCAATCCCTTGTTGATGGGCCGCCAGGTCTTGCCGCCGTCGTCGGTACGGAAGGCGCCCGCGGCCGAGATGGCGATGTAGATCCTTTGGGGATTGCTCGGATCCAAAATGACGGTGTGGAGGCACATGCCACCGGCGCCTGGCTGCCACTTGGGCCCTGTGCCATGACCGCGCAGCCCGGCGAGTT
>MNIJ01000122.1 GCA_001919715.1 Acidobacteria bacterium 13_1_20CM_58_21
GCATCCGTACAACTGGCACTGGTTTAGAAACTACGGCACTGGCGAAACGCTCAATAATGGAACGCACGAGGTGGATGTGTGCCGCTGGGCGCTAGGCGTCGACTATCCGAAACGGGTCACTTCGTCGGGCGGCAGATACCAATACAAAGACGACTGGCAGTTTTACGACACGCTGGTGACCAGTTTCGAATACGAAGACAAGATGCTCACTTGGGAGGGAAAGAGCTGCCAGGGGATGAAGTTTTACGACCGTGACCGTGGCTCGGCAATCATGGGAACGACTGGCACCGTGGTTGTGGATCGCGATGGCTACGAGATCTACGGACTCAAAGGGAATAAGGCAAGCGAGTTCAAGGCCGGCAGCACAACGTCGTCTTCGGACCTCCTCGGTGCCGATTCCATGACCGATGCTCACTTCGCGAACTTCATCGCGGGAATCCGGAAAGGCGAGAAACTTAACGCTCCGATCTCTGTGGGCAACATCGCGGTGACGATGCTACAGCTTTCCAACATCGCGTGGGAAGTCAACCGCGAGTTGCATCTCGACGCCAAAGACGGACGGATTCAGGACGACCCTGAAGCAATGAGGATGTGGGGGCGGGAGTATGAGAAGGGGTGGGCACCGCATGTCTAAGATGCGGCCATGCCCGCCAGGAGATGAGATGCAGATGAAAAACATCTTTTCGCGCCGCAATTTCGTTTGCTCCGGTGCACTGGTTGCGGCGGGGTTCGTTGCTTCGAAGGAAGTTTTCGCACTGGCCCCGGAACGAGCACCGGCTGACGAAGGAACGGCGATTCGTCTGGGGCTGGCCAGCTACACGTTCCGTAATTTCAGCCGGCCGCAGATGATCGGCTTCCTGAAACAACTCAACGTGTTGGCGTTGAATGCCAAGGACGTCAAAGATCATCTCCCCATGCATACCCAGGAGGAGCAGGCCGCGCTGGCAGATTATGCCGCGGCGGGCATCAAGCTTCACGCTGCCGGAACCATTTATTTCGCGAAAGATGAAGATGCCGACATCCGGAGTAAACTCGAATACTGCAAGCGGGCGGGGATTGGCGTAATTGTCGCGGGCGACCCGGCGCCGCAGACTCTGCCGCGGATTGAGAAGTTCGTAAAGGAGTACGACATTCGTATGGCCATCCACAATCACGGGCCGGAAGATAAATTGTGGCATTCGCCGCTGGATGTATTGAAGGCGGTGGAGAGCATGGATCCGCGCATCGGGTGCTGCATTGATGTTGGACATACCGCTCGTGCCGGCACGGACGTGGTTCAGGCAATCCACGAGGTGGGCGCGCGGGTGTTTAACGTACATATGAAGGACCTCACGAACTTCCAGAGCAAGGAGAGCCAGGTGGCGGTGGGAGAAGGCATCATGCCGGTGAAGAGGATTTTTGAAGCTCTTGGCGTCATAAAGTACCAGGGCTTCGTCGACCTGGAGTATGAGGTTCATCCCGACGATCCGATGCCGGGTGTTATCGGCAGCTTTGCTTATATGCGAGGCGTGCTGGCCGGCATGGGGTATGCGGCGCAAAGCTGAAGCAGTTGGTGGCCGACTCGGCAAGTGAAAAGCACTTGTTCGATCGGCATCCGTTTATACTATCGGCGGGGCAAATCCATTTCTCGGCGTTTATCAGGATCTGGCTGGTGAACGATCGTGCTCCCGGCAGTTCTCGTCCTTGGTCTGGCCGCCACTGTTTCCTCTTGCGGCATCCGTAAGTGCAAAGAAATGCCCTACGGCTTACTGTAGGCTCTGGAGAGGACAATGAAATCATGCCTCTGACTCGTTACCCGGTTATCCTCGGTGTCTTCGTGGCCACAACTCCTTCATTGTCCAATCCTGCCTCGCAAAGTCTTCCCAAATTTCCTGGTCTTGCGTCTGCTTGGCAAGGAAAGTCGTTAGGCGGCTCATCCTCTTGGGGAATCGAAGCTCAGCCAGTTGGCCTTTTCTTTTGACTCTCCCTTTTAGCTCTTTCTTACTTCTTCTCGACTTCGATCAAATTGTCGGACGGATTTCGGTCAATCAGCTTGTTATACGGATCGATCCCGGCAAAGGTCGGTTTCTCATCCACGACCATCTCAAAGGTTCCGGTTTCCTGCGTGATCCACTCTTTGTGCAAATTCAGCCGCTTGCTGGGGTACTTACCGCGTTGCTCCGGCGCTAACTCTGCCCAGTCACTTTGACGGCAAAGCGACAAAACAAGGCACAGCAGGTGATTTGAAATCGACCCAGAGCGGATCGCTGCCCTAATTGCTCACTCGTTGGCACTACGAATACTGGTTCGCCAGCAAGATAATTTTGCTTATCCGTGGTGGCTCGAATCGACATGCCGAAAACTGGCACTTGTACGGGCGACGAAAAGCTCGTTTTACAAAGGCCTTTTCCTAGAGCAGTGACGTTCGACACATGCCATAATGGGGGCTCACGGCCGTCTACCCCGGAAAATTCGGGTGGACAGAGAAGTGTATGCATTCGCCACGCTCTCTCAAGGCGCTTGCCTTTGGCATTGCTCTTTCCTGTTGCGGTAGTGCTGCGCGATTGTCCGCGCAGAACAGCACCACCGGCATCGAACACCCAGACAGCCTCCGCGGCACGGTTTTGAACAGCGCGACGCATGAACCAATTGCCCGTGCGCTTGTATTCTCACCAGACAACCGCTATGCCACAATGACCGACGATGGAGGCCATTTTGAATTCACATTTCCACGGGGGGAAAGCGAAAAGACTGCCGGGCTCGCCGGTAACTCAGATATACACTCTCTGGAAACATCGCAGCGCCAACATGCCAGAACCAATCGTCCTACTATGCTGATGGCCCGCAAGACAGGATTTCTTTCCCGCAATAACGGGCAGGAAGGCTTCCAGATAGGCCCAGGCCAGCAGGAGCTCACAATCTCTCTCGCCCCGGAAGCTCGCATCGTTGGCCAAGTGATTCTGCCTGAGTCCGATGGTTCCGACAAAATCCGGGTCGAGCTTTATCGACGTCAGGTGCGGGAGGGCTGCGAGCATTGGGATCGGGCGGGAATGGCGATGTCTAGAGCAAACGGGGAGTTCCGCTTTGCCGAGCTTTCCGCAGGTTCTTACAAACTGCTCACTCACGAACTACTCGATCGTGATCCCCTAACCTTTAACGCTCGCGGACAGTTATTTGGCTACCCCCCAGTCTACTATCCTGCGGCGCCAGACTTTGCGACCGCCGCCGTTATTCGGTTATCGCCGGGCGAAACCTTCCAGGCAAGAGTTTCGCCTGCAAAGCGAAAATATTATCCCGTAAAGCTGGGCGTCAAGAACGCCCCACCCAGCCTCCAGACCGGAATTCAAGTATGGCCACAAGGACACGCCGGCCCCGGGTACTCTCTCGGATACAATGTCGGAGATGAGCTGATCGAAGGTTTGCTGCCGGATGGAGCCTACACCCTCCAGGTGACGGCTCACGGGCCGAATGCGATGACCGGAATGTTGAACTTCACCGTGAGCGGCGCAGCTTTTTCCGGGCCGGGCATCACCTTGCTTCCCAACAGTTCAATCACCGTGAGCGTAAAGGAAGAATTTCAGCGCACAGAAACCGTCACTCCGGGGACGATGACATTTGGCGGTCTTCGTCCGTCTCCTGAAAACGGACGGCGCCCCAATTATCTGCAAGTGAGGTTGGTTTCAGCCGAGGAGTTCAGTCCTGCGCCAGCCGCTTCGCTGCGTCCGCCTACCGGTCCAGAAGATGATTCGCTGGTCATTGAGAATGTGAAGCCAGGCTCCTACCATGTGCGCGTAAACACATCAATCGGATTCGTTTCATCGATTACCTCCGGAGGTACGGATTTGCAGCGCCAGCCGCTCGTGGTTGACCTGCGCGGTTCGACACCGCCGATTGAAATTACCGTGCGCGACGACGGCGCTCAGGTCGAAGGCACGATCGAGGGTGCAACTACCACGGACGTTCGTAGAGCGGGATTCGACTCACCGGGCCAATCCCCGGGTCATGTTTACTTCGTGCCTATGGCCGATAGCGCTGGCCAGTTCAGCATGGCTTGGGTTTCACCGGATGGGAAGTTCCGCCTTCAGCAGCTCCCCCCAGGCGCCTACCGCGTACTCGCCTTCGATCGCCAACAGCCGGACCTGGAGTACGCGAGCGACGAAGTCATGAGTCAATACGATTCGAAGGTGCAGGTCATCCGCGTGGTCGCAGGTCAGAAAGAGCATTTGCGATTGCCGCTGATTACTGCGACTCGTGGTGCCGTTGCTTGGGCTGGCCGTGCTGCACTCGTGCGCGCTACTTGGCAGACAGAGCCCGCTCCCCGATCGCAGCGCAACTCCGGAGGCGAAATTCAAGATCGCCGGGACGATTGTGAGCTCACTGACCGGCACACCACTCGGGAAAGCGCGCGTTTCCCTCTCCGATACAAGAAATCCCGCCGACGTCGCGTGGATGATCACCTCCGAGAATGGGCACTTTGAGTTTGGTTCGCTTAAGCCGGGCAAGTTCTCGTTGCAAGGAGCGAAGCGTGGATTTATCCCCGCCGCCTACGAGCAACATGAACAGTTCTCAACTGCAATTGTGACCGGTGCCGGCTTCGATACCGGAAACCTGGTGTTGCGTCTCACGCCGCTGGCCCTCCTTGGCGGCAAAGTGATCGATGAATCGGGCGATCCGGTCCGCAATGCACGCGTCATGCTCTACGTAGAGGACCACCAGGCCGGCATGAACCGGATTACGCGAGCCGGCAACGGTTTGAGTGACGATCAGGGTTCCTACGAGTTTGCAGCTCTGGCTCCCGGGAATTACTACCTGTCGGTGGCGGCAAGACCCTGGTATGCCGTGCATCCTGTTTCTTCTCTCGGCGAAGGCGCGGGCAATGCTCCCCCCGCCGTTGCCCAAGCTCTGGACGTTGCCTATCCGATCACGTACTACAACGGCGCAACCGATGCCGACGGTGCCACGCCTATCCCCATTCAGGGTGGCGATCACTTGCAGGTCGATATCCACATCAATCCAGTCCCCGCCCTTCATTTGGTGTTTCATGTTCCCACTGACGGGCAGCAAGGCTTCAGCATGCCCGTGTTTCAGAAACGTGTCTTTGACTCCTTGGAATATGTTCAGAGCGAAGGTGCGCAATCGGTGGCTCCTGGTGTTTACGAGGTGACCGGAGTGCCCGCAGGAAGATACTCCGTCCGGTTGCAGGAACCGAAGTCTGGCCAACTCCAGCAATCCAGTGAGATGAATCTCGTCCAGGATGTCCAGGAATTGGATACTTCCCGCAGCGAACCGGCCGCCAGGGTCAAATTGTCGGTGAAGATGCCGCGGCAGGAACCCTTCCCGAAGCAATTCTACCTGGCACTGCAGAATTCGCGGCGGCAAACGGTGGCCTTCAAGCCAGTCGACGTGACGGGTGAAGCGACTTTCGAGGACCTTCCTGCGGGCAAATACGCAATCCTGGTTTCTTCACCGACCAAGCGATATTCCGTGGTCCGAGCTTCGTCTGCGGAAGTCGAAATCTCCGGACACGACCTCAACGTAACGCCGGGCGCGTCTCTCAACTTAACAGTGTTCTTGGTTGATGGCGTCGTGACCGTGGAGGGATTCGCAAAGCGAGGAGACAAACCCGTTGCTGGCGTGATGGTTGCCCTAGTGCCGAAAGATCCCGAATCGCATCTGGAAATGTTCCGCAGGGACCAGAGCGACTTCGACGGCAGCTTCGTCCTTCGCGGCGTAATCCCCGGATCGTACACCATCGTCGCGGTGGAAGATGCCTGGGGCTTTCAATGGATGCAACCCGGCGTGCTCGGGCGGTACCTCCAGCATGGGCAGAGTCTCACGATCGGAGAGTTAATGAAAGGTTCCGTGTACCTGCCGGACCCCGTCGAAGTGCAGGCGCGTTAAATTCGCTGGCGCTCCGACTCATTCGACCCGCGGGTCGTCGAGCGGCCCGCCACCGTTATGAGTTCCGATCTCCATCTGATTAACGATGCCTGGTAACCGCATCGCCGAACTCGGAATCCACTTGATTAGGATCCGTTACGCCTCCGCTGAATCTTGCCGGCCGAATTCCGCGCGGTGCTCTTCCGGGCCGAACGAGATTACCACTGCCCCGGTGAAGAGCACCACGGCCGCCAAGAGCCCCATGGCCCGGCTATAGCTCATGACATGTGCCATTCGCGCTTCGAAATACGCGCTCCCGGAGGCAATCAACACACCAAACTGATACGCCAATCCAGGAAAGAATCCCCGCAACTGATCGGGAGAGAGCTCGTTGAGGTGAGCGGGGATCACCCCCCAGGCTCCCTGCACCATGAATTGCATCAGGAATCCGCCCAACAGAATCAACGGGAGATTTGGCGCAAACACCCACAGTGGAATAACTGCGATTCCCAGCAGCACCGCCGTCACCATGGTGCGCCGCCGTCCGCGACCGTCAGACATAAACCCGAACACCAACCCGCCGCAAAGCGCCCCGATCATCGAAATCGCGGTGAAGTCCGACGTGCGCTGCGGACTGAAGCCATGTTGTTGCTGTAAGAGAGTCGGGTACATATCCTGAGTGCCGTGAGAAATGAAATTCATCATAGCCAGTAACAGAACGAGATAGGCGAAGCGCCTCCAGTTGCGGAATATGGCGCGTCGGTAGGTCGTCCAATCCGTGCGCGAGCGGTGCCAGGCTTCGGGTTCTTTTACTTTTGCGCGCACGAACAAGGTAAGCAGCGCCGGCAATCCTCCGATGAAGAACAACGGCCGCCAGCCCCAATGCGGGTAGACAAGGCGATAAACCGCAGCTGCCAGCAGAAATCCCAGTGCGTAACCCTCCTGTAACAGCCCCGAGATAAGTCCGCGCCATTTTGTGGGAACGGATTCCATTGTCAGCGACGCTCCCACTCCCCACTCACCCCCCATTCCGACGCCGTAGAGCAGGCGCAGGAAAAAGAAAACCCTGTAATTCGGAGCAAGCCCGGACAGGACTTCAATCAAGGAGAAGTACAAAATATTGACGATGAGTGGAATTCGGCGGCCGTAGCGGTCTGCAAACAAGCCGAACAAAATGGCGCCGATCCAGCGAGTAGCCAGGCTCGCGGTAATCGTCAGCGCAATCGCTGGGATGGTTTGTCCGAACTCTTTGGCAATGGGAGCCAGCACGAACGTAAGTATGAAGAAGTCGAATGCGTCGAGCGTCCATCCAAGAAATCCTGCGAGGATAGCGTTGCGCGCACCAGACGGAGAGGATTGCTTCTCACCATCCATGTCAGCGCGATTGCCACTCCACCGGCCTAGGCATCAACCGAGAGATCGCCAACGCGCACATTGCGGTGACAATCGCCAGAACAAATCCGGCCCGATACCGCCCAAAACAGAACTCCCCGATACAGAACAGCGCAGCGTAGATGAGGATACAGCCCAGCAGCCAGCTCAGAAGATTCCGGCCCAGGTCGCGCGTGACAGGCTCATCCCCTGCGAGCTTCGCTACGGGTTGCCATCCAGTGATTTGCGGGCGCACTTTCCTGTAGAACTTGACGAGTGTGTCGCCAGGCTCCGCTGGCGTCAGGAGCGTGACACCGATCCAAACCAGCGTGGTTACCCCCGTTGTGCACAATGTTGTCTTCGCGAAAATGACCGGGTCGGAGCCGCTGAAGGGCTGCTCTCGGCCCGCTAATGCGGTCCACAACCAGCTGGAATGCAGCGCCAGTGTCGTCGCCAGGGCCGCCGTCATCGCGGAGATTTCGCTCCAGGCATTCACGCGCCACCAGTACCAGCGAAGCAAATACACGCCGCCCGTTCCGGCCCCTAACTCGAGCACGATCTTCCATCCTGCGCCAACCGAGCCAAGCTGCAACGCCACAAGCGCAGCGGCAATCACCAGGAAGACCGTCGCCAGCCGCGACACGTTGACGTAATGCGCCTCACTTCCGTTTTTCTTCAGGAAGCGCCGGTAAAAGTCTTCGACAAGGTACGAACTACCCCAATTCAACTGTGTCGCCACCGTAGACATGAACGCCGCCATGAATCCCGCGAGCAAGATTCCGAGTAGCGCATGAGGTGTCTGCCGGGTCGCCACAAGCATGTAGCCACGCTCCGGCTGCGCCAACCCCGGATAAAGAACCACTGCCACGAGCGCGGTCAGAATCCAAGGCCAAGGTCGCAGTGCGTAGTGCGCCAGGTTGAACCAAAGCACCGACAACAATCCGTTTCTTTCGTCCTTGGCGCTGAAAATCCGCTGCGCGATGTATCCACCGCCGCCTGGTTCTGCTCCCGGATACCAGAAAGCCCACCACTGCACCGCCAGATGCACCACGAATGTAATCACCGGCAGCGTCCACAGAGCTTCGCTGCTGAACCCCCGGGAAAAATCAGGTAAGAGAGCGGTGATGTCGCTGGCCCCCGCCCCGGCGGCAGCACGCCGCGCGGCAAGCGCGGCAAGGAGTTGCGGCATCCCGCCAACGGCATGAACTCCGTACCAAGCGACCGAGATCACAATCGCCATTTTCAGAACGAACTGGAACAAATCAGTCCACAGCACGCCCCACAAACCGCCGAGCGAAACATAAATCCCCGTAAAAGGCATCAGGAAGAACACACAGATGGCCAGCGCTTTCGCATCGCTCACACCCATCGCCGTGCTGATGATATTCACCATCGCCTTGGTCACCCACCCGAGGATCAGGCAGTTCATCAGCAGGCCAAGATAAACAGCGCGAAATCCACGCAGGAACGCCGCGGGTTTCCCGCTATAGCGCATTTCAGCGAATTGAACGTCGGTGATTAGCCCAGAGCGCCGCCACAGGCGCGCGAACAGGAACACCGTCATCATTCCCGACGGCAAGAAACTCCACCACAGCCAGTTCCCGGCGACGCCGTTGATATAGACCAGTCCCGTCACCACTAGCGGCGTATCGGCCGCAAACGTGGTAGCCACCATGGACGTTCCGGCCAGCCACCACGACACGTTTCTGCCGGAAACGAAGTAGTCCTCCGTGCTCTGTCCCGACCGCCGCCGGAAATACAACCCCAGGACCAGAGTAATCAATAGATAGCCAACGATGGCGGTCCAATCGGCGAATGTTAAGTGCAAGGTGTCTTCCCCCTCCTAATGGAAATCCTTAGGGCGTCGATTTCTCGTTCATTGCAAAATGGGCGCGCGAGCCGCCCGGCCCGGCAAAACACCATCAACGAGTTGTCCATGTTTGACGACGGGAACTCCGTTGACCAGCACAAACTGAATCCCCTCTGAGTATCGCGCGGGCTTTTCATACGTCGCTTTGTCAATGACGCGATTTGCGTCGAACACCGTAATGTCCGCATCTGCCCCCACGCGAATCCGCCCTTTCTCCTTGAACATCGGCGCTCGCTTTTCCAGCCGCTGCGCGGGCATCAGCGTCATTTTCTTCAGAGCGGTCATCAAATCCAGGGCCTTTTCTTCCCTTACGTAGCGTCCCAGGACCAGCGCGTAGGTGCCCGCGGTTCGCGGATGTCCCTGCCCTTTCGAAAGAAATCCATCGCTCGCGATCATCGTCAGCGGACTCAGCACCGCTGCATGAACATTCTCCGGCGTATTCCCGGGAACAATCACCATTCCGCCTTGTTTGCGGTACTCTAAGAAAGACTCCTTCGTCAGGTGCTCCCCGGTCGCCGGCCACAAGAGCGAAGCGTAATACGATGCGGGTTCTTCTTCCTTGTGATCGAACATGGCGGCTTGAATACTGGTCATACCCATGGTGTAAGGATAGCTTTCCGTTGTGACGTCCATGCCGCGGGATTGCGCGTCCGTGATCATCTGCAGCTCCTGCGTCATGTTCGGTCCCCCGGTGCTTTGTATGTGTACGATATGGAGCGGAGCCCCGGTGATCGCCGCAGCCGCTATCACTTCCTCAAACCCGCTGAAATTCCCCTCGATCGGAGGCCCTGAGGCGCGGATGTGCACGTGGCACGATGCGTGATACTTAGCGGCCAAGCGAAACACGTCCAGGATCTCCTGATTTGTCGCGGCCTCGGTATAGGCGGGCCCCAGTCCCAGGGAAAGCGCGCCGCGCTTCAATCCCTTCTCCAGCAGCCCGCTGATCTGTTCCCTTTCGACCGTTGTTGCAACTCGGTGAGCCGCGTCTCCACTCGGCAGTAATCCACCGGGGTCGTGCATCACCGACATTCGCACGGCGATGTGCCCCACGCTCGCTCCGTAGTTGATGAGCGCCTTCCCTTCCCGCTCTTCGTACCATCGATCGACATCGGCAACCCCAACTTCTAGTTCCAGCGCCGTCGTCACCCCGTCCGCGGCTTTCACGGCATAGTTCTCGGCGTCCTGCCCGTGCTGGTGTAGGTCGATGAAACCTGGCGCAACAACTAGGCCGCGTGCTTCCATGGTCTGCTTCCCCTCAAGCGGCCCGGTCGAAATCACCGCGATTTTCCCGCCGCGGATTCCCATGTTTCGCACCGCATCCAGCCCCGATTCCGGATCCATCACTCGCCCATTGGCGATCACCAGGTCATAGGTTTCTTTTCCATTGCTCGCGCCGCTTCCGGCGGTGATCAGGACAGTGGCGGTAAGTAACACTGCCGGCGCTGACTTCCACCATCCACCAACTCTAGAGCTTGACATTTGGCCGGCGTCCCCCGTGTGGCGCTAAGTCTCTTCGTGTGGACTCCGTCTGTCAAAGGTTTTCTAAACCGATTCAACGACTTCGAATCGTTCACTTGGTGTCTTCAGCGGAAAATAAAACCCGGATCGCTGGGGGGAGCGACCCGGGTGGGGGGTGTTGCTGAGGGGGGCCGGAGGAAACTCGTTTTGTCTAATGCACCTGGTGTACGGCCAGCATGCAGATCTGTCGCAGTTCTTCGTAAGTGAAATACGTCTCTTCCTGTTCGCCTGCGACCTCTTTGTGTCCGAATCCCGATTCGCTCGAGATGCGGATCAATTCCATTTCCGAAAGGCCGAGCAGTACTGCCGCGCGGCGTCGCGTTACGTATTTGAGTTCTTGCGTTTTCATGGCCGTGTCCCTCACGCAGGAAGAAGAACCATGGAGTCTTCTTCAACAGCCAGGATCATGGTCTTATAGATGTCTACGTCCCAGCCTTCCCCGATCCGCATCCGCACGGTTTCGCCGCCATCCTTCAGCAGCTTGCCCCGCAGCGGCACCTTGATCTCACCCAGCGCCACCTGTAGGACTACCGGCTGCCCGATCCAAGCATTGAACGCGTCATCCATTCGTGGCCCCCTCAGTGATTCAGCCTGACGGGAGAGAGAATCGCGCACGGCCTTGCCGGTCACAATGGTACAGAGAGGGCAGCGGACTAGTAAGAAGGTACTGCTCAAAATTCAAACATCAATTCACACTCAGTTGCCATCGCAGTACAGAAGTACTGCTCTTTCGGGACGCGCGGACCATAGGACCAGGATGTTTTCCCTGCGATCCTGCTGGTATGACGAGGCAAGGGCACGTTTCGCGCAAGGTCCTGAACGAGAGTTCAGTTGTTACGGCCACCCGGGCAGGCATAGGTCTCGCCCTTGGCGGAGGTTTCGCGCGCGGATTCGCGCATCTCGGTGTTCTGCAAGTCCTCGAGCAGAACCGGATCCCCGTCACTCACATCGCGGGAACCAGCGTGGGCAGCATCCTTGGCGCTGCGTACGCCAGTGGCGCGCCTCTTGAGCGCATTATTGAGACCTGTCGTACTCTCCGCTTTCGGGACATCGCGCGTTGGCGCGTCTCCCGGCTCGGCTTGGCAAGCAATCACCGCCTTGAGAACTTAATCGAACGTGTTTTCGACTCGCGCCACTTTGAAGATCTCCGCATTCCTCTTGCTGTGGTGGCCACGGACCTGACCTCCGGCGAACCTGTGGTGTTCACGCAGGGCAATCTCGTGGACGCCATCCGCGCGAGTTGTGCTTTCCCGGGCTTGTTCGAACCGGTCCAGATCGGCACGCGGTGTCTTGCCGATGGTTGTCTCGTCGCCCCTGTTCCAACTCGCGCGGCTCGCGACCTTGGTGCCGCTGCGGTAATCGGTATCTCCGTCGGCATGCAGGACGGCCACCGCGGCGCTCCCACGAACATTTTTCAAGTCGTGAGCCGGGCGGTGAACGCGGCGCAAAAGCACCAGCTCGAAATCTGGGAACGTGACGCCGACCTCGTCCTCCGGCCAGACGTTCAATCCTTGGCCTGGGACGACTTTGACCGCGCCGATGAAGCCATCGCTGCGGGCGCCGCTGCCACGCTCAGCGCTCTCCCGCGTATTGAAAAAATGCTGAAGCAGAAGCAAGACGAGGAACAGAATCTCCAGACCCGGCTCGAAGCTGAAGACCAAGGTTACCTATGGCTCGCGGAGGCGCTCCGATGATTCGCATCAGCATCTGGCTCGCAGTTCTTACCATCCCACTCCTGCTCTGGCATGAATGTGGAGAGGATGTTGGTGTTTTCTGCTACCGTATAGGACTGGGTGCATTTACAAGCTTGCGATCACGTGCGCTTGTTCCCGTGCCCGTAACAAATTCACTCCATGCATCGGCCGCGAGGAACAACATCGAGTGCTCGACGCCATCCTTCACTTTTTCCACTCGCTGTACAACCCCGAAGGGCTCAAGGAACTAATCCGCTCGGGCGGCGCGCCACTCATCTGTGCGATCGTCTTCATCGAAACCGGATTTTTTGTAGGATTTTTCCTTCCGGGTGATTCCCTGTTGGTGACCGCCGGAATTTTCTCCGCTGCTAGGGTCATCCCCCTGAAGTGGCTTCTTTTGCCGGTCATGTTTTGCGCCATTGTGGGCGATCAGATCGGCTACTGGATTGGCCGCTCGGCGGGTGCGGCGCTGTACCGCCGCGAAGACTCCTTCTTCTTCCAGCGCAGCCACCTTCAACGTGCTCATGACTTCTATGAAAAATATGGCGGCCGGGCCGTCATTCTCGCGCGCTTTGTTCCTATCGTTCGAACGTTCTGCCCGCCGGTGGCCGGCGCCGCAAAGATGCCTTACGCCAGCTACCTGGCCTTCGACATTTGTGGAGGGATTTTCTGGGTGGGCGCCATGATTCTGGGCGGCTACTCTCTGGGCCGTTCGGTCCCGAATATTGGCGAGCGCATCCACTACGTCATTGCCGTTATTGTCGTGCTCTCTGTCCTGCCCGCGGTCATCAGCATCCTTCGTGCCAGGCGTAAGTTCAGTGCTCCCGTTGACCGTGGCTCCGCCAACACTCCCCGCACAGAGGGCCGATAGGCCGTGGCCCAAGCCAAGTTTCGCGCCATTATTTTCGATATCGGCCGCGTTCTGCTCCGCGTGGACGTCTCAAGAGCCATGGACGGGCTGGCTTCCGGCCTGTCTCTGACTCCACAGGAGGTATGGTCCGCAATCGAAAAGGATCCGCACTGGCTCGACTGGCAGGAGGGCCGCATTTCTCCCCGCGACTGGCATCTTCATATAACCAAACGTCTTGGCGCTTCGCTCACTTTCGATCAGTTCACCGAAGTCTGGAATCGTGCCCTTGACCCAAATCCGATCCACTCCGAAGCGTTCCTGGAAAAGCTCTCCAAGAACTATCGCCTCGCCTTGTTATCGAATACCGATCCCATCCACATGTCCAATGAAGAGGCCCGCTTCCCTTTTTTTCGCTTCTTCCCCATGCGTATCTATTCCTATCGGGTGGGGGCGAGCAAGCCCAACCCAGTCATCTACCGTAAAGCTCTCCAAGCCTGCAAGGTCCGGGCCGAGGAAGCCGTTTATATTGATGATGTTGCCGCCTACGCGGAAGCAGCTCAAGGCCTCGGGATGTCAGGAATCATCTTTCAATCGCCCGCACAACTCCAATCCGATCTCCGAAAGCTAGGAATTCAAATCGACTGACCTAAGGCCAAGCAAAAAATCCGCTATTCGCTCTCTGTTCGCGTAAACTTTGCTAGGACTAGTACCGCATGTCCTTTCCCCCAGCTCTGCCAACCAGCTCCATTTTCATCCACTTACGGGCGTCCCCTGACTCTCGGCTTTGGCGCGGCGCATGCATTCCCCTGGTTACAGGTTTGCTGCTCAAGGTTTCTGCCCTACTCGGGGTGAGGAGAAAGATAGACTATGTCGGACGAAAGACTTCTGGAAACACGTACGGAATCTCCGGCCTGGATGTTGCCAGCGATTATCGTTCTGGGCTTGCTCGCCATCGGCGGGCTGGCATTTGGCTGGAATGCCTCTTCAAAGCTCGACGCCACTCAGCAGTCCGTTGCCACCCAGTTGAAGACGGCGCAACAGGCTGTACAGCAAGACATGTCCTCTTTGAAGGACCGTCTTGCTCAGGACGAAAAGGCCAGCACTGACCTACAGGGCGACCTGAAGGTTGTCACCGGTAAGCTAAAGATTACCCAGGGCCAGCTCAAGAAGGCCCGCGAGGAAGCGGCCAAGCTCAACGATGCGACCACCGAGAAGCTAACCGCGTTGGACACCTCGGTACACTCGGAACTCGCTACAAAGGCCACCAGTGATGACGTCAAGACTGTGGACACCAAGGTTGTTGGCGTCAAGACCGATCTCGACGCTACTCGCGAAGACTTGAAAATGGCACGTAGCGAAATGGGCACGCTGATCGCGCGCAACCATGACGAAATCGACCAACTCCGTCGCCTCGGAGAGCGCGACTACGTGGAGTTCACCATCACTGGTAAGAACAAGCCGCAGAAGGTGAGCAACGTAACCGTCGAGCTCAAGGGCGTCAACGAAAAGCGCAATCAGTTCAGCGTCGCCATGACCGTTGAAGACAAGCGTTTCGAAAAGAAGAACCGCGCCATGAACGAGCCGATTTTCTTCTACGTCTCTGGCACGCACATTCCCGAAGAGGTCGTCATCAACAAGGTAAGCAAGGACACCATCAGCGGATACGTCAGCGTTCCGAAGGCGAATTCGCAGACGGCTTCCAACACCACCTCAAAGTCTGGCAACTAAACACCTAGAGCAGCATCCTTGGCTGAGAATGCCGGGCAGAGCATGAGGCGGGCAGAGCAATCTGCCCGCCTTTTTTCTTTCCAACTACACAGCACCCTTCAAAACTCCGATAGAATGGGCCTCACAACTCCGGAGCCTCGCTTTGCGCCAAACCTCCAGCGTCCTCTACATCGCCGTTGATGTCCTGATTCCCGTCCGCGGAAGCAGCTTTCATGGCCTCGACGAATTCACTGCGGCCCTCGACCACCATGGCATTCCTGCCGTCTGGCTAACCAGTCGATCGCGTCTCCAGTTCGACGATCCTCGCCGCAAATACGGCCACATGCATCCTTTCATTGCAGAAGACGGCTGCGCGGTTTACCTGCCGGAAGACTATTTCCACTTGCGGCCCGCATCCGACGCTTCTCGAACCAAGGGAGCGGCGACCTTGCGCCTTGGCCGCTTTAGATGCATTCCCGTCGCGCAAGCTCTTCCAGCGGCCGCTGAAGCCCTGCAAACGCTCTCCCAGGATACTGGCGTGCCCGTTGTGACCTTACGCTCGCTCTCTCCTCGCGAACTCGTAGAAAACACGGGCCTGCCGCGAAGAGAGGCTGAACTTGCCCGGCAACGCGATTTTGACGACATATTTTTCTTCGCCGGGGCCTCTGATACACAAGTCCGGAAATTTCTTACTGAGGGACGCACCCGCAACTTGCAATTCCGCCAACACGGCGTTCTCTGGTCCACAGCCATCGGCTCGAGCATCCAGGTGTGTATTCGCGCCCTTACGAAGCTCTACGACCGGGCACTCCGCTCTCATGCCCACACTGTCGGCATCGCCACATCCGATTTGGGTGCCAGTCTCTTCCCCTTTTGCGACCGCACCATCCTTCTTACCGGCGGCAAGTCCGAAGGAGACTCACAGGACCGGCCTGACGCTCTCCATTCGCGGCGTCTGCCACTCCAGGTTCCAGACATTTGGGAGCGCCTGATGGCGGCGATCACCCACTAGAAACTAAATGTGCCTGGAAAAAATGTTGCGCAAATGCGTATAAAATTACCCATCACAACTGGAATCATCGTATGGATCACCTCCGCCTGGTTTCACAAACCATCTATTTTCCGCGGGATAAGAGGTCGGGCACAACCTGAGAGTCTTGGCCCCGCAATTGCGCTGAGATTCTCAGGCAGACGCCCCGCCCCCCAGCGCTGCCGGCTCGGATTCGCGAGCCGCGGCTAACAGATCGACCCGAGTACTAGGAGACTCCCTATAATGGCTTGGTTTCGGCGCGTTTTGCGTCTTCCTGCTGACGAGTCCAACATCGGCCTCGTTCTCCTCTTTTGTGTTATTTCCCTGAGCTTCATGTCCGTCGCTCTGGTCTGGCAGGCGCAGATCATTGCCAGCCAGCGTGAGGCCATCCAGTGGCTCGAGCGACTCAAGTTCGGCGGTTAATCGCGCCGTCCAGAGAACCCAACTAAACGTTTCTGAAGCCCCCGCAACAAGAGAAGAATCCCGCCAACACCGACCAGTCAAATTTAATACCCTCTCGAACGCAATTCCCCAAGACTTTCTCTGCAACCTGTGATTCAATATTCACACGGGAGGCATTTCCTTTTGGGAGATTTGCCGTGAAACGATTGGTTCAATTCCTTTTGCTGACGTCTACGCTGGCGCTTTTTCTGCCCGCGCTACAGGCTTCTGCCATGCAATCGGCTCCACCCAATACTGCGAACTCCGCTCAGTCGCAGGCGGCCAACCAAGCATCCTCGCACGATCGCCACCATCGTAAGCACAGCAGTGGCAAGCGTCACCACCAGCATCGCAAGGCTGCGACGCAACAATCGCTCGAAAAGATCGGCGTCAAGCGCAAGAAAAGGGGCGGAGCCTGGCGGCTCCCCCCCTTTCGCTATCTTACTGTGTCGACTCGGAAGCGCGCTAAGAGCACGTATGTTTCGCGAGCGACGCGCACCGCAAAAGCGGTGTGATCAGTTGTCGTGCAGCTCTAAGCCCGGTGGAGTCATAGTCCCTCCGGAGCTCCTTGAGCTCACACCTTGCTTGTACTCCTCTGGTTCATTGAAAGCAAGCGAATAGGGTGAACTGGGAACTACGGTGAGCACGCAATTCCCATAATTCTTTGCGTCGATTGAAAAGTTCCGCCGGTTACTTGATGAAAAGTGTTTCGCGCAATTGGTCGCGGCCGACGAACGACTTCATTGTTCGACAGCGGGCAAAGAGGTCCTGGATCTCGCGGTTTTGATAGACCTTTTGCGCCGGGCAAATGACCTCGGACGAGACGACTTGCAATGTACTTGAATCCGCTACACGATAGCGCTGAAAACCCTCCGGCTTTTTGCTGTGGAACAACGCCAGAATCACGCCGCCGGGCCGCAGAAGCTCCGTCAGGTTCGCTACCATCTGCTTCACGAGCGTCGGCTCCAGGTAGTCCAGCAAGTCCCACAAGAGCACGGCATCAAAGGAGGCGCGCTGGTACTGGAGGTTCTCGAGTAGGAAGCGCGCCGCCCGACCACTCGGCGTCATGTCCAGCGTTTCGCATGCATCGGCGTTATCGCGCACGCGCGTCTCTTCCGCGATGAGAAATGCTTTCCATCCCCGAAGGATGTCTTCCGACGAAACGCGAAAGCCGCGGTCGATGAAGAAACTCAAAGTGGTCTGCCAGGCGGGCCCCAGATCAAGCAGCGCACCCCGCCCAAGACCGTCAAGATTCCACAAGAATTCTTTCAGCCCGTTCGATACCCGCGTCGATCCAGGCAGGTCCGGCGAGCGCGCACCGCCTACGTCGGAGATCGGCGCACCGGGCGTGCGCGAGCGTGAGTTCGAGTGTAGAGGCAGGGAAAAGCCGCTGCTTGTCCCGCTTCCCATTCCAAGACCCAGTTTGTGCAGAAAGCTCATTGTTAGTCCGCCGCCGTTCCGGAGTTCACAGTGATCCTGTCGGCAGTCTTGCCTATCGCCATTGCCACTGAAGCTTTGATCTCTGCGGGCTTGTTCGTCTGCCGTCCCGCTTCGACTTTTCCGCGCAACAGCGCGCCATCCTCTATGGTCAGGCGATCCGTTTGCACTTCCCCGGTGACTTGACCGGTGCTCCAGAGTTGAACCTTGTCTCTCCCCGTGACTTTTCCTTCGA
>MNIJ01000061.1 GCA_001919715.1 Acidobacteria bacterium 13_1_20CM_58_21
TAATCATTGCCCGACAGCCCAACTCTATGAGAGCCGCATCAAGCAGTTGGCCGCTGATTATCGGGACCGCGGTGTGGCGCTAGTTGCAATCCAACCAAATAACCCCAATGCGGTCAGGTTGGACGAGATGGGATACACCGATGTTGGCGATTCATTCGAAGAGATGAAGCTGCGAGCTGCTTATCGTCACTTCAATTTTCCTTACCTCTACGACGGCGAGACCCAGAAGGTATCCCAGGCTTACGGCCCGTTTGCGACTCCGCATCTTTTCATCTTTGACGCCGAGCGGAAGCTCCGCTATCAAGGACGCGTCGATAACAATCCGCGCGAGCCTTTGGTCACCAGCCGGGATGCGCGAAATGCCATGGATGCAATTCTCGCGGATCGTTCGGTCCCTGTAGCGAAAACGCCCTCTGTGGGTTGCTCCACCAAGTGGTTGTACAAGGAGGAAGGGCGCAAGGAAGAGCTTGAGGAAATTGAAAGTAAACCCGTGCAGCTCCTGCTTGCAGATGCGCAAGACCTGAAGAGCTTGCGAAAGAATCGAAGCGGGAAATTAATGCTCGTGAACTTCTGGGCGACATGGTGCGGGCCATGTCAGAACGAAATGCCGGATTTCCAGACGATCTATCGCATGTACGGCCACCGCGCTTTTGAGGTTGTCACCGTCAGTATCAACTATCCCGATGAAAAGCCAGGCGTGCTCTCTGTCCTGAATAAACTGCACGCTACAAGCCGCAACCTGCTTCTCGGTTCGACCGACATTTATTCGTTGATGGCGGCGTTCGACGCGGATTGGAATGCTGCGGTACCGTATACAGCATTGATTCGGCCTGGCGGAGAGGTCATCTTTAAACGGCAGGGCACGATCAACCCACTGGAAGTGAAGCGGCTAATCATCTCGAACCTGTCTGATGACGACTACCTCGGTCATCAGGCGTATTGGCAAACGCCCTCCGAAAAATGAGGCTCCTGTTCCGCATTCACCTGCCGACACTCACGCGTTAGGCGCTCTTGCGCCTTTGTTGCACGTTCATCTCTAAATGTCCTCCGCACGAAAATGCGACTTCTTCCCTCCCGCAATGCGACGAAACGTGAAGTGCAGGAAAGCAGCAATCTTCGAAAGCAATTTAGCTTGATAAATCCGAGATTCTGGGATAAGGATGTGCCACTAGTTGTCGCTAGGGGGTGCACCAATGATGTATTTCCGGAACGAGGTTATCTCACGGGCCGGAATGCGGCCCTTAACTTGTCTGCTCTTCGCTTGTGTTCCCTTGTTGCTACTTCTCGCGAGCCCAGCTCAAGCCCAGGTGTACACAGGTTCTATAACGGGTTTAATCCAAGATCCCTCGGGCGCCGTCGTTCCCAATGCGTCTGTGGTCCTGACCGATACCACTAAGGGTCTGAAGTATTCCGCCACGACAGACTCATCGGGTCGTTATGTGCTGCGCAGTCTGCCGCCGAGCGCATATAGCATCCGCGTGGAGGCCTCTGGGTTTCGCTCAGACGTTCAGAGCAGCATCGTCCTTGAGGTTAATCAGAATCTCACCCTGAACGTGTCGCTGCAAGTGGGCGCAACGCGCGAGACCGTCGAAGTCTCCGCGCAACCACCGCCTCTGGCCACGGAAGATGCCGTCACCGGGCAGAATCTGAACAGGACCTTCATCAATGATCTTCCACTGGTAGGCCGGTCGGTGTTCGATTTGGCGCTATTGACCCCCGGGATCAACCAACCTGCCGGGAACACGTTCGGTGCCAACACGATGGCCAATAACTGGATCTCCGACGGCAGCCGCAATGCGCAAGCGGACATCCTGATCGACGGAGTGAGCACGGTGGGAGTGGAGCAGAACACAGCCATCGTGAACCCTCTCTATACGCCTTCGGTCGATGCAGTGCAGGAATTCAAAGTGCAGCAGTCGAATTTCAGCGCGGAAGTCGGCTTCAGCGGAGCCACCGTCGTGAATGTTGTGACGCGCTCCGGAAGCAATGATTTTCACGGGAGCGTCTATGAATTCCTACGTAACGACAAGCTCAACGCAAACAATTTTTTCAATAACGCAGCCGGCATAAAGATTGCGCCGGTGCGCTGGAACGAGTTCGGTGTCACCGTCGGTGGACCGATCCGGAAGAACCGTACCTTCTTCTTCTTTGACTATGAGGGTAGCCGCGCCAGCACATCAGTGACGAAAAATGCCGGGGTGCCCAGTGTTTTGGAGCGCACAGGGGACTTCGGCGAACTGTGCGGTTATCAGGGTGGCACCTTCGACGCCAATGGCCAATGCACGTCCTCGGATGGCCAGATCTGGGATCCATACACCGGTGTTTACGACCCCAACCAGGGTGGTCCGGTACGCCAGAACTTTATCCCTTTTAATAACCTAGCCACGTATACCAGCCCCGGCAATCCAAACATTGCCAGCGTTCATCCCATTCCATCCGGGCCCGGCAACATCATCGACCCTGTGACCTTTAAGATGATGCAGTTGTTTCCCCTGCCTAATCTGAACGTTGGCACAAGTTCGTACGACCGGCTGAACAATTGGATCGGCACCGGCGCGGACAAGAACCGCAACGATCAAATCGATGTGAAAATCGATCACCGGTTCACCGACGCCACCATGCTTAGCGCCAAATTCTCGTATGGATCTGGCTACAACAAGCCTGCCAACCTCTTCAAAAATGTGGGCGACGCATACTCCTCGGGTCTTTCTGACGGCGGGCCCAAGTTGCTGGCAATCAATGTCACACACACATTTAGCCCCACTACAATACTGACCGTCTCGTTGGGATTGACGCGCGCGTTTTCATTCGATCACGGCGGCTCAGCGGCTGATTTCCCGAATTTCGACCCAGTCAAAGACCTCGGACTGCCCAGTTACATCCTGGACGCCGGTATCCGCGCCACACCTTCCATTAGCGTGTACGGCGGTTATTCCGCCGAAGGCGGTAACAATTCGATAGGCACACAGGCCTGGACCTACCTGAAGTACGCTCAGGAAACCCACCACCTCATTGGTACGCTGAGCCGTACAAAGGGCCCTCACGAACTCAAGTTTGGCGCTGAGGCTCGATTGCGGCGCGTCAACATCTTCTTTCCCGGGATCCCTGCTGGCACCTATTCGTTCGACTACAACACTACTTCGCAGGAACCTTGGTCGGGTGGTGGCGATGCGATGGCAGGACTCATGATCGGCGCTGGTGGGCCGGGCAATTGGGGAGCTTACGAAATTGACTATGCGGCCGCCACTCAGAACTGGAACATAGGAAGTTTTGTCCAGGACAACTGGCGGGTCACAAATAAGCTGACGTTGAACATCGGCCTGCGATACGACCTCGATCTGCCCAGAACCGAACGCGCCAACCGCATTAGCTGGCTTGATCCGAACGCCCCGTCCCCCCTGCAAGTGCCCGGAATGCCAAACTTGAAGGGAGGCTTACAGTATGCGGATAAAGACCACCGAGCTCCCTATAACAACAACTATAACGGCTGGGGCCCCAGGTTTGGGTTCGCCTACCAGGTGAAACCACATACTGTCCTTCGCGGCGGCTATGGAATTTACTATAGCCAAAACAAAGGATCTGCCGCTGGGACAGGTATCAGCGATCAGGGCTTCGTCGAGCAGACGAACTGGCTCAACACTTATCAGAACGACGGCGCCACGCCCTGGAGTTTCTTGAGCGATCCGTTCCACGGCGGACCCAGGCCTCCAACGGGCGCTAGCCTCGGACTCCTGACGGATGTCGGCTTCGGTATCGCCGGACCCATTCCGAGCCGGAACGCCCGGCCCTATGAGCAGACCTGGAGTTTCGGAATTCAGCATCTTTTGCCGGGCGATGTCGTATTGGATACCACCTACGTGGGCAAGAAAGGAACTCACCTCTATTTTGGAAACGCCGGCAGCATGAACCATCTAACCTCGGCGCAAGCCGCGGCTTTCGTAAATGATCCCGGATATTACAACGAGTACGTAGCAAACCCCTTCGCCGGGATCATCACCGATCCGAACAGTTCCCTTTCTCCTCCGACCGTGCAGCGTTGGCAGTTAATCTTGCCATTCCCGCAGTTCAGCGGTGTGACCGCAACGGATCCGCCGTGGGCCAACTCCATCTATCATGCATTCCAGTTGCGAGCGGAGAAGAGACTCTCCAACGGCTTGCAGTTCCTGTTCAGCTACACCAACCAGAAGTCGATCGACGACTCTTCGGTGGGAGGTGGCGGCCTGACCTGGCTGGGCGGTTCCGTCAGCAACGTCCTTCAGGATCCCAATAATCGCAAACTGGATCGATCATTATCTCAGTTCGACATCTCGCAAATCCTTCAATTCAGCTACGTCTACCAGCTCCCAGTCGGGCGAGGCAAGCGTTTCGGCCGCAACATGAATCCCTTAGTGAATGCCTTCATCGGCGGCTGGCAGACGAATGGCATCTGGCGTTTTGACACTGGTCAGCCGGTCGTTCTCGACCTTTCCGGCGGGCAGAGTATACCGACCTACGGGCCGCAGCGACCAAACCTGACCGGCACGCTGAAGAGAGCGAGCGGCCTCAACCTGGACCAGTACTTTGCCAACCCCGAGGTGGCGACTATGCCCGATCCTTACACCTTTGGCAACGCGCCCAAAGTCCTGCCGAATTTGCGCATGCCCGGCACGAGGACGGGAGCGCTGTCTCTTTTCAAGGAATTCAATCTTGCAGCAATGCGGGAAGGTGCGCGACTGGAATTTCGCGCCGAGGCATATAACGCCTTGAACCACCCGCAGTTCTCCGGCCCGAACGCAACTGTGAATACAGACAATTTCGGCAAAATCACCAAGGCAAACTCGCCGAGGCAGGTGCAACTGGCGCTAAAGCTTTACTGGTAGCATAGAATCCGGTGCCAGTCAGGGGAGACAACTAGACCGTTTTCCGGGAGCGCCGGGGTTTGCGTCTTTTGGCTGTGAAACCATTATCTATAAGGTCTGTCGCCTTTGTACTCTGCCTGTACTCATGCGCGGCCGGCCCTGCTGCGTTGGCCCAAACCGAATCTCGCGACCTTTATGCCGAGGCCGCGTCCGCATTCCAGCAGGGACGACTCGACGAGGCCGAGCAGAACTTGCGCAGCGCCATCGCTGTCGAGCCGAATAGGCCCAACCTGCTGGGGCTCCTGGGCCTGGTTCTGGACGCGAAGAAGGAATACGAGCAGGCCGAGCCATTCCACCAGCGCGCGCTCAGTCTCGCGCCGCATTCCGCGGGCTTGTGGAACAATTTCGGCAATCATCATCTCGCGCAAGGCAATGAGGATCAGGCGCAAAGCGCATTTCTTCAGGTTTTGCCTATCGAGCCCGGGCACACAAACGCGAACCTGCAACTCGCCCGAATCGCCCTGTCGCACAATCAGGGCGCCGAGGGATTGCGTTACTTGGACAACCTAAAGCCGTCGGACCGAGCTGACACCGCGGTCCAGCTGCTTCGCGCGCGCTGCCTGCATTCCGTTGGGCAACCTGCCGCGGCCATGGCCATCGTTGACCGACTAGAGAAAGGCGCGGGTGGCGATGCGCGCTTGGCCTTCTCATTGGGTGGGGCGCTAGCAGAGTGGGGCAGATACGATAGGGCCGAGGCCGCATTTTCACGCGCCCTCGAGACAGATCCTGCCAACATCGACATTCTTCACAATGTGGGCCTTGCGGCGCTTCGTGCGGGCCACTTGGACCGGGCGCAAAACGTCTTCGAAATCGCCGTCCAGCAAAGTCCAGATGATGTGGAGTCGATCTTCAACCTTGCGCGAGTACACGCGGCAAAGGGCGACACGGAAACCGCGCTGGTTCTGTTGGCCCGGGCTCGGCGGCTGGCTCCCAACCGATCGGACCTTCTCGTCTACATGGCCAAGATGTACGAGGACGCGGGGTTTTTCAGCGGCGCAGTGGATGCGTACAACGAGTACTTGAAGCTGCAACCCGATGACCATACTGCGCGCCGTGAACGGGGATTTACATCCTGCCGGCTTGGCAGAATGAAAACCGGGCTTCCGGATTTGGACTGGTATGTCAAACAGTACCCGCGCGACCCAGTTGGGCATTTTGAGCTAGGGCTGTGTGAAACACTGGGCGACACGGCTCAGGCGTTCCAGCAGCTTGATGAGGCTTTGCGTGTGAATCCGGACTTCACAAGCGCGAGGCAGGCGCGTGGATGGCTACTGGGGCGAGAAGGAAAGTGGAACGAGGCGCTGCCCGAGCTGAAATCTGTGGTTGAGCGCGAGCCCAAAAACTCGATGGCGCTACTGCAACTAGGGCGGACCTATTTGGAATTGGACAGACCAGCCGAGGCGGTCGGATATCTCCGGCGCGCGCAAGAGCTGGCCCCCGAGCACAGGGGCGTCCTTATGCAGCTCAATCGCGCCCTGCGGAAATTGGGGCAGAACCAAGAAGCGGCGAACGTCCTCGATAAATTCAAAACCGCTGCTCCTGACCGTGAGGCTTTGAAGGCCTCGGCGCAAATCTTCGACTACCTCGGACTGGACCCGGCCGAACAACGCGAGCGTTTTCGTCGAAACCTAACAAATGCCCTCGCCGCCAGTCCGGCTGATCCGGAATTGCAAGTCCAGATGGGGGCGCTGCTCCTCAACGACGGTAAGACAGAGGAGGCCCTCACAGTATTCACGAAGGTTCTCAAGCTGTCGCCCGGAACGCCCGTACTGAATCTTGCCGCCACGGCGCTCGTGGAGCATCAGCAGTACGGCCTGGCGCGGGAATTTCTGACGCGCCTTGTCTCCGCAGGTCCTTCCATTGACAACCGTCTCGAGCTCGCCGTGGCTACGTTCCATACCCTCGGCCCGGAAGCCGGCTTGGCCGAGGTCGACAAGTTTCCTGTCGCAAACCGCAACGGCGACGTCTACCTCCTCAGGGCTCAGATCCTGGATGCGTTAGGCCGATTCGCGGACTCCGCGGAATCCCTGAACGCCGGTTTTCGCTTGGAGCCAAAGCGAGCTGACTTGTACTTCTGGGCATCGCTCTTCTTGCTCAAGCACAAGAAGGATCAGCAGGCGTTGGTGTTGCTCGAGCAGGCCACAAAGATCCTCCCCGACGATGCAGATCTTCTGCTGACCAAAGCGGTAGTTCTAGAGCTGGTCAGAAAGACCGAAGAAGCAAACGATCTGCTAAAAAAGATCCAGCTTCGATGGCCTGAATCTGGGCGATGCTACCTGATTCAAGGCATTATCGAGGCCACCCACCGCAAGCCTGAAGCAGCGTTACAATCTCTTCGGACTGCGATCGCACTGGGGGAAAAAACGGCGAGCGCGTATTACTTTCTGGCTGACGTAACCCGCATGGCGAGGCCAGAAGACAACGAAGGGGCGCGGCAAGCCATTTCGGAATCTCTTCGACTCGATCCCAACGATGCTTCGTCTCATGCTTTGGCAGGAAAGATTGCCCTTGAAGAGGAAGGGCCGGCCAAAGCCGTCGAGCAACTGAAAGAAGCTATCCGATTGAGGCCCGACTTGGCTGAAGCTCATTATTCACTGATGATCGCCTACCGAAAACTAGGCCGGGCGAACGACGCCGCCGCGGAATCGGACATTTTCCGCCGCATCCGGGAGCAAAACCCCCAATTGGAAGAGGACACTGCAGCGATAAGGCAGATGTTGTTCGGAGGCGACGGTCCCCACTAGCTGTCTTCATGGGTCGTTACCTCACCCCACCATTTGATCTTTCCCGCTTCTGATTGAGAAACTTTTAGGCTATTTGCGCTCTTTTCCGGTCGGTTCGTTCGTGATGGGCTCGACGATCTTGTGATATCGCTTCAATTCAACCCTTGAGAGCCGCTGTATCGTTCCGCTGGGCCAGTGGATTTCGGCGTTGACGTCCGTCGACGAATCTTCGCCTATACCCACAACCACGCGCCTGTCGTGTGAGGAGAGATAACTCGCACCGCCCGTAATCCAACGGACTAATTTTCGCTTTCCGACCTCGACCGTGATTTTTGCTCCGATCGCATCCCGATTGCTTTTGGTTCCCTGAAGCTCAAAGCCCACCCAGCCGTGGTTCTGTCCGACGCTATTCCGCAGAAGCACGGGTTTCCCATCGAGGCATGTAAAGACGGCGTCGACACCACCGTCGTTATCGAAGTCGCCGACGGCCAGGCCGCGGGCGCGGTAACCGGAGCGAAATGCAGAGCCGGCCTGTTCGCGCATGTCTCGGAAAACGCCCTTCCCGCTGTTGCCGAGAAGGAGCGGAGGCTCTTGGTACTTCACATCCACGCGCGTCGTCTCAATCACCTGGTTGATGTGCCCGTTCACGATCAGCAAGTCCAGACTGCCGTCGTTGTCGTAGTCGATGAAGTGCGTTCCCCAACCGACATAAGACTTTGTGTATGCCGCCAATCGCGAGGTTGCCGTCTGGTCGGTGTACAAGAGAGAAGGGGTGCTGAAGAACAGAGAATGGTATTCGTCGTTGAAATTAGTGACTACAAAGTCTGGCTTACCGTCTCCGTTGACATCTCCAGCGTCAACTCCCATGCCCGCCTTCGCATGACCGCGAGGATCATAGGCAACCTCGGCGTCGACTGCAAAATCCTCAAACGTGCCATTCTGCTTGTTGAGGAGAAGCAGATTCGGCGACGCATCACGGGCCACGAAGAGATCGGGCCAGCCATCATCGTTCACGTCGACGGTTACAAGGCCGAGGGCGCGCCCGATCAGTTTTGCGAATCCGCTTTTCTCGCTCACATCCGTGAATGTGCCGTCACCATTGTTGTGATAGAGAGTGAGTGGCATACCCGGATAAGCTTTCTGTTCACAGTAAGTGCGCAGGCCGTTGAGTTCGCACTTCTTGATCTCATCGAACGAGAAGCGGGCATAGTTGGTTACGACGAGATCCAAATAGCCGTCCCGGTCAAAATCAAACCAAGCCGCACTTGCCGCCCACCTCCCAGCATTCTTCACTCCTGCAAGGTCTGTAACGTCAGTGAAGGTTCCGTCGCCATTGTTATGGAAGAGCGCGCTTGAAGGAAATCCCGTTACGTACAAGTCAGGGAAGCCGTCGTTGTCAAAATCTCCCGCAGCAACTCCCATTCCGTAGAAAGTCAGGCGATCCACTCCAGCTTTTGCGGCGACGTCCTCAAATTTCCCATTGCCGAGATTATGGTAGAGCGCGTTGCGAACCGGAACTGGGCTCTTGCCGTGAGGAGTTTCCCCGCCGTTCACGAAAAAGAGGTCTTCGAACCCGTCACTGTCGAAATCCAGGAACGCCACACCACCGCCCATGGTTTCAATCAAAAAGCGGTCTGGCGATTCCCCGCTGAAGTGGCGCCACGCAATACGAGCTTGTTCTGTGACGTCAGTGAATATCTCCTTGTCAGGCGAGGACGGCGAATACTGGAAAAGAGCCAAAGAAGTAAATGAAATAAGTCCCGCCAGAGAAAGAAAAACCACGTGACTTGGAGCGCGATGGCACTTCTTATTGGTTGGATCGTGCAATCGGCGAAGCGACGGGTCCATGCCTCCATTCCTATTCTTTCAATTTCTCGAAAAGAGTTAGTTGCTTCTCTGCCTCCTGCTTTCGGCCCAGCTGTCGATAGGCACGCGACAACGCAAAGTGAGTCTTGGCACTTGATGGAGCCAGCTTTGCGGCCTTTTCCAAGTGTATCAGTGCTTTGGCGGCTTGGCCCCGCCGCAGAGCGAGATCTCCAAGCTCGTAATACGCCTCAGCTACCTTGTTATCGTGCGCCACGACAGAATTGAGGAGTTGTTCAGCTCTGATTTCGGCAGTTTTGTTACCAGTTTCGGCTTC
>MNIJ01000134.1:0-10938 GCA_001919715.1 Acidobacteria bacterium 13_1_20CM_58_21
CGTCGGCTGCGATCTTAGCCCGGCGGTTTGAGGGAAGGGATGAGCGGCATTTCTTATGCTGCCTACGTAACTCGCCGGCGTTGTCAAAATTCCTCCAATCAATTGGCCCACCCTTAGGAGGGGGGAGGCGCATCCTCGCCCGTTCAGGGCGGGCCAGAATGCGCCCACTGGGGCACATGGGGACCGGGGAGGGGTTCCCCACGGATAAGGACTCCCGCTCTTACCGGGGTTCCTACAAACGAGTAGTGCATCTATCCGCCAATCCGTTTCAACGGAATGTTGATGAATCATAAGTCTCATTGCCCCAAAAGGGGTGCGACGCTATACTCCTCCCCCAAGAATCCGAGGCCAGCGTGGAGTTCTTCACTTTTAGCCAAGCGTACGTGGAACGGCTGCGGGAGGGGGACCCGTCGACCGAGCAACACTTTGTCGTCTATTTTGAGCAACTCCTGCGTATCAAGCTCCGGTCCAGGAGAATTCCCCCAGACAAAGTAGAAGACTTGCAGCAGGAGACTTTTATTCGAGTCATTGCCTCCTTGCGCAAAGTCGGCGGTGTGCGCCAACCGGAGCGCTTCGGAGCTTTCGTTAACTCCATTTGTAACAACATCTTACTGGAGTACTACAGATCTTCCGCTAAGAGCCAGCCGATGGAGGACGAGCACCAAGATATACCGGACAAAATATTGGATCTGGAGGGCATGCTGGTCACCAAACAATCCGGGGAGCACGTGCGGCGGATTCTCGACGGAATGCCAAAACGGGACTGCGCGCTTCTTCGCGCTATGTTCTTAGAAGATAAGGAGAAGGACACGATATGCCGGGAACTGGGGGTCGATCGCGAGTACCTGAGAGTGCTAGTCCATCGCGCAAAGGATAAGTTCAAGGCCCTCTATGAGAAAGGCCAGAGGGGGATTGCCAAACACGCGGCTGGCCTGGGAAAACAGTGAAACGTTTTAGTGCCCCCCTGCACTACCCTTCGGATGGCAAATATGAATCACCACGAAGCAATACAACTGCAAGCCGCAGTAAAGTATGTGCTCGGCGAACTCTCCCAGAACCAGCGGGAGGAATACGAAGAACATTATTTCGAATGCGCGGAATGTGCCATCGATCTGAAGGCGCTGGCCACTTTTACCGACTCGACGCGCGAAGTTTGGCGGCAAGAGAAGACGACCAACCCGCTCGTGTCAGATTCCGTTCCGGCGCTTGGCGGATGGCTGCGCTGGTTCCAGCCCATTACGGCGATACCGGCGTTCGCGGCTCTGCTGCTGATCATCGCTTATCAGAATACGGTCACCATTCCCCAGGCGAGGAACACCTCATCCCGCACTGTTGCAGAAATTTATGGCCAGTCATTCCTGCTGCACCCTTCGGATACTCGCCGGGGGAATGAGGGAATTGTCAACGAAGCTCCCTTTGAGGTCCGGCCCAACGAAGGATTTCTCCTGCAGCTTGATTTCATGCCATCTTCGAGTTTCCCTGCCTATCTCTGTCAGTTGCAGGACGCCTCCGGTCGCGTCCTCCAACAACTGACGGTCCCCGCAGATAAGGCTAGAAAGGAATTGCATCTACCCGTCCCAGCAGGATTGATCTCGCGTCCCGGCCAGTACAGCGTGGCCTTCCTCGGCATCGATCCTGTCACGGGAAAAGCTGTCAATGAGAGCAAACTGCAATACTTCACATTTGAAGTTGCATTCCGTTAGTGTATGAATAAGATTGATGAGAAGGTGCGGAAGTCGTGAGTCATTTCTTGGGAGAATTTTAGACTAAGCTAAGATGTTGCCCCCATGGGTTTTAGTCTCTGAAGAAACTCTTGCTTCTGCAGGATGTTAACTCACTTCACCAGTCGAGGAGTCTCTTGTGGCACACTTGTACCGTATCCCTTTTCACTTTCACGCCCACGGCCATGCCCTTAGCGGTGAGTTTCGTCATCCATTGTGGTCTATAATTCCTGCTCAAGCCTCGGCGGCTCTATCCACTATCGGCGGACATGCGATAGCGCAGGTCGAGAGTTTCCATTTTCAGGATTTCGTCTGCTTCAAGTCCGCCCACACGCATATCTCTGGGAAGCGCCGGCGGGACGAGACTTTCGTGACCCACGCCAGCACGGTCGTCAAGGGTCTCAACATTCTGGGAATGGTCACAGCCGACCGTATCGTCTCGCGCCTCACGTCTGTGCACAGCCCGAAAGAACCCGAAGGGCACATCATCGCCGAAGATAGCCGGTTCGAGGGGCTGAAGATCGCCGGAGAAGACGTGAAGGTCATTCTTCGCCACGACCTGCTGGTCAAATGCAAGACGTTTGGCGATCTGACAAAAGGTATTGCAGGCGACAAGAAATCCGGGAAAATAGGGGCACTCGACGAAGACCGGCAGGTAGCCATTTGCTCGCTAGTGGAAAAAATCGAGACAAAGCTGAAGGGCGTCGATGCCAAGCAACACCTCATCGATGTCAAGAATTTTGGAAAAATCTTTTTGGCCGAAATCTTCGCCGAACCGGGAACCAAAACCTTGACGATGCTCCGCCTCGAACTCGGCTCGCCCCACGTGGCGAACATCACGGCAGGCGAGACTACCACCAACGGCCGACCCTATCCGCCGGTGCCGAGTGGAAACTGAAAAGGCCCCACCTCTTCCTGCTGGCGATTTTGGTTATTGCCTGGGGGTGCCATCCAAAGCAGTCTCCCGAAAGTGAATCCGCCGCGATCCTTGAGAAGATTCGCCATGGGGATTTCGAAACTGCACTGGTCGACGTAAATAAGGCCTTGCCGAAGTACGCAAACTCCGATATTTCCTGGGCTTGGCGCTTCCGCATTCAGAAAGCCTATATCCTGATCTATCGCGGCTCGTACGGCGAGGCGCTTCTCCTATTGGGCGAAGAACCTACTCCCGCCCTCGCCCACTCGCCGGTTGCAGTCCGCCGCAGACTGATCCAGGGCATCGCCTGCGATTCCACGCAGCAATTTGATGAAGCCGACAGGGATTTGGCTGCTGCGGCCGATATGGCGCGCGACTTTCAGCCGGATTTGACGGCCGAAGTCGCGCAAGCGCGCGGCACCCTGGAAATGCACCGCCGGAGATACCTCGAAGCCGCGGCCGCTTTTCAGTCCGTTCTCGCCTTCACCCGCGAACGAAATCAGCAGTATCAGGAGACCAACGCGCTTGGCAGCCTCGGAAACGTTGCGATGATGCAGGAACACTATGACGAAGCCGTCGACTGGTTCAAGGCTGCGCTACAGAAGTCGCAGACACTCAACGCGCTCGCTTCGACGGCCCTCACTCTCGGCAATCTTGGCTGGAGCTACTCAGCCCTCGGTGATTTTGAGAACGCGGAAGCCATGTTTAAGGAAGCCGAGAGAACCTCTGCCCACGCCGGACTTGTTAGTGATCGCGTTTACTGGCTTGTCACGCTCGGCGATGTCTACTATCAGCAGCGCCGCTATGCCGAGGCCGAGACAATCTCGCTCCAGGCTCTTCCCTTAGCGCAAAACATGGATGACAAGGCCGCCCTCACTCAGTGCTTGATTGTCCTCTCTAAGATCGCCCTGGCGAACCGGCGTCTCGATGCAGCACAAAAATACAATCAAGAAGTCTCCAAATTCGAGAACGCAGGTACGGAACGCGCTGTGGCCCTTTCTTCACTTCTTCTTACCGCCCGCATCGAGGCCGCGAAGCACCATGATTCCCAGGCAGCACAACTCTTCTGGAAACTGATTGCCGATTCTTCTGCGGACACCTCCTTGCGCTGGGAGGCGCACGCCCGCCTCGCCCAGCTTTTGGAGCGGAGTCACCCATTGGAGGCAGAACATCAATTCCGCTCCGCCATCAACACCATCGACGAGGCACGCCGTTCCGTCCACAGTCTCGAGCTCCGCCTCTCTTTCCTCACCAGCGCCATCGAATTTTATGACGCCTATATCGACTTCCTCATCGACAAGCATCGCCCCGACGACGCACTTCGCATCGCCGAACTTAGCCGCACGCAAGCTCTCACCGAAGGATTGTCCGGCCCGTCTCAAAGGCCCGCCCGCGCGTCCGCTCGCGTTCAAGCTCAGCAGTCAGCGGCTCGCTTTCGGTCGACTCTGCTTTTCTACTGGATTGGGCAGGACAACTCCTACCTGTGGGCCATCACGTCGGCGAAAACGACCTATTTCAAACTGCCGAACACGTCAGAAATCGATCCGCTGGTGAAGTCCTATCGAAAGGCGCTTCTGGGAATGGGCGATGCGCAGAATGCCGGCAGCACCGAAGGGAGGCAGCTGTACGCCATGTTGGTTCAGCCTGCTAGAAACATGATTCCTCCTGGCTCGCGAGTCATGGTTCTACCTTCTGAGACTCTGTACGGGTTGAATTTCGAAACCTTGATAGTCCCCGATCCACGGCCGCACTTCTGGATCGAAGATGTCACACTGACCACGGCGAGCTCGCTGACGTTGCTTTCCTCATCCGCCGCGCGGCCCGCGACCAGCACGAAGAGCCTCCTGCTGGTCGGTGACACCGGGCAGTCGAGCGCGGAATTTCCCCTGCTTCCACAAGCCTCCGCAGAAATGCGGAAAATTGAGCACTACTTTCCGGATCAGAATCGGAAAGTGTTGGAAGGGAAGGAGGCTACGCCCGCAGCCTATCTGAGCAGCAATCCGGAGCGGTATTCCTATCTGCATTTCGTCGCACACGGCACCGCCAGCCGTACGCGTCCGCTGGAATCGGCCGTCATTCTCAGCAAGGAACCGCGGGGTGATACTTACAAGCTGTATGCGCGAGACATCGTTCAGCATCGCTTGAACGCCAACCTCGTGACCATTTCCGCCTGCAACGGTTCTGGCACGCGCGCCTATTCCGGCGAAGGCCTGGTCGGTCTCTCTTGGGCTTTTCTGCGGGCCGGAGCGCACAATGTCATTGGCGCGCTCTGGGAAGTGAGCGACGCCTCCACGCCGCAGTTGATGGACGCGCTCTACAGCGAATTGAGCCAGGGCAAGGACCCCGCCACCGCCCTCCGCGACGCTAAACTGTCCATGCTGCATTCGAATTCGGATACTGTTTTCAAGAAGCCCTTCTATTGGGCACCATTCCAACTCTACGCCGGCTCCTAGTCGTTGCGCAGATCGTCCTGAGGCACGGATCGCTTTCCTGGCCGCTGGGCGGTCATTCTTGATGAAACGATTTCGCGGGCCGGATCACCACCTGAGAGTGAAACGCTGTCCTAGAAGAATCACTTACCCACGAATCTCACGGACAATTCAAATTCAGCCAGTAGAAAGCAATCTTGTTTCCTCGCGAGACGTTCCCGAAGATTACGCATTCGCGCTTGAGAGTCGAATCGTGTGAGCTCGAACACCTTCTTCAGCGCGCCTACAGATTCTAAGCGCACCAGCACGAGCCGCGACGGCATTCGACTCCTGGGTAGTGGGCTACTTTGATTCGGACACCTCAAGAAATTGACTTGCAACGTGAGCATTTGGCATGGCATCGTACTCATATGCCAAAGCGGGATAAGCAGAAAAAGCGCCCCAAAGACGTAAACCAACTAGCCCACTTTTTAGGTGAACTTTCTACCCAAGCGCCAATCAGGGAATCGCTTCCTGCGCTGCCTTCCAATCTGTCGGAATATATGTCTGCCATCGGGCGCAAAGGCGGCAAAATCGGCGGCAAACGTCGCCTCAAGACTATGAGTGCTGCGGAACGCAAGAAGGTCGCTACTAAAGCCGCCAGAGCACGCTGGAAGAAGTCCAAATCAAGATAATCAGATAGACGTATAAGAGTTAGTAAAAATATGCTCGCGGTTCGGTTCCCAGATGGGAGAATTGAATCATGGCAACAAATCCTCCAACCCCGCCCAAGCCACCAGATTCCGCCGCAAAGTTCAATACGTCGCCCACCTTCATGGAGATGCTCAATGAACTCAATGTGAACCTAGACCAACTAACAAAACGGCAGAAACTGATAGCCGATATTGAGCAGGTTCTTACGGCCAAGTACAACGCCCCTAACCGTTTAATCAGCTACGTAATGCGATTCGGGCATGCCCGAACAAGCATGCATACCTCTGACATCCCGAACATCGAAGCCTTACTTAAATCGGTTACAGGCACTGAGCAAATCAATCTGCTAATTCACAGTCCGGGCGGTGATGGGACGATCACTGAAAAAATCGTGGATATGTGTCGGGCGCATTTAACTGGTGCGAACCAGAAGTTGCGAGTGATTGTGCCGAACATTGCCAAGAGTGCGGCTACCATTCTCGCTCTCGGAACCGATCAAATCATTATGGGCTATACGTCGGAGTTGGGGCCAATCGACCCGCAAGTACCAATCGTCGTCTCTGGCTTCCCACAATATGTTTCCGCTTTTGCATTCGTAGAAGCCAGAGACAAATTGATGAAACAAATCGCAGAAGCTACGAAGAAGAAACAGCCGACCGTTGGGCTGCTTACTCAGCTAGCTGGCCTAAATGTGCCCTTTATCGACGAAATGGAAAATCAAATGGCATTCTCCAAGAAAACTGCTGTTACCCTTCTCAACAAATACATGCTCGTTCCCGTGCACAAAAACACGGCCACGCGCAAGAAAAACGCGGAAGCGATTGCACAGCAACTGCTTTCCAAAGAACTCTTCCCGGTTCACGGACACTACATCAACGGACAAACCGCAAAGGGCATGGGGTTGCAGATTGACCTACTCGATAGCCAAGACCCGCTGTGGAAGTTGATTTGGGACTACTATATGTGGTGTGAATTGCAGATGAATATTCCCTTACAACCGCCACACATCAAGACAAAATTGTTCGAGTCAGGGAATCAGGTGTCTCTCGTCAGTCAAGACATGCCCTGAATAGTGTATGCTGCCTTGTGCAGCGGTGGGGTTTGCGGCGATGTCAGATGCCGGTCTCAAATCAATCATCGGTTCCCTTTGGTCAATTTCCCGTGCACGGGCAGAGATTTCCAGTACCAAAGCGATCTCTGGATTTTCCTTCGTGCCCTTTTCGATGATCTTTTGCGTGTCCATAATGTGAGACCTATGCGTTAGATGCTTGTGATCTTCCTTGCGTTGCAGAGAGTACACCAACATCTAGCTCCAATTATAGCAAATTCCTCTTGACATGCTAAAGCCGCATTAGTAGAATGTGTGCATGAACAAACTGACACACGACCAGAGGGTTGAAGTCGTTAACTGCCTTATTGAGGGATGCTCCATTCGTGCGACCGTCCGCATAACAGGCATCTGCAAGAAAACGGTGATGCGTTTACTTGGCGAAGTCGGCGCAGTATGTCAATCCTACCAAGACCGCGCATTTCGCAATCTATCTTGCCGCCGAATCCATGCCGCCGAATCCAGCTTGACGAACTGTGGAGCTTCAACTATTGCAAGGCGAAGAACGTCACGCCAGATATTGCCTCTAGAGTTGAGGGTGCTGGCGATGTGTGGCTTTGGGTCGCCGTTGATGCGGACTCAAAATTAGTCCCTTGCTGGAAACTTGGGGACCGCAATGCGGGCACGGCGTTTGATTTCGTTCACGATCTTGCTGATAGGTTGAGCAATCGGATTCAACTTACCACAGAAGGGCATCGCGTGTACTTGACGGCTGTGGAGAGCGCGTTTGGTTCTGACATTGACTATGCG
The DNA here is from genome assembly GCA_001919715.1 of Acidobacteria bacterium 13_1_20CM_58_21. Taxonomy (GTDB): domain Bacteria; phylum Acidobacteriota; class Terriglobia; order Acidiferrales; family UBA7541; genus Acidiferrum. Next base: position 7,618 of record MNIJ01000134.1, read on the forward strand.
ATGCTGGTCAAAATGTACGGGACCAACCCGCGCGAAGATGAGACACGCTACAGCCCGGCGAAATGCACCGGCATACAGATGGCGGTGGTTACTGGTAGTCCAGACCCGAAGCATATCAGCACAAGCTTTGTTGAGCGTCAGAATTGGTCGGTTCGGACGGCAATGCGGCGATACACTCGACTATCCAATGGATTCTCCCGCAAGATTCAGAACCACGCGGCAGCAGTCGCCTTGTACTATTTCTCTTATAACTTCATCAAGATTCATCGGACGTTGCGAGTTAGCCCCGCGATGGCGGCAGGAGTAACAAACCATTTGTGGGAAGTCAGTGATCTGGTAACGCTGTGGGAGTCAGAAGAGGCAAAACGGACCGCTTAAATCAAAGTAGCCCACTACCCGACTGCTGAAGCCAGATGACACGCGACTAGGCAGAGTGATACGATTTGCCCTCCCAGCTTCACTACTCACACGAAGCTAAGCAAATTCCCTAGCACTGTTGGGGGTGTGTATGCCGCCAGCCGGCCTCGATAATCTTAAACACATTGTTGTGTTGATGATGGAAAACCGCTCCTTCGACCACATGCTTGGCTTTGCCCAAAGCCCGGCTTGGCCGATCGACGGCTTAAAAGGCAACGAGACAAATATGGATTCAGAAGGGGGAGTGGCACAGGTCTCAAATGACGCAGATTACGCCGGTGACTTCACGCCAGACCCCGGGCACGCCGGCTTCGATGTGCTGACTCAGCTCTACGGCGACCCAACCACTCCCGTGGCGCAGGATCCCTCGATGAGTGGTTTTGTAAGGAGCTACGAGGGAAAGACGGGCGACCCCCAAGCCGCCCACCGCATCATGAAATGTTTCTCTGCCTCGAAATTGCCGGTGCTGACCAACCTTGCCCAGCAGTTCTGCGTATGTGACCGTTGGTTTTCCTCAGTGCCCGGGCCGACTTTTCCAAACCGCGCTTTCATGCATGGTGCAACTTCTGACGGTCGCGTGGACATGGGGATCGACTGGCGCAATATGTCCACTACGATTTACGAACGCCTGGCCCAGAACAAAATCGACTCCGTCATTTACTACCACGATTCCACCATGGCCTCGACCTTCGACGGGCTCGCCGGGAAGCCCGATTATTTCGGTTCCTTCGTAGACGACTTTCTTCCTGCATGTGCCGATAACGATCTCCCCCCCTACACTTTTCTAGAGCCTCGTTTTGCTAACTCTGCCGGCGGAGATGGTCAGCCCGCTTATTCCGCGAGCGACCAGCATCCCGATCACGATGTGAAGGAAGGTGAAGCTCTAATCCAGACTGTCTTCAAGGCCATCTGGAAAAATCCCAAGGTTCGCAACTCCACTCTGCTTGTGATTGTTTACGATGAGCATGGCGGATTCTACGATCACGTGCCGCCGCCCATTGTTGTGAGGCCAGACAGCAAGGTCTGGGCCGGCAATCCGGCCAATTCGCTTGATCCGCCGTTTGATTTCACGCGTTTGGGTGTTCGCGTCCCTGCAATCCTGATCTCGCCGTACATTGTGCCCGGAACCATCGATCACCGAATCTACGATCACGGTTCGATTATCGCCACGGCCCTAAAGCTCCTCCTCCCTAACGTCGCGAACTCAAACCTTACGCTGCGCGACAAACTGGCCAACACTTTCGAAGACAACCTCACCCTCCAATTGCCGCGAACCGCCAGCATCGATCTTGGTGTCGGAGCAGAGTCTCAACCACCGACTCCCGCCCAGCTTGCCCAGCCTATCAATGACCACCTCAAAGCTCAGGTCCACCAAGCGGTCATGCTGGAGCAAAATCTTCCTCCCGCGCAGCGATCCGGAATTGACCCAAACACCATCAAATCCGAAGCACAGGCGGCGGCATACCTGCAGAGGGTCTACGCCAAGATTCACCGGAAAGTGTCCGACGCTAGCAACTAAGCGGAGGGTTCGTCTCATGCGCATACATAATGAGCGGTTGCGATCGTCGTTTGTTCGAGGGATCCTGCTAGCGGCGTGGCTCGCGTTGTCGGTAAATTCGGCGCGGGCCCAGGCACCGCCACAAGCACCCAAGGCGCCTACGGCCGGCGCACCCGTAGTCGGAACGTCGGACTGGGACCAGTGGAAGAGCAACTGCGCGCTCGCGCACGATTTTCGCCAGAAGCTCATAAGATGTGCGACCTCGACATTCACGTCGCGTCCCTTTCATTTCGTTGCGCAAAGTATCGTGCCAGGGAGCGGCGTGGGAGGCGGCGGACGCTATTCGCGCGATCTCAACGAGAAAGGGGGCGCGCAAGATCAGTTGCAAGGTACGGCGGTCACTACTATCCGGAAGTTCTGGCTGGCAGAATTGAAGTTCAGCACTTCGCGCTCTATCGATAAAGATTGGAACAAGTCACAAGAGTCGCTCAGGATCAATATCTACGCCCGAAATCGCTCTTTGCCGGTGATGACCTTTTACGGCCTCGGTCCAAACACCAACGTCAATAATTCCGTGAAATTCGGCCAGCGCGATACTTCTGCTGGAATCGAAATTACCACTCCATTCCCGGGCCTGTCTTGGCTTTCCGCTGGCGGCAAGGTGGAAGGCCTCTGGCCCAACGTTGGTGGGGTTACGGGCGGCAATGTGGTTTCCATTCAACAGGTATATACGGAGCAAACCGCGCCCGGGCTGACCACCCAGCCGCCCATGGTCCATGAACGAATATTTCTCCATCCCCACAAGCGCTTTCTCGAGCGCTTTGAGCTCAATTACAACGTTGCCTACAGCTTCTACCAGGACGCCAGCACTGGTCACTTCTCATTCCGGCGCTTCGAGACCAGTGTCGAACATCGCTTTTACCCAGAAAAGAAGAAGCACGGTGGCGTGATTGATCAGAACTATTTCTCAGTAATCTGGAGATACTCTGTGTCGCAAGCTAGCGCAGGGAACGCCGTTCCTTTTTATCTCCAGGAAACCATCGGCGGTACCGACATCGACAATCAACCTTCTCTCAGAGCTTTCAAGGACTATCGCTTCCGCGGCCCCGATCTCATGACCGTGCAGGCCGAATACGACCGCAAACTCTGCGCCGAGTGCACACCCTGCAAACAGGGCGTGATTCGCACCGTGTGCAGTCACTTGGGCTTGGTACTTGCCTACGATGCAGGCAAAGTCGCCCTGCGTAACAGCGATCTGGGTTTTTCTCGAATGCACCAGAGCTTCGGAGGCGGTCTTGCCCTTTACTTGGGCAAGGACGTGATCTTCCGCATGGCGGTCGCGCTCGGCGGCGGGGAAGGAACCCATCCCTATTTCGGGATTGCCAATTTTCTGTAGAGGCCCCTCG
>MNIJ01000134.1:11053-12107 GCA_001919715.1 Acidobacteria bacterium 13_1_20CM_58_21
TTTTGGATCCATCCGTTCCGGGGGTTCGCTCCACGTGTCTATCAAGTGGCGGAGTCGGCTGCCATCGCTTGCACGTCTTCGCGCGAATAGCCCAGGCCTTGCAGAATCTCGCTTGTATGTTCACCGAGCGTTGGCGGCGGCAAGCGGTAGCTCACGGGCGTGTCTGAAAACCGGATGGGATTCGCGATGCTCTTTGCCGTGCCAATCGCAGCGTGCTCGAGTTGCACGATCAAGCCCCGCGCGCGCGTCTGTACATCCTCAACCGCTTCCTCAACCGTGTTGATCGGCGCGGCGGGAATGCCCGCTTCGCCGAACTTATCCAGCCACGCTGCAGCCGGCTTTTGCTGAAGAACGTTTTGCAGCAAGGGCACGAGGATTGCCCGGTGTTTGATTCTCAGCGCATTGGTGGCGAATCGTTCATCTCTTCCAATGCCATCTTGAATGTTCAGCATCTGCGCGAATCTCTTCCACAGCGCCTCGGTCCCTACTCCGACCACAAAATACTTGTGGTCACTCCCGCGGTACGCCTCATAGGGCACGATATTCGGATGGGCATTTCCCCAGCGCTCGGGAGACACCCTAGCGTTCAGATAACTGCTCCCCGCGTTGCCGAGCCACGTCAGTTGCGAATCGAAAAGCGCCATGTCGATGAACTGCCCGCGCCCGCTTCTCTCCCTCGCAAAAAGCGCCGCGAGAATCCCCATAGCCGCATACATCCCGCAAGTCATATCCGCAATCGCGATCGGATAACGCATCGGCCCGCCTCCCGGCTCACCCGTGAAGCTCATCACGCCAGCTTCCGCTTGCGCGAGAATGTCGTAACCGGGCATGCCCGCTTTTGGGCCAGTGAATCCGTACCCGGTGATGCTGCAATAGATGAGCCGCGGATATTTCGCGCACAGCAAATCTGGATCGATGCCCCGTTTTTGAAGCGATGCCAGTGACGGCTGGTTGACAATGAAAACGTCGGCGCTTAAGAGGAGTTTCCGCAAGGCTTCCGCGCCGCGCGGATGATCGTAGTTGAGAGTAATCGATCGTTTGTTGCGATTCGCCG
>MNIJ01000188.1 GCA_001919715.1 Acidobacteria bacterium 13_1_20CM_58_21
GCTTGACGAGCTGGCTTACCGTTGCCACCGTCCCGCGTGTTCCTTGCGACGTCTGCCGCGTAATGCTGGAAATAATCTGCATGGCGTGCGCGACACCTTCCGTTCCGCGCACCTGCTGTTTCGACGCCAGCGAGATTTCCTGGACGAGTTCCGCCGATTGGCGTACCACGTTGGAAATGGCGTCCAGCGCGCGCCCCGCCTGATCGGCAAGCTGTGCGCCGCCTTCCACTTCCTTAGTGCCTTCTTCCATGACCACAACCGCTTCGTTGGTCTCTGCTTGAATGGCCTTGATCAGCGCCGCGATATCCTTCGTCGCGCTGCGGCTGTGTTCGGCGAGCTTTCGGACCTCGTCAGCGACCACCGCAAACCCTCGGCCCGCCTCACCCGCGCGTGCTGCTTCGATGGCCGCGTTCAACGCCAGCAGGTTCGTTTGTTCGGTGATGTCGTTAATGACGTTGATGATTTCCGAAATTTCCAGGGAGCGGTCGCCGAGAGATTTGATCTTCTTGGCGGTCGCCTGCACCGAAGCGCGAATGCGTTGCATGCCCTCGAGTGTGTCGCGGACCGCGCGGTTGCCCTGTTCGGCGGCATCCAGAGCGCGGCGTGCCGCTTCGGCGCTCGCTTCGGCGTTGTTCGAGACCTGTTTCATCGAGACGGTGAGCTCTTCGACGGCGCTCGAGGTGTTGGTAATTTCCTGGTCTTGCTGGGTGGCACCCGCCTGCATTTCATCGGCGGCCACCAGAATGTTGTTGGAGCACGCGGTCACTTCCATGGCCGCTTTGCGGACGCGCTCGAGAACCTTGGTGAAGTTATCGAGCATGTAGTTGATCGAATCAGTGACGTTTCCAAGCGCGTCGTTGGTCACCTTGCCGCGCTGCGACAGATCACCTCGGGCGACCTGGTTGATGACACTTAGCAGGTCGGTGATGCTGCGCTGCAGCGCGTCGTTGGCGTCCTGGTTGCTCGTTGCCTTGGTCACCTTGGTGACCACGCGATTCAGGTTTTCCGCAATGTAACCCAGTTCATCACTCGAATTGACCTCCGCGCGTGCGCGCGGATCGCCTGCCGCCAGCCGTTCGGAGAACTCCGCGAGAGACCGCACCGGCCCCAGAAGCGCTCCGAACCGCCACGCGAGGATTAACGTCGTCGCCAGCGCAAGCACAACGGCGAAGAGCACCGTTCCCCCGGCTGGCGAACCAAAGTCGAGCAAGGACGCCTCACCGGCCTTCTTCCCGGCGCTGAAGGCGAGTCCGAGAACGATGAAGCCGACCACTCCGTTCAGCAGGACCAGCGTCCAAATTGTGGAACTCAATCGCGATTTCATGCCACCCTCCAAATCTCTTCCGCGGAGCCCGCGCCGTCGAGCGGCGTCGTCTCCACAAAACTCAAATGCTGGGCCCCGGAAAAACCTCGAGCAGCCGGCGCAAATCGATCACCAGCGCCAGGCGGTCATCATGCCGCAGCATTCCGATGCAATGCGGCACGTTTTCCGGCGCTTGCTCGAGCAAATCCTCGGTGTTCACCGAATAGGTTCCAATGACTTCGTCGGATGCGATGCCGATACGAAGGTCCTCGTGATGATTCTCGACGCGCAGGGAAGCGACCACCACGTGCTTGGGCAGGAGGCCCGGCCGGCGTCCTTCCGTAATCGCAATGTCGATCAACGGCACGATGGCGCCTCGTAAATTGAAAATTCCCACCAGGTATGCAGGGCCAAGTGGTACCTTTGTCAGCAACGGCCAATCCAGCACTTCCTCGACGTCCAGAACTGGAAGGCAGAATCGCTCACGTCCGCTGCGGAAGACGCAATACTGCGACTCCGGCGGTCGCTCTTCGATCGGCCCAAGTGCTTCGAGCAGATCGCCGGTATCGGCGTCTGCTGGAAGGGGTTCAAGATGGAAATCTTCGCTCATCGCTCATTCTTTTCGTCAATAGCTCTCATGCAAACCGCCGCACTGCGCGAAGCAGGTCTTCCCGCGTGAAAGGCTTCGTCACGTATCCATCCGCGCCTTGCTGCTGGCCCCAATACTTGTCGCTCGCCGTATCCTTCGAGGTCACCAGGATTACCGGAATCATGTTGAACTCGGCGTTTCCCTTCAGGTCGCGGCAAATCTGAAATCCGTTGCGGTCGGGCATGACGACATCCAGGAGGATCACGCTGGGCCGCTCATTCGCAATGGTTTCCTCGACACGCTTGGGATCGTGCAGGGCGATCGGCCAATAGCCCTCCTTTTCCAGCAAGCCTTGCATCAGCTTGACCTCAGCGGGGGAATCATCAACGATCAGAACTTTTTTGTGCACAGCCGTGCTTTCTCCGTACTTGTCCACCGAGCAGAGGTGCACGTCGGCAGCCAGTTTTTCGATTCTGCGTGCGGTTGTGTCGTGTCGGGCTAACCAGTTATGAATGAACAGGTTGCAGCGGCCAGGGAGGGCCTCAGCGGCGTCGCGAGGTGGGCGTCGCCGTCTCTTCTGTCTCAGCTTGAGAAGCATTCTCAGCTTCCTGCATCTCGCTCGCCAGCGATGAGAAGCGCTGCATCACCTCGTTGATCCGCAGCGCCATACTGTGCATGGTCTTGATCTGCGCCAGTGACTGCGCGGAAAGCTGTCCAGGCTCGAGCAGCAGCAGTTCGGCATTTCCCAGCATGGAGGTCAGCGCATTGTTTACGCTGTGTTTCATGTCCAGCATGTATCGCCCAAGTGTGGCGTGGTTTTCGTTCCGCGCGGCGTTGCGTTCCGCCTGCCGTGCGATCTGCAAAGCTTTCGCTCGTCGCAACGATTCGCCGGCGACGAGTAGCAGCGTTTGCGCCCAGTCTTCGCGAAGGGGGATATGGACCAGTCTTGGATACTTGGTGCGCAGCCGCCCGAGTTCCTGAGAATTTGCCGGGACACAGAGAATGACCGCCGTTGCCGGATCGAGGGACTGCAATACGCTGGTAATTTGGCCATCGCGCACTGGCCCCACAACGACAAGGTCATGATCCGGTGCATCTTGTTCACGCCACGAATTGCTATTGAGGACGGTAATATCGGGGGCCTGACGTTCGGCCTGCCAGCAGGCCGTCAGCAGCCGGGCGAATTCGCTTTCATCGGTAAGGATGACTACGTTGGCGTGTGGCAATGAAATCCAGCTCCCTGACGTTTCCGTCCAGCCTAGCCGGACCGGTTCTCCATCGGTTACAGCTTCCCTGCTTCGTCCAGCACCGAGAGCAGACGTTTCGTGCTGATCCCGAGGTTTACCGCTGATTCCGTATCCTTCGCTTTCTTGGCCACATCGAGGCGCTCCTGCAATCGAGTGACTTCCACGCGCGCCGTGTTCATGGCCCCGTCGATCGACGTGGCATTCCCGGTTTCCTTGGCTGATTCCATTGCGGCGGTGACCAGCACCCGGGCTACCACCGCTCGCCGCAAATCCTCAGCAGACGGCCCATCTTCGGTGACGAATGCCGTCACTTCCCATGACGACAACAGAATTCGTGCCCTGCCAATCTTGACAGTGGTCATCGACCTTCCACGCGAAGGCGGCGTGGCAATCAGTTGCTCCCAGATTTGCTCCATGCAGTTTTCAAAATCCAGCACTACAACCGTTTCCGGTGCTGCCGCTGCAGGCGTCGCGGGACGTTCCGGCACTTTGCTGCGGACACTGGAAGCGGTGGATTGCACCGTGGGCTTCGTTGCTGTGGAGAGCGGTATTGCTCCTTGTGGCACAGCCGGTGGGGAGCTGACCTCGCCCGATTTTCCGAGTGCCTTCTCGAGTGCCTGCTCTACATCCGTTCGCAGCCCGAGTAGCTTGTCAAAAGCCTGACTAACCGAACTTTCCGTGTACGCTTTCTGGAAAGGTTGTTTCCACTCTTCAGCAGTGGCACAAATTTCTGTGAGTGCTTCGGTGGCTGACAGTCCGAAATGGTGACAGTCGATAATACGTACGCCGGCAGATTGCAGCTGGCTGAGTCCAGCGCGAAGGGCGATCAAGTCCGCATGCATAAGCTCAATCAGCGTCCGCCGCAGCAGAAAATTGAACCGGATGAAGGCGACCAGCGCCGCGGGATCGTAAAACATCGCTCCGGCCGTTTCCTTCACGCTGCGACCCTGCTCGATGAAATTCGTCTTCAAGATCTGGCGTAAGCCGCGGAAGCCCCGCAGCGCTTCGATCATTTGTTCCAGCGGCGCGCACCATGCGAGCGGGCCCGGATCGACGTCTCCGAGAACCGGCTGCATGACCTGGATGACATCTCCCAGTTCGATCTGCTGGTGATAAATCTTGGCGGGCGCACAGAGCGCAAAGTACTGTACGAGCAAAAAGTCGATCTTGTCTCGGTCGACATTGCTTTTGTCGGGCTTGCGCAGATGACGCTGAATTAATGCGCGCAGCCCCGTTTCGCTGGCGTTCAGTGCAGTCATCTGCAGGAGATGACGGAGTTGATGCACCATGACGCGCTGGTCCATCGAATCCAGCCACTCGTGCACTTGCCTGAAGATCTCCAAATCCAGTTTTTCTGGGAGGTTCCGCTTCGCTGACGTCAAAGGGACTTCGATTTCAAGTTGCTTCGCGAGGGCCAGATAGATCGGGAACACCGAGCACGCTTCTTGCCACTGCTCCTGCCGCGAGCTTTCCGATCGACGTGGAACTGGGATATTCAGCGTTGTCATCGTCTTGTTCATGGCTGTGTCACCACCCAGTCACAGGGGCCTTGCGAGAATCTGACGGCCACTGCTTTGCGTCCTTCGTGATACTGCACGCCGACGATGGTTGCCTCCGTCGGTCTTCCGTCTCCAGTTGCCTCGATCCGCACGCGATCGTCGAACTCCAGAGGCAACGTCGAAAGAAAAATAGCGTGCTCCGGGCCGCCATATTCCACAATTGCGGCCTCGCGAAAGCGGGTTCCCCCTCCGCGCGACGCGGTTACTTCGACCGGAATTCGAACGGGTCTTGCCTGCGGAAAAAAGCGCGCCAGCTGCTCGGCGCAGTCTTGTTCGTTCACTGTGAGTCTCAGCTCGCCCGATTTTCCCACGTCGCCTCTCGCCCAACGGGGCAGGATCCAGCTGTACTCTTGTGGCAAGACACACTACTGGCCGGCAAGAGACGCAGACTTCCGATTGACAGAGATGCACGCTGGACGCCAAAGGACTGGAAACGTGCGGTTATTGCAAGTTGCAGAAATTGTGAGGCTTAGGATTTTCTCCGCGGGTTTGTTTGGCTCAGCCGTCTCAGCGTGAAACGTTTTCGTCTCACCGCGCGGCGATTACCGAGTTACCGGACGATTGGGCCCCTAGCTACTGGGGTGCCGCTGGCGGGTCAGTCCCGCCGCTCGTCGAACCCGCTTTTAAGGCAATGTTGTAGCGTTTCAGTTTTCGATACAGCGTTGCGCGGCTGATCCCCAGCATCCTTCCGGCCAGGACCTTGTCGCCGTGGGCCTGTTCAAATACCCGCAAAATGGTCATTCGCTCCATCTCCGCCAGAGCCGTGGTGGACAAGGTGGTGGTGTCGTGGGACGGTACCATTCCCGAATCTGGCTGCTCGCTCCGAATGGCGGGGGGCAGATCGGCAACGTCAATGATTTTTCCGTCACCCAGCGTCACCGCGCGCGCGATGCAATTCTCCAGCTCGCGGACGTTTCCCGGCCAGTCATAGTGCAGCAGGCTCTTCATTGCCGCCGCGGTGACCTGAATGTGCGAGCCCTTGGCGTAGCGATCCAGGAAATGGTGAACCAGGACCGGAATGTCCGATCGACGCTCGCGCAGGGAGGGGAGGTGCACGGTCACCACGTTCAGTCGAAAATACAGGTCTTTTCGAAAGGTTCCGCCTCGATAAGCGGCTTCCAGATCACGATTTGTCGCCGCGATCACTCGAACATCGATGTTTACCTTTTCGTTGCTGCCCACTGGTCGTACTTCTTTTTCCTGCAATACGCGGAGTAATTTCGCCTGCATCTCCTGGGGCAGCTCCCCGATTTCGTCGAGGAAGATCGTCCCTCCGTCCGCTGCCTGGAAGAGCCCGGCTTTGGATTTCGTCGCGCCCGTAAAAGCGCCCTTCTCGTATCCGAAGAGCTCGCTCTCCATGAGCGTTGGCACTAGCGAGCCGCAATCGACTGCCACGAAAGGCGTTTTTGCCATGGACCCGCGGAAGTGAATCGCTCGGGCCGCCAGTTCCTTCCCTGTGCCGCTCTCGCCGGAGATCAGTACCGGCGTCCGCGTGTCTTTCAGGCGGGAAATCATGCGCAGGACATCCTGGATATTCGCGGAACTGCCGATGATGCCGTCGAGGTTTTCTTCCGTTGTTACCCTTTCGCGTAAGAACTCATTTTCCGTGACCAGACGAACCTTTTCAGCCATGCGCTGCAGCAGCAGGCGCATCTTTTCCACGCGAAATGGCTTTTCAATGTAGTCGTACGCCCCCAGTTTCATGGCATCCACCGCGGATTCGATCGAGCCATGGCCGGTCATGATGGCGACTTCCGTGTGCGGGAGGAGCAGTCTTGTCTGCTTTAGCAACTCGACACCGGACATGTTAGGTAGTTTCAGGTCGGTGAGAAGTAGATCCGGAGTATCGGAATCCAGTCGCGCCAGCGCTGCTTCCGCGCTCTCCGCCTCAGCGCAGACATATCCCAGAGTGCTTCCGATCGTCATGCACAGACGGCGGATGCTCTGTTCGTCATCTACCACCAGCAGTCGTGTTTTCATCTCGTCGCTCATGGTTTCCCGAATGTCTTCTCCACCATTGATATCAATTGCTGCACCCGAAAAGGTTTCTCGATGCACGGCGTCCCGCTTTGCGCCAGAAACGCTTGCGTGTCACTGTTTGCGGTGTCCCCGCTGATCAGAATGATGCGTGTTCTCAGTTCAGGGCGGTTCTTCTGAATCCACCCGTGCACTTCCGCTCCATTCACCGCTCCGGGCATGCGAATGTCGGAAATCACACCCGCGAACCGTCCATTCGAAAGCCGCTGCAATCCCTCCGCACCCGACGAAGCGTTCACCACAGCATATCCCCTGCGCTCCAGCGCCGCCCGCAGAAAGGCGATCACCGACGGCTCATCCTCGATGAGCAGGATCGGCCCTCCCGTCCACAACGCCTGCTGCGCGTTCAAGGCCTTGCTTCTTTCGTGGTGGCGGCCGCAAGTGCGGCTTCTGTAGCCACTGGAATCCGCACCACAAAAGTGCTGCCGGCTCCGGCTTCATTGTTCCAGCATTGAATTTCCCCGCCGTGCGCCCTCACGATCCCGTAGCAAATGCTCAGCCCGAGCCCGGTGCCTTTTCCCACCTGCTTGGTCGTATAAAAGGGATCAAAAATGCGCTGCGGATCGATAATTCCTGTGCCATTGTCGCTGATCGCCACTTCGATCATCTCCGCCTGCCGCCGCGTGTGAATCCTGATGCGGCCGCGCTGACCCGCTTCCTGCACCGCGTCGTACGCATTATTGAGGATATTCAGAAAGACTTGCTGCAGTTGCTGCGAGTCGCCCAGCGCCGCCGTCAGCGTCTCTTCAAAATCCTCCACTACCTCAACGCCGTGACTGGCGAAGTCATAACTCCGCAGCTTGATCGTTTGTCTCAAAACACCGTTTAGCTGCACGGGTTCACGTTGCACCGGTCGCTGCCGCGCGAAACTCAGCAAATCTTGCACGATATCTTTCGTTCGCTGCGTCTCCTGCAGGATGATCTGCAAATCTTCCCGCGCCGACATCGACACTTCGGGATTTTCCAGCAGCAGATCCGTGAAACCGAGAATCGCCGCAAGCGGGTTATTGACCTCATGCGCGACGCCGGAAACCAGCCGTCCAATCGTGGCCATTTTTTCGCTGTGGGCCAGTTTTGCTTGCAGCAACGCCGCGTCCGTGATGTCCGTCATCACCACCACCACGCTGTTCACCGCATTCTGTTCGTCCCTCATAGGGCTCAGACTGATCGAGAAATGCCCCATCGATCCATCGCTTCGGCGCACCCGTAGCTCCAGGTTTTCCACTTGATGCCCGTTCGCCGTCGTTTCCAGCGCCGCGTCGAAATCCTCCCGATGGGACGCCTCCACCCAGTCCACCAGCCGGTGCCCAATCAATTCGCCTTCCTGGTAGCCTGCTTCGTAGCAGCGCCGGTTGGCATAACTGATCAACCCTGCGGTATCCAGCACCAGAATCATGCTCTGTGTGGTATTCAGAATCTTCTGATTAAAATCGCGTTCCCGCTGTAGTTGCGATTGAAAAGTCTTCTGCTCCGTCACGTCCAGCATCAGTCCGCGGACTTGCGCGATGTGCCCGCGGGAATCGCGCACCGCGGTGATATTTTGCAGCGTGTGCAGCAGGGTCCCATCCTTGCGCCGTAGCGTCTCTTCGTAATTGCGCAAGACTCCTCTTTCCGACAGGGTGCGCATGAATTTTTCACGCGCTTCCGGCACCGGGTACAGATGCGGGCTCACGTCCGCGCGCAGCAATTCCTCACGCGAAGCGTATCCCAGCATGCGCACCATGGCGTCATTTACGTCCAGGAATCTCCCGTCCGGTGTCGCGAAAAACAATCCTTCCTGAATGCTGTCAAACAGCTCGCGATACCGCCGTTCCGCCTCCCGCCGGTCGGTAATGTCCATCAAAACATGGATGGTGCGCGTATCGTCATCAGAGAGGCCCGGCGTTCGCGAAGTCGAAACGAGAAAGATACGCTCTGCCGACGCGGCCACATACTCTTCCTTTGGTCGCCGCGTATCGCGGCAGAACGGGCAGGGCAGATCGCTTCCCGTTTGCGCGATTTGTCTCAAGCTGCTCATAGCTTCGCCGACCAGGGCCACCGGCGACACGCCAAGGTGGGACGCGAGTGAACGGTTTGTTCGAACGATGTTCCAGGCGCGGTCGTGCACCACGATGTAATCGCTGATGGCGTCGATGTCTTCGACCCACTGACGCTTGGAACGCTCCAGTTGCGAGAATCGACGGAAATTCTCCAGCGAGAGCGCCGCATGACTCGCCAGCGCATGCAACAATCGTTTCTGATCCGCACTCAGCGACTTCCGGTTCCGGATCAGGAACAGCGTTCCCAGCCTTTCGTTGTCGCTCGCCGCGATCCGCACGAAGACAACCACTCCCGGTTCCTCAGCAAAGGGCAAAGTTGCGGCGATCTCCTTGGGTATCGGTAAGGCTTCCACATCGTTCTGGCTGGCACGCGCGCGCGAAATGAGCCAGTCTGTGGTCGCTTCGGTGGTAGGGCCGCCCGAAATAGCGTGAAGTTCCGTTTCGCGTCCGCGATAAACGGCCACGCCTCCCCAAATGGCATCCAGCATTCTCGTCGAACGCAACGCAAACTGTTCCAGAAATCCCGGCAGATGTCGCGACTGTGCCGCCTCCACTGCGAGTGCCATCAATTCTTCGGCCTGTTTCGATATGCCCAGGTGCGGCTCCGCCCTTGCGCGCTGGCGCGTGGCAGCATGCGACGGTCTTGTCTTTATTCTGCGCATCGACGACAGGTGGGCGTCCGGCGTCTCAAGTTGCGAGGCGCTGCCCAATCCAACCCTACCGGGGAGTCTCAATCTCAGTCAATCGCCGGTCAGCATCGTGTAGCGAAATCGCCTACAGCGGCGGCGCTCCCCATTCTCTCTGCGTCTCAGCCTGAGACCTCAGGCCGTGGAGTTCCGTCCGCCTGAGACAATGGTGCTCGAAAGCCGGATTGCCATTCATCTTCTAACTCTTCCATAACCTGCTGCTCCTCTGTTAGTTACCGGCGCTAGGCTGATGCGGATTCCAGTATTCCCGCACCGCTCCACCATGGCATCCGACGTGCCTTCTCCTACGCGGGGCATCCTCCCATCCCATGAGGAGTAGTGTCGATGAGAACTAGCGCGTGGAAGAGGTTGGCTGTGGCTGCTACTGCGGCGCTCATTTTTTCGAGCCTTTCTGGATTTGCCCAGTCGGGTTCGACGGACGAATCCAAGCGCAAGGTCAAGACCAAGACGGCGCCTTTGTATCCCGACCTCGCCAGACGCATGAATGTTACGGGCAAAGTCAAAATCGAAGTCGTCATCACGGCGGACGGACGTGTGAAAAGCACGCGGGTCGTCGGAGGGCACCCCTTGCTGGTACAGGCTTGCCAGGACGCCGTGAAGGAATGGAAATTCGCGACTGCGCCGGAAGAGACCACCCAGGTTGTGGAGTTTGAGTTTCATGGCAGTTAAGGGAAACAGTAGAGGAAAGTTTGTTCCGGCAGAAGCGGCTCGGCACGCTGACCTGCTGAGGTGGGCGGGAGGCATTTCGCAATGACCATCGGAAAAAAGCTTTACGCGGGTTTCGGCCTGATCCTGGCCACCCTGTCGGTGTTGTTCGTTGTGAATATCATCGCCGGGTGGAAGGAAAGCTCGGCGCGCAAGGATGCCAGTGTTGCATTCGATAGCAAGAGCACCGTCGAATCCGTGCGTTATCAGATCATGTTGAATCGCCTCAACATGAATAATTTCCTCCTCAGCGGCGATCCCCGCGATGAAGAGAAAGTGAGTAAAGGTTTGACGGACATCACCGACCAGATCAAGCGTGGCGAATCGCAAGCCTCCAACGAAGCCGTCCGCACCGCCCTGATCCAGGTTGAGAGTACGGAAGCCAGCTGGGCCGACAACTTTGCCAAGCCACTGATCGCCAAGCGCCGTCAAGTCGATTCTGGAGATGCTACTGTTTCCGACTTGCAAATTTTTTATCTGCAGAAAGATCCCTCTTCCTGGCTGACCAAGTCATCGGTCGTCCTCGATCAAAGCAATGCCGATATCAGCAGGTTCCTTGAGGAAACCACAAAATCCGCAGATCGCCTGAGCACCGTCAGCATCTGGGTTACCACCGGCGGAACGCTGCTGGCTCTCCTAGCGGGCAGTTTCATCGCGCTCTATACCGCCAAGTCCATCACGGAACCTTTGACCCACCTCATCACCGTGGCGCGCGAAATAGGCGACTCGGGAGACCTCGATCAGAGCATTGATATTCACCGTAACGATGAAATCGGCGCTCTGGCCACGACCTTCAACAACATGGTCGCCTATCTAAAAGAAATGGCCAGCGTTTCCATGGCCGTTGCCGAAGGCGATCTGACCGTGGAGGTCGTGCCGCGTTCCAAACGCGACACTCTCGGCAATGCCTTCCTTCGCATGTCCCACGGTTTGCAGGAACTTGTTCGGACAACCCGGGATTCCGCCAGCCAGGTCTCGGCTGGCTCCAATCAAGTCGCGGGCGCCGCTGATGACGCGGCCAAGGTCAGTGTCCAGGCCTCTTCCGCGATTGAAGAGGTCACCAGCACCATGCACGAGATGAGCATCAATGTGCAGAACGTTGTGAAGAACACTCAAGTTCAGGCTTCCAGCGTCGCGGAAACCTCCGCGTCCATCGATCAGATGGTCACTTCCATTCAGCGCGTCGCCGATACCGCCAAGGTGTTGCTCGATATCGCCAACCGCTCGCGCGAGGAAGTCGTCACCGGCATTCAAACCATGGAGAAGGCCACCGACGGCCTCAACCGCACCAATCAGGCCATCCAGTCTTCCGCAGAAATCATCAACATCCTGGGTCATCGCGCCGATGACATTGGTAAGATTATCGAAGTCATCGACGACCTTGCCGAACAGACCAACCTGCTCGCGCTCAACGCGGCCATCGAAGCGGCCCGCGCCGGTGAGCACGGTCTTGGATTCGCTGTTGTTGCCGATGAAGTTCGCAAACTCGCTGAGAAGTCCACGCAATCAACCAAGGAAATTGCGGATCTCATTCAGAGCATTCAGCGCGAAGCTCGCCAAGCGGTCGAAAACATGGAACGTAGCACGCGCATCGTCGAGGAAGGCTTGAGCCTCGGAAACGATCTTGGTTCCGCGCTGCACAAGATTTCCAACGTGGTCACCGAAGTCTACAAGTTCTCTCAGGAGATCGGCGCCGCCACCAACGAACAATCGGTTGGTTCTTCACAAATCGCCAAAGCCACTAGCCGCCTCACCGAAATTACCCAAGAAATCAATTCCGCCGTCGAAGAACAGGCGTCCGGCGCCCAGGCCGTTGTCCGCGCCATGGACAAGATGCGCGAACTGGTACACCAATCCGCGTCCAGTTCCACCGAGCTTTCCGCCGCCGCCGAGCAGATGCTCAAGCTTTCGCGCAACTTGCTCGACAGCATGGATCGCTTCGTTCTGGACCGCGCCAACCAGCAGCGACCGCGTCGCGGCGAATCGTTGGGCAGTCACCGCCGCGGTTCGGAGTCGAACCGTGCGCAAGAACTCGAATACGCGGGAATAGCGCGTTCCTAGAGGGCCGGAGGCCTCTCGATGGAAAAGGATCTTCAAGTCGTTGGTTTTCGTATCGGTAAGGAAACGTACGGCGTGCGTATCGCTGCCGTGCGCGAGATTGTGCGTGTTCCGGAGATTACCGCGGTTCCGAGCGCTCCCGACCTGATCGAGGGGGTGATCAATCTGCGCGGGAAGATCATTCCGGTGATGGACCTGCGCAAACGATTCGGTGAGACCGAGATTCATACCGATAAAAAGAACCGCATTCTCGTCGTGGAGCTGGACAACAAGTTGATCGGCCTCATCGTCAACGCGGCTTCGGAAGTGCTGAAGATTCCGCCGTCCGAGATCGAAGCCCCGGGCAGTGTTTTTGCGGAAGGCGCAGCCGGATACGTCACGGGTGTCGGCAAGCTGAAGGGACGTCTCATTATTCTGCTGGACATCTCGAAACTCCTACATCGCCCGGAGTTCAAACGACTCGAGGAGGTCGCGGAACCCGTCGCCACCGCAAGGTAATGTTCTTTCGGCTTGCAACTAAAATCGCCGGACTGCGGATCCGCTTCACGAAAACACAATGGGAACGATTACTGCCCAGGTCCAACTCACCGAAGCAGAGCTGAAGCTCCTCCAGACTCTGGTCTATCAGGAATGCGGTATGTATTTCGATGAGCGCCGCTCGCACTTCCTGAAGGATCGCCTGCAACGCCGTCTGAAGGCCTGCCAGCTCGACTCTTTCTATGCTTATTACCGGCTGTTGACCAGCAGGGAAGGGCGCGCCGAACTGGCCCTCCTGCTTGAGAATCTAACCGTCAACGAAACGAGCTTCTTTCGCAATCGCCCGCAACTCGAGCTCCTTCAGAAAACTGTTCTCGAGGACATTCTGCGCCGCAAGCAGGAACGCCGTGATTACACACTTCGGATCTGGAGCGCCGGTTGCTCCTCCGGCCAGGAGCCCTACACCGTCGCCGTTTTGGTCTGCGATGCGCTGGCCTACTACTACTTGCGTAATCCGCTCCCGTTCGAAATGCCTTCTCCGAAACCGCTCATTCCTCCTCCATGGAGAGTAGAAATCGTTGCTTCGGACATCAGCTATGCCAGCCTACGCGCTGGTCAGGAAGGTCTTTACACCGAGCAACAGATGGAACCTGTGGATTACACGTGCCGGCTCCGGTATTTCGAGAAATCTGCCAACAAGTATGCTGTCAAGCCACAATTGAAAGAACTCGTGCAGTTCGACTTTCACAACTTGAAGACCGAGTTCTTGCCCCGCCGCAACGACATTATCCTCTGCCGTAACGTGATGATTTATTTCGACGAAGCCGAGCAAAAGCGCTTGATTG
>MNIJ01000012.1 GCA_001919715.1 Acidobacteria bacterium 13_1_20CM_58_21
CAAAGCTCGCCTCGCGATCGGTCAAGTCGCGCTTGGCCTTCTCCCGGAACTTCACAAACGCTAGGTGCGCTAGACCGACAACATGCGCCGCCGCATCGACAAAAAACTTCGTGTCGATCGTATCCGCGTGGCGCGTCGCGATGCCGTTCCACATGTGCGAGAAGCGGCACTGATACGTTTCCCCGCTCAATTTGGAAGTGACTTCGAAAGCGCCGACGAACTGGCTCATTGCACCGTTATTCGCGAGTACCGGGCGTGTCGTCACGCACTCTCCTTTACCGACTGCTCGTTTGGCAGCTTGCGCCGAGCTTGCTTCGCTAGCATGACTGACGGTGTCGTCAGCTCAGCTAGCTAACAGCAGCGGCAGCGGTCTCCACTTGCGAGTAACTCCGAATCGCCGCTCCAACTCCGGCGCCACTCGGCACGCGGAATCCCTGCTCGAGCAAGCACTTTTCCAGCGCCGCCAGGAACAACAATACGAAGGGCTTCTGGCTGCAGTAGCCCATCAATCCCACACGCCAGATCTTGCCCTTCACCGCACCGAACCCGCCGGCGATCTCGATGTTGAATTCGTCCAGCAACTGATTGCGCACTTTCCCATCGTCAATGCCACTTGGAATCATCACCGCGGTGACCGTGGGCAAGCGGTCCGCCGGGTCCTTCACCAGCAGATCCAGACCCATAGCCTCGATGCCCGCGATCAGCGCGAGTTGATTCACGCGATGCCGCTCCCAGCGCGATTCCAGTCCTTCTTCGACCACCAGCCGCATCGCTTCGCGCAGCGCAAAGATCAGCGAAATCGGCGGAGTGTGATGATACAGCCGGTCTTTGCCCCAATAATTCATGGCTGTTGTCAAATCGAAATACCAGCTCTGCACTTTGGTCTTTCGCTTTCGAAACACCTCCTCGGCGGTTGGGCTCACCGTGATCGGCGACATGCCCGGTGGCGCGCTAATGGCCTTTTGCGATCCGCTGAAGCAAATATCAATGCGCTGCCTGTCGACATGGAGCGGCACGGCCGCAAGGGACGCCACGGTATCCACGATCAGCAGGGCACCCAATTCGTCCGCCACCTTTCGGTAGGCGTCGATGCCGGTGACCACGCCGGTCGAAGTCTCCCCATGCGCGAAGCCTATGATCTTGATCTTTTTGCCCTGGCCCGCGCGGCGTACATCTTCCGCATCCACCGGCTTCCCATAGGGCGCCTCCACCTTTACGATTTTCGACGACGCCCGCGTGGCAATCTCGTACATGCGCTCGGAAAAAACGCCGTTGACCGCCACGATGCCTTCATCGCCTTCTTCGAGCGAGTTCAGCACCGACGCCTCAATCCCGCCCGAACCCGAAGCGGAGAGCGGCATGGTGATCCGGTTTTCCGTCTGAAATAACTGGCGCATCAAGACTTGCGTCTCTTCCATGCACCCTTTGAACCACGGGTCCATGTGCCCCACCAGCGGCGTCGCCATCGCGCGATAAACCCGCGGATCGATAGAAGACGGCCCGGGCGTCAGCATCAACCGAACCGGAGCATGGAGTTCGCCAACGTGCTCTGTCATGACGTTTTGCCCTTCTTTAATTCTTGCGCTTGATTCTCGTGTTCGAATCTCGAACCGCCCGCGAAGGCGCTCTCGGGGACTTTCCTGCCACGGCGGCAACCCTAATTTTCGCGCAATCCCCACACCCGCGCAACCGACAATTTGGCTGGGTCCGCGCGCCCGCAGCGCTTATCTCGAACGGGCAGATTGCTAGTTTCGGCAACTACAAACAGTTTGATTCGTGCCCTGCTCGGGAGGAACCACCGTCCCGAAAGGAGCTCGGTGAGGTTACTCCTCTAACTTCCTTCGTTGCGCTGGCCCCCTGGCCTTTTGCGCGAGACATTTTAAGTGCACCGATGGAACTAGAAGTCCGACAACAAAAAACCGCGAGTGCAAAAGACACCCAAGTAATCCCCATGCCCCGCAGCAATTCTGGTTGTCTGGTTTGAGCGGTTTGATCCCATAGCAGTGATCATAAGCGTGCGGTGATGAGTAATCTGAATTTCTAAGATTCAAGCTGCTCAACTATTTTCCCCGGCGACTTGAGGTAAGATAGCAGCCTGTGACGGCGCTACCGCCCAACGAACAACTCAAGGACCTGCGCTCGCGGCTGGGCATAACTACCCGCGATGTGGCGGAATTCAGCCTGCGCATTGCGGAAGCGGAGGGCAACCCGGAATTCCAAATCTCCAACGCCTGGCTTACGCAAATCGAGAATTCCGACTCCGTCCCGAGCATTTTCAAGCTGTACAGTTTGAGTGCCATCTATCGGATGAAGTTCACCGATCTACTGCGCCTCTATGGGCTGGACCTGCAGAAGTTGGGGTTCCATCAGCTGGCTGCCCCGCTACCACACACCCACCTCACTACCCTGGAAGTCTACGACGCGGACCGCACGGTTTCTTTTCCCATTCGGTTTGACAGATCCTTCGATCTGGACAACACCAACCTTCTCTCGCGCATGGTGGAACTTTGGGGAGAAGTGCCGATAGCGTTGATCCAACACCTGGACATCCGGCACAGCCAATATGGCTATGTGGGCCTCGAGGATTACACCCTCTATCCGCTGCTGCGCCCAGGTTCCTTCGTACAGATCGATTCACGCGTGCGGAAAGTGCAGCCTCTTCGCCGGCGGACCGAATTTGACCGTCCCATCTATTTCGTGGAGCTGCGCGACGGCTACGCTTGCTCCTGGTGCGATCTTCTGGATGACCAACTCCTGCTGCTTCCTCATCCCTTGTCACCCTGCAACGCGCGAAAATTCAAGTATGGTACCGACGCCGAGATCGTCGGGCAGGTAACAGCTGTGGCCATGAAACTGAGCGATGTTAGTGACCCTGCTCCTGACGGAAACGCAAAATTGCCAAAGAGAGTCTGAGGTTGGACGTAAAGAGCCGCGCGACGGTGAGATTCACTTCCGTAGGAATGGTGACGCGGTACGGCTCCAGCCTCTGCCAGGTGTGCAAAAACTCCTGAGGGTTCTCCCGGGAAGAACGCAGATAAACCTCTAGGTTGCTGGCTAAGACTTCCAGCGGAAAAGAGGAAACCTTATAAAAGGCCTGCCGGTGGGCGATTTCCAGCGCTTTGCGCGCAACCTCCGGGCTGAAGCGGCTGGCCAGTCCCTCGTGATAATAGTTTCCCGTGTTGTAATCGCGAGTCGAAGCCAGATAGATCAGGCGGCCAAGTTCGCAGGAAATCCTGGATAGTGTGCGGTTCAAGAGATCGTCGTAGGCTTCTTGCACCGGCACGAGTTTGACCGCGACGCTCATACGCACCCGGCTCCGTTTAACAGAGACACGCTATGGCTTAGGAAGATCACGCACCATCCATTTCGCGCGTTCGAACTCCGGATTCGAACTCCCTCAGAACATTGCCGATGCGCTGCGTAAGTCTGTCCGCATACAGGGCGATAGCGTTTAACTTCTGCGGGCCGGCCAGCCCGATCAAAAGGAAAAGGACTGCGCAAAGCAACCTAAGCTTGGCGTATTGGAGGAATATCCTGGCCTCCATCGCGAATTCGATATCTGCACTCAGGCGGCTGGCCTCCAAATGGCGCCGCATGATTCGGCGGATGACCGCCGAAGTTTGCTGGACCCAAAAGAGCGCCACGGCATTGCGCTCTCGGAGGAAGTGTCTTTTCAAATCGGGCGATTCCAATCGCGAGATGAATGCGAGGTCTTGGCCTGAAAAGATTTGCGCGACAAACTCCGGCGGGCATACCTCCGCGGCATCGTCCTGGTCAGGCAACCACGTGTCTAGAACGGAAGGCAGATGCCGCGATGTGGAGTCCGCTCTGATCCACACCAGTATCAGCACGAGAAACACGACGGCGCCGATCAGCGCGCTGGAAGTCCCTATCACGAGCGCACCACCTTCGCCAGGTAGCCGCATCCGGCTCGCAGCTGCCGACTCGTCGCCGCCGCCATTCTTTGGTATTGTTCTTCTAGGCGCACTGCTCTTCTTGGCTCAGGATTCGGAACATAGGACCACAGATGCACGGACCAGATTCCGAGAACAACAAAATAGCAAGCGGGGTGGACGTACGACCAGAATTGGCGAAACTTCTCTCCGCCAGAGGAACGAAGCGTTAACCAAATGATGCTCTCGCCAATGAACAAGCCATAGCCCAACAGAACGCCTCTGAGATTTCTGCCGAACGGTATCGAATAAAATAAAAACAACACCACCAGCGCAACGATGGCTAGGGCCTGCGCCATCCGTAAAGGGCGCTCCAGATCCATGGTGGTGGCTATCAGCCACCAATGGGGGTCTTTCCAGGTCTCCACAATCGCTTTGGTAAACGCCAGGACGAACGCGAAGGCCAGCAGATTTCGCGCCATGCGTGCCGTCCCGCGATAGGCGGCCAGCCCCACGCGGTAAATCTCGAAGACCACACCGCATCCGAGCAAAATGGCTAGCCATTCCGTGATCCAGTAAACGGATGAATAAAGCTGCGGGCGCAAATGGTAGACAGAAAACCGTAGGAGCGACTGCAACCAGACGAAGAGGATATAGGAGAAGAAAGCCGGATAACGAGACAGCAACTGGCCTCGAAATCCTCGAACCAGCAGTAGAGCTTCGAGTGCGATGCCGCTCCACCAAATGACTTGCCCGAGCATTTTCCTCCGACGCCGACCAGGATCGATCGCGCGGAGCTAATCCTAGCATGCGGAAGGGGAAGGACGCAGGCGACCTACGCCTCCTTAAGAATTCCTTCCTAGCAAGCCACTCCAAGCCATGGCAGTGGTTTTGGCGGGGGCACTGGGTCCGTTCCATCGGCGGTCAGGGTGACCACGCCGTGGGACTGAATTGCGGGCAGATTGTGCTTTCCTGCGTTCACAAATGGAACTGGGACCACCCCCGAAAAAACAGCCACGGCAGCGGCCACAACCAGCATATAAAGTGCGTTTTTGATGCGCAGTTTCGTCATTATTTATCTCCTCGAACGAAGTAGGGACGATGAAGGCTTGGATCGTGCCGCCCCATTGGTGCCCCTAACTAGCCTAGGAGGGAAATCAGAAAGGCGGGCGGCCAGCGGTCATCTGGTTGGCATCCCAACCAGAACTTGAGCAGTCAGGTCTTGCCAAGGTAGCAAATACGCGGGATCGCGAGAGAATCGCGAAGAACTGCAGCAGCGGAAACACAATGCAACTGCAACGTACACGAAACCGTAACATCCAGAGGCCGCGTGCTCATTAGCGTGCTCCCGGTAACACCCGTCAGGATTTGCGATTGCGCCGTTTTTGGCTGAATATCGCGGCTTTGCTATCTGGCACTCGCCGTCGAGTCTTTTCTTGGCTTACACCCTTAATAAATGTTTAATCATCGACATTCGATTCCAGGAATATTCCGGGGCTTCGGCGACAAACCCGTAATTCCCGATGGACTTCCGCCGATTGCGCCTCAACGGTTGTAATTCCAAGCGTGCCGAGATTTGTGGGCCTCCAACTTCCGTCCCCAACGAATACTCCATCATGGATGGGAAGAGCCACGACGGTAAACGCTTCAGGCATCCACGGCCGACCCCTCAATTTGCCCCTCGTTTATCGTTCCACCAGCAGCACGGGCATCGCGCGACAAAGCCAGACAATAACTCGCAAAGGAGGACGAATCATTGTGGAATGCTGTACGACTCCATGGCGCAGCGGAGTGCAGCAGCTTCTGACAGTGTGATAGCCGGCGCGGTGTTGTTCTCTCTGGCTCTTACCTTGCTCTATTTCCTCGCAAGGCCGGCGGCAAAATGAACCAGCAGGAACCAAAAAAGCAGGAGGCCGCCGTCGGGACGGAATGCCGGGCTGAGTTCATTTTTTATGCGCGTAATCAAACGGGCAAGTTGCGCTCCGTGGAAGTCCTCGGAGATTACGCTTGTGATTTCAGAAGGCCGGACTGGGCGCATCGATGGTCGGACTGGAATTTCGGCCAAAACCCCTACCTGAATCTCTTCCTATGCGCCAAACACGCCCGCGAATTCGGTCTGATGTGAATGAGATCACCTGGAGCAAAAAGGACCAACCATGCAGCAATCGCTTACTCCGGCGCTTGCGCTCACCATGGGTCAGCTGGCGTCCACTCGGCAGCTAGCAGTTCTCCAAGCGGCGGCGCGAAACTTTTTGATTGCGGCTCGATCGCTTGCGTCCGCTTCATGACGCGCGGCCTCGATGTTTCGAGAATTCAGTCTCGGCGTCTGTTGTGTGCAAGTTCCGAACTGAAGTAGGAATTCAGGGCTTGGTAGTACTGCTGAACTCTGGCTGGATTCGATTCTTCTTGGCTCATGGTTGCCAGGATGGGTTCCAGGAATCGGCCGTACATCTTCAGTGTCGCGCGGTCGTGCGTGGCTAACGCTCCCTCGACCGCCTTTTCCGTCGCGCGGGTAACGATTTCGAGCCGTCCGACGAATACGCGCACGGTTTGTGAAGGAGCTGGATTGATTGAAAGTGGCAGCACGCCATCTACAAATGCGGTGGGCACGATGTAGAGTAACCGGCTGCCTTCTTCGAACCACGAACCGCGCCAGGTTTCCAGCATAGCGTGCGCTTCATCCTGGTAGAGGCCCTGGAAAACGAGCATTCCTTCCACATCTCTGCCCAAATCGTCGATCGTGGCGGTAAGCTCCGGTACACCGAGAACCACATCCTTCGGCAGCGCGCCGCCGATCCGATAGCCCACTTGCTCTCCACGCCGCTCCAAGAGAATAGTATTGGGAATCTCGTCCTCGCTGCGATTTTCGACCAGCAATTTACCCGCGGTGGTGAGCTTCGCCGAAAGGGGGACGGGAAAAGTGGATACGCCGCGGTAGAAAAGAAACTTCTCTTGTTGCTCGCCGGCGGGTGTCTTCACGCGAAGGGGTGTCGAAGAGGTCATGCGGCAGCATAATAGTGGTTGTCCAGATTTTCGCGCGGGAATTCCGCTCTCAGACTGGGCGAGACGATCAAGGAATCCCATGCAATGCTCCCGTCGGCGTGCGGCTGATAGAGAGTGCCATCAAAAATGTTGGCGGCAGGCTCGACGCGGCTGGCGTGAGGATACCACTCGGTGATGACCCCCTTGGAGAAAGCCACCTTAACCGAGACGGTCTCTTCCCGCGAGTCATAGAGATAGAGGACCGGAGTTTCCATGCGCACTGTGCCGCGCAAGCCGAGCTTGAAGCCAGCATTCTGAAAATGCTCCACGAAGGCGGGCAGGTCCGTGGACCCGGTGAGCGGTGACCATTGGGCTGCCCTGCCGGTGCTGTCGGCGATGGATGTAAAGGTGCCCCACTCGTGCGCTGTGAGTCTAGAATAGACTGGGCCGGGTTCCCCGCCCAACGTATGAGGCAACAAGGCAAAGCAGCAAGTAAGCAGAGTGTAGAGCGGTAAGAGCAGTGGTTTCCGTCGCATGGCTGGCCTTCCTGGCACCGTCGACGTTCGTTGATCCGACTACGTCCAGCCAAGACGCCAAGCGGCCCAGAAGTGTTAACCAAAGCTGGAAAAGACGCGCGCTTGAAGCCGGCAGCCTAACCATCCCGATTTCAGTGATAGACCGCTTCATCGAATAGTATCCTCAGATCGCGACCGCTGGCTTTTTCCATCGCCCGTTGGAAATCTCTGGAGTCCACTAGGCGGCGCGCATTACCGGAGGTGTACAGACCGATCCCTTGCCAGAAAATCTCGTCGCCCAGCTCCATCCTCAGACGGTCCAGGAACAAAGCTCCTTTCACATACGGGATTGGCCCCAGCGCCTCATGGGCGTCTTTCCACTCTTCCCAATGCAGCGGGCGATCCTTCCCTTCTTCGCGCAATTTCCTCATCCGCTCTCGTAATTCCGCGATTTGCTGGTCGTACGCCGCGCGCCCCCGGTGCTTCTCGATATACGCGTCAGACATGAACTCCGCAAACCCTTCGTTCAACCAGAAATCGGACCACGAGCGGATGCCCAGGGTCACGCCCCACCATTGATGAGCCAGCTCATGGGCCATTAACTGCACGTCATCTTTGGCCGCCAGATCGGCGAGGTCGTCCTGCGACATGAGCGCCATGCCGGCGGCTTCTTGCCCCATGCTGGGTCCCGGCAAAAACGCTTGCGTGTAGTGCAAGTTCATCATATCCACCGATGCTGCCGCTCTCAGAAACGCATAGGCATCGGCCGTCCTGGCGAATGCCGCCTTATTTGCATCCATTCTCTGCGCGTAAATCGAAAACCTGTCGTCGACCGCAACGGCAAGCCGCGCAACGGCAAAGCTAAGCAAATACGTTTGCACCGGATCACTCTGCTCAAAAACAAAATGATCGCCATCGCGGCCGCGCCACTCTTTCCCTCGGCGCCCGGGTCCCACTGCCCGGAATCCGTTTGCACCGTGAGCGGGCGGCGTGAAAGGAACGGCAATCTCCAGCTGTAGCGTGGCGCGACGGCCAGGCGAATTGTCGCAGACCATCCACGCCTCGCAGTAAAAGGCCGTCGCCAACCCCGCGTGGTCCGCAAACCACCGGATGCCTCTCCCCGCAGCCGCAGTGTATTTCAGCTTCAAACTGTGTCGGCCACCCGAACGCAAGCGCACGCGCACCGCGTGCTCGGCCACCGTCACCTCTCCATCCGCAACGTCCGCGCTGAGAACGTGCAACCCCGCTTGCTTCTGCCACTCGACGGCGCCCGCCTCGACCTGAAACTCGATGGTTTCATCACCCCGCAAGAGTTGGCGCTCGAAATCCGGGGCCAGCTTCACAGAGTAATGTGTAGATTGCTCTGCCGGCGCGGCAACGGAAACAGCGCAAAAAATGCAGTACCAAGAACCAGTGCTTAACAGACTACGGAGAGGCATGCGCGAAAGTATATCGCGGAGAGGAGACGCACAACCAAACTAGATTACAGTATTTATAGTATTAAAATGGCTTTGGCGCTGGCGGATTAGGCGGCGAGTCGGTCTTGGGTCAACAAATGCGTCGGGACTTTGCGCAGATCCCAGACGATGCCGAACCAGGAGAGAATCTTCAGGGTGTAGTAGGTGATATCGATTTCCCACCAATAAAAGCCCTGGCGCGCCGAAGCCATAAAGTGATGATGGTTGTTGTGCCAGCCTTCGCCGAGGGTGAGCAGGGCGAGGAGCCAGTTGTTGCGGCTGGTGTCGGTGGTCTGGTAGCGGCGCGAACCAAAGAGGTGCGAGAGCGAGTTGATGGTAAACGTATCGTGCCACAGCAGCACCGTGCTCAGGCAGAAACCCCAGACAAACAGCTGCCATCCGCCGATCAGCCACAGCACCACGCCGAGTGTGACCGGCGGCACCAGATGGTACTTATTCAGCCAGCGCAGCTCGGGAAACTTTGCGAAGTCGGCGATGTATTCGATCCGCGTGTCGTTGTATTTATCGGAAATGATCCAGCCTACGTGCGACCAGAAAAACCCGAAAAGCGTCGGCGAATGCAAATCCAGTTCCTGGTCCGAATGCCGGTGATGGTGGCGGTGATGCGCCGCCCACCAAAGCACGCCCTTCTGCGAAGAGGTCATGGCCATGAAAGCGATCACGAACTGGAACACGCGACTAGTTTTGAACGAGCGGTGCGAAAAATAGCGGTGATAGCCCGCCGTGACGAAGAACATCCTCACGACCAGCAGGCCGAGGCATGCCACCAGGTAATACCAATGAAATGGGATGAAGAAGATTAGCAGCGAGGCGATGTGAATGAGCGCAAAAGGCAAGGAAAGGAGAACGGAAATCCGCGAGCCGTTCGGGAGTGGTATAGACAAATAGCGAGAAGCTGAAGCCATCCGACAAAATCCTCCGCGTCCAGGGTGCGACGCTTATAAATACATCTTTCCGCGAGCGCAAGAGGTCCAGCCGGAACTTCGCGCCACGAATCAACAATTTCAGTGTACGGTCGCCCGGAAGAACGGTCAAGGGCAGCGAAGTACAGGTTGTCTCAGTGTAGAGGCCCGAGGGTACAGGTTGTTGGTAAAAAAATCGCAGATTCACTTTCACTAACATAGGCCAGCGCCGTCTCGCAAGAATTCTTTCCAGGGATTATGGTATCGTCCCTGTGCACGATAGAGCCAGGAGCATCGGCCCCTGAACGGCATGGGGCCCCACAAGAAATGGCTGAACGCCCGGTACTCGTTGGACTCATCCCGCAAGTCGTGGTGATCGATGAAAACGACCAAGTCTCGTGGATCTCCGACGCCGGCAATTTGCGCGTCGAATTCGATGTCAACCGGTGTCCGTTTTCGTCGAATGTTTTTCAGGCGCCGGCCGGCATGCGGCTGCTTAGCGGCCCGCCGCGCCCGGGCAGCAAAGCAGCTACGTACAAGTACCGCTTATGGCTGAACGACCAACTCGTGGGCCATGGGGAAGTCATCCTGCGCGAAAAATGAACGTTCGAGAAGCGCAGAAAAAATGTCGCGCCCCAAAAATGGCCAGAGAACATCCGCGCTGAAAAGCCTTTTTTATCCTTTCTTTGCCGGGCGGTAGCCCACCTCGTGCCCGCGACGAGCAGAGCGACGTACAGACTCTTCGCGCTTTTCATCTTGGGTTATCGCTCCGTCTGCGGCGGCTGATCCGTGTGCCAGGTACAATCGAATCGAGGGCCTTAGACCGGCGGCCGCGTGGCTTTCAAGGGCGCGCCGCAGGTTACCTCGGTGCCATGAGCGCATGTGTCTTTGCGGGAAGTTCGTGCGGGAACTTTAGTGCCGTTCTTGAGGAAACTAGGAAGTAGAGGAATTATCGCTGGCCAGAAGGGTTGGGTAGCGTTACTTTGACGCCTGGTCTTGCGTCTTTAACGATGAGAGGGTAGCCATGGGTATGGTCATGATGATGCGCGGCAAACCATTCTTGCGCTTAAGTTTGCTGTTCTTGCTGGCGGCAACGGCCGGCCGAGCGCAGGCGCCCGCGCCGGGCGCAGCAGGTCCGGAACCAGGGCCTCCAGCGGCAGGCCAAAGACCTGGACCAAACGAGGGCCAGGGCCGGCCGTTGTTTGGAAAGATCACGGTGATCAGCAAAGGATCGCTGGAGTTGGCCAAGCCGGACGGCCAAACGGTGGCAGTTAAGATTACGGATAAGACGGAATACCGCAAGGACCGCCAAAGCGCGAAATTCGAAGATTTTAAGGTTGGCGACATGGTCTTCGTCCGCGGGGAGGAGAATGCGGATCACAGCGTGACCGCACAGATGATCGGCGGTGGGACCGGCGGGATGATCGGTGGCCGGGGGTTCGGCGAATTGGGAAAGGATTTCGTTGTGGGTGAAGTGAAATCTGTCGACGCACCGAAACTCACGGTGCTGCGCGCGGACAACGTCACACAAACGCTGGAGCTGAAGGAAGAGACCTCGCTGCGCAGGGGACGCGAGAGTATCACGATGGCAGACATCCAACCGGGCGATCACGTGGTGGTGCGCGGAGCCGTTCAGGATAATGCCTTTGTTCCGAAAAATGTAATGGTCCTTTCTCCCGAGCAATGGAAGCAGATGGAGGAAATGCGCAAGATGAGTGGAATGGGTCCTGCCGGAAGTGCGCCAGCCGCAAGTAAGCCTGCGACCGCACCAAAACCGCAGCAATAGTGCACTCGGGAGACCAAGATTTGAAGTCCATTGCTGGGGGCATCCTCATACTATTCGCGGCGATTTCTCTTGCGCCGACCTTGCCTGCGCAGGAGGTGGCGCCCCTCCCGACGGCGAAGTCTGTGACGGCTCCCGCGGCTCTGCCAGCCTATGAAGTCAATGGTTCGGCGCGAAGCGGCAAGACGCCACTGCCGGGAGTGACGGTAACCGCGGCCAATACTCTGACGGGGAAGAGGTACGCTGCGGCGACCAACGCCGAAGGCAAATTCGGGTTGTCGGGCATGACCCGCGGGCGATATGTAATACGCATGGAATTCATGGGATTCGCAGCTTTCACGCTGGAAGTGGTGCTGAATCCGGAGAACCCATCGGCGAAAGCGGACGCCGAACTGATTCTGGCTTCTCGGGAGCAAGATCAGTCGAACAATAACAACGCGGCAGTTGCGGCGGCGGGCCGGGGATTTCAAAGTCTGGTGATGGATAGCGCACTTTCTTCGCTTGCCGGTGGAAATTCCGGCTTCGGCGGAGCGGGTGGGCCGAGCGGGGGCTCGGGCAACAGCGATCTTTCGAGCCTGCCCCTCAATGGCGCGGGGGCCGAGGGGCCGACGGAGTCGGTGAGCATCAGCGGCGCACCGGGACGGACACAGGACTTCGGCGGAGGCAACGAAGAGGATGTGCAACAACGAATTCAAGAGTTTCGCGATCGCATGCAACGCGAAGGCGGTGGTGGTTTCGGGGGTGGCGGCTTCGGCGGACCCGGCGGGGGGACGATCGCCCTGGGCAGGATGCCCAAGGGCTTCAACATCAATCAGCCGCATGGGACGGCGTATTTCTCAGACGATAACGCCGGATTGGATGCTCGATCGTATTCACTGACCGGAATTGCATCACCGAAGGCCAATTACAACCAAGCTCATTTCGGAGTTAACATCGGTGGGCCGCTGAACATCCCTAAGATCTTCAGCGGGGGCAATAAATGGTTCTTTTTCGGCGGATGGAACGGGTCGCGCGGGAGCAATCCGTACGATGCCTTCTCCACCGTGCCGACACCGGATGAACGCCACGGCAATTTTGCCGGGGCGACCTACAATGACGGTAAGCCCGTCCAGATTTTCGATCCGCAGAGTGGACAGCAATATCAATCGAACGGCTTGCCGAATGGGATCGATCCGTCCTTGATCAGTCCGGCAGCGACGGCGCTCCTGCAGTACATCCCGTTGCCGAACATTCTGACGACCACTTCCGGCCAGAACTTCCATTACGTGACCTCTGCGGGCAGCAATTCCGATTCCGTGATTCTCAGGCTGATCCACAACTTTGGTGCAAGCAGTGGTCCCGGATTCGGTCTGTTTGGCAATGGGCGCGGTGGAAGCGGCGGGGGCAGGCGGCGTTCCCAGAACAATATCAATTTCGGGCTGAACTGGTCGCGCAGCTCGAGCAACTTCGTGAACCCTTTTCCTTCACTCGCGGGAGCAACGCGAACCCAGGGGCTCAACTCTAGCGCAGGGTGGACCTATGGGAAAGGGCGCGCCACCAGCATGTTGCGGGTGAACTACAACCACAATCATGTCTCCACAACCAACTTGTATTCGAACGTCACTGACGTTTCCGGACCGAATGGCGCAGGGATCGGCGGGATTTCCGACGATCCGTTTGACTGGGGATTGCCGGGAATCAGTTTCACATCGTTCGGCGCTCTGAGCGACCCGACGCCTCGCCGCGAGCTCGACCAGACCTATTCCATCTCGGAAACGGTTTCGTGGAATCGCGGAAAGCATAACT
>MNIJ01000055.1 GCA_001919715.1 Acidobacteria bacterium 13_1_20CM_58_21
CCCGCAACGGCCACTGGGGCCCTCCAGCCGGCACCTTCCGAACGTCGCTGCGGGCCTAATCAGAAGTTGAACTTTAAGCCGAGTTGAAGTTGGCGGCCACCGATGGCACTGGTGATCTGGCCGAAACTGCTACTGCCCAACGTTGTCCCCGCTGCCCTGCCACCGTTAGACGCGAAGTAGAACTGCGGCGTATTGGTCACGCCAAAAGCCTCCAGCCGCAGATCCAGATTGTAGCGCTCCGTGAATCGGATCGACTTAGACAGTGAAGCATCCAAGTTGAAAAAACGGGGCCCGCTAAGATAGTTCCGCCCCACATTGCCGAATGTATTGGCCGCCGGGGCAGCGAAGCTCGATGCCGTAAACCAGGGATTGCCAATGCCGATGCCGTGAAGGATTTGCACAGGAGCAACCAAATCCGGCGTTTGGGTGTTGCCCGGCGCTCGAAGCGAGTTGCCACTAGCGTTAAAATAAAGCGGAAGGCCGGTCATCAGCGTGAGAAAGCTGGAAACGCGCCAGCCGCCCAGAATCGCGGCGCCAACTCCAGAAGGCACGAGGCGCTTGCCCTTTCCAAACGGCAGATCGTACACAATGTTCTGCACAAAGGTATGCGTGCGGTCGAAGTCGTTCCGGGCGTAGTTGCGGCGCTGATTGATATAGAACGCCAGGCCGCCATCGTCGCCCGTTTGAAAACCCATGCCTTTGCCGAATGTGTAAGCCGTAGTGATCGATAAACCGCCCGAGAAGCGCCGGTCAAACTTCACCTGTAGGGAGTTGTAATTGGATGAGTATCCCGCGAAGCGGAGACTCGTGTCCGCCGTTCGCCCGAACGTATTAAACTCCGGCTGTCCCTTGTTCCCCAGGCCAACTACGGTAGCAGCATTGAGGTTGTAATTGACGACGGAATCTACGCCATGATTGCCCACGTAGGCTACATCGAGAACGAACCGCCCAGGCAGAGCTTGCTGGATCGCGGCGTTCCACGATTCGACATAGGGGTTCTTGAAATTCGGATTAACTACATCGTATGAGGAACCGACGGTCGGATTGGTAATGATCCCGTTCGATGGAACCGAAGGGAGAATGAGAGATGGGAAACCATTCTCAAATGTGGCGGTTTGTCCGCTGGGAAGTACCGCCGGCCCAAAGCTGGCAACCGCTGGATTGAATACGTTATTGGCCCGCACAGGGAAATTGTAAGCGTAGCTGTTGTCGGGAAACGGCGTATAGCTAATCCCGAATCCAGCGCGGAAAACGGTCGATTCCTTTAGACGGTAAGCCAGCCCCAGGCGCGGCGCGAAGTATTTGTAATGCGTGGTGATTCCCAAGTCATCTGGATTGCCGCCTATGCCGCTGACGACCAGCGTGTTGTTGGCGGGATTGTAATTGGAAAAGCCACCTTGGGCCGCTGGCGTGGCGGGCGGATAAAACTCCCAGCGAAGTCCAATATTCGCCGAGAATTTTGGAGTGACCAGCCACCCATCTTGCACGAAGCTGAAGAATTGCCATGCCCGATAGTTCGGGAAAAAGGTCGCCAGATCGCGTCCCACCTGACCCGGCACGTCGAGCAGAAAGCTGGCAAAGTCGTTTCCAAAGCTGGTGACCGTTGCGCCGGCACCGGTGTTGAGCGCCGTCTGGCCATCGTTGAAAGTATAAAGACCGCGTGGGCTGAACGTCTGTTCCTGGAGCAAAGCGTCGCGAACCCGGCGGAGGTCGACGCCAAACTTAACCGTATGGTTGCCGAGAATCTTGGTCCAGGTATTCGCAAAGTCGATATTGGTTTCTGAGCGGATCCACGGCAGGCTGGCCGAGAAGCCAATCAAGGGATTGGAAAACCCGCCGTTAATCGTAACACCCACGATTCCACTGGTTATCTGATCGAGGTTGACGCCGGGAATGCCCAGCGTTTGGGAAGTAGTCGTCCCAAAATCGCTGTTGTGGGCCTCGTTGTGGTACCACCCTGCACCAACGCGGAACTCCGCAACTAACGTATTCGAGAAAAAGCGGTTGTAGTTGATACCCGTGCTATAGGTCTTCTGAAGCCCGGTCCCTTCAAAATTATTCTGCGCTGGTCCGCCGGCGATACCGAATATCGGCGCTTGGAAAACGGATGGACGCTGGTAGCTGAATCGCGCGCTCAGGCGATTTTTATCGGTCAGGTTGGCGTCTACTTTGGCATCCACGAAATCCGTGTCCTTGTGGAAACCCAGAAGCGCAAAATAGTTGCTCGCGATGGGCGCAGTAGTTGGAATGGGCGGCAAGAACGCCATGAGCTTAGCGGAGATGGGATCAATCAAGGCGGCAGGAATGATGTTCGGGCAACCGGCTGCATTGGTGCAAGCAGAATTGAATGCATCCACCATTCCATTAGGACCCGCTACCGTGGCCTGGCCGGGAGCGGACGTGGCCATGAACTGCTGGCGGCCCGTGCCGTCGGGATTGCCGCTGAAGGGGTTGTAGATGTTGCAAGCGGTCGCGGCCACTTTGCAAGCTTGCAAGTTTTTAACCGCGCTCAAATCACCCGAGCGAAAGGCCATGGTGGGGACAGTAATGGTGTTTGGATTTGCCTGGTGATCAAAGACTTTTAGATAATCGGCAAAGAAGAAGAGCTTATTCTTCTTGATCGGACCGCCAAGATTGCCGCCCAAGTAGTTGTAAGCGAGATGTCCCACCGATTGATCGAAATAGTTGCGAGCGTTGAAATAATTGTTCCTGGCGAATTCGTATGCGGCGCCATGATAGCTGTTGGTACCGGCCTTCAAGATAACGTTAACAACGGCGCCACTCGCACGACCTAGCTCTGCGTCGAAATTGCTCGTCGAAACGTCCACTGTCTGGATGGCCTCGAGCGGCGGCACCAGGATCTGCAGGAGACCGGTGCGTTCGTTGTCGTCGATGCCCTCGATCTGGTAGTTGTTGCCCTCGCGTAGTTGGCCGTTGACTTCCGTCTGCAGCGAGCTACTTGCGTTGAAGAACTGCGAGTGCTGGAAAGTGGCGCGAGTTGTGCCGGGCACAATGTTTAGAAGATTTTGGAAATTACGATTGGTGCCGAGCGGTACGTTCTCCGTTAGCACGGTTTCCAGCTTACGCCCGGTGTCCGCTCGCTCGGTCTGCAGGATGGGCGTCTGCGCCTCCACGAGGATGGTTTCCGAGCCGCTTCCAGGCTGAAGGACAAGGTCGACGCGCCCGGTGGTGTTCACGATCACCTCAAAGCCGGCTCTCGAGGCCCGTTTGAATCCAGGCTGTTCCGCGGTGACCGTGTACGTGCCCGGCGGCAGGTCCGGGAATACATAGTTGCCGCTATCGTTCGTTTGCGAGGTACGGCTAATCCCGGTGTTTGTTTCCGTGATGGTTACCTTCACGCTGGCGACCGCCGCCCCGCTCGAGTCCGTCACCGTGCCGAGCAAAGTTGCATTCACCGCTTGCCCCATGACGGGTGCCGAATATCCCAGGAGCATGGTCCCGAGCAGTACGGCGATGCTGAAATGCCACCGCTTGATCAGAGCGGTTCGGGCAGGCCCGCCAGATCGTTGGGCACTTATCGCCGAAGACTTATCCCCGCGAGACGAGCCAAGGAAAGACCAACTGGACAGTTTTTTCATGACCTCACACCCCACGAGATTCGAAGAACCTCCCACGCAATCCAACGAGATCCCAAGAAACCTTGGAACTGGTTCCACACCCTAACCGAGCGAAAACCCGCTGTCAAGTCAGAATCTCATAGAACCAATCGGCTGGACTGGTTTTCCAACTTCTTGGCACAAGCGCGCGGATCCCGCCATAAGGCTGAGAATACCATCGCTGTTTTGGTGTGATAGACTGGCAGAGGGATGAGGGTTGCCGGTTTCTCACCGAACCTGGCGAGAGGCCCAAGCGACAAGAGACCACAGTGTTATGGAAGTAGTTCCAAGAAAAACGACCATTCGCGAAGTGGCGCAGGCCGCTGCCGTGGGCGTTGGAACGATTTCCCGGGTGCTCAATTCCAGCTCTCAGGTGAGCCGGGAAACGCGCGAGCGGGTACTTGAGACCATCCGGCGTCTGGGGTTCCGCCCCAATGCCCAGGCCCGCCGGATTCTCAAGCGGCGCGCAGAAATGGTCTGCTTTCTGTTGAGCAACCGCGATTTTCTCCATCCCTTTCATGCTCGCATCTTGCAAGGCGTCGAATCTTATGCCAGCGGCTTGAAACAGCACGTGCTGTTCGCCGCGCTGCATTATTCCCCGAGAACGCCTCCCGACAGGATCGACCTGCCTCCCGTTCTTCAGGAGCATGGCTTGATTGACGGACTCATTCTGGCGGGGACGATTTATCCGAATCTGCTCCGCAAGATCGAATCCATCCATATGCCCTTCGTGGCCTTCAGTAACAACGTAGTGGGAATGAGCGACGAGCAGCAATTCGATCAAGTGGGCTTCGATGACTTCAACGGGACCCTCCATGCCACGCGTTATCTGATCGGCAAGGGTCACCGCCAGATTGTCTTTGCCGCAGGAGATATCTCCTACCCCTGGCTTCGTCGGCGATTCGAAGGCTACCGGCAAGGAATGCGCGAAAACAAACTAAAAGCCGTCTTGATCGCGGCCCGAAGTCCTCAGAGCTTCGTCGATTTTGGTCAAAAGAGCATCGGGCGAATCCTGTCCCGACAGCCGCGACCCACTGCTGCCGTTGCTGGCAACGACGAAATCGCTTACGGGCTTTGGCGATCCCTGCAGCGGCACGCCATGAAAGTGCCGGACGATATCAGCCTGGTGGGTTTCGACGACCGTGAGGAGGCCCTTCTGATGGACCCGCCGCTTTCGACCGTGCGGGTCCACAAGGAAGAGATCGGCGAAACCTGTATGAAGATGCTGCTCGAACGGTTGCATCATCCGCGAATGACCTTCAGCCATCGAATCCTGCCCACGGAATTCGTGATCCGAGGGACGGTCCGCCATCTGTGAGTAATGACCTCAGGAATCGTAAAATCTTGTTAGCCGGCCATAGCGAGTACCAAGGCGGCCGACAGCTGTCGGCGTTCTTGTCATTCTCGCAGTGCTCGTATTACCGGCTCTGGCCTGTCTGCCGGCCAAGCTTGATCTGGACGGAACCCGCCGCTTGTTAGAGAATCTCACGCATGTCCAAGCAGCTTCTGCGTTATAGCCTTGTTGCTGTGCCATTGCTATTGAGTCGATGGCCCGCCGCGGCACAAATTCGGACCGCTTCTGCCGTGAACGAGGTGGCGCGCGCTCCCTACCTGGATGCCAGCCGGCCCACCCAAGAACGTGTAAACGATCTGGTCTCGCGCATGACCCTCGAAGAAAAGGTTTCGCAAATGCAGGACGTGGCGCCAGCGATTCCGCGCCTGGGCATCCCCGCCTACAACTGGTGGAACGAGGGTTTGCACGGCGTCGCGCGCTCAGGAAATGCAACCGTTTTTCCCCAAGCCATCGGTCTCGCCGCCACCTGGGATACCGATCTGATCCATCGCGTCGCCGATGTGATCTCCACCGAAGCACGCGCCAAATACAATGATGCAATCCAACATGGAAACACCGGACGCTACTACGGCCTCACCTTTTGGTCACCCAATATCAATATCTTTCGCGACCCGCGCTGGGGACGCGGCCAGGAAACCTATGGCGAAGATCCCTACCTCACCAGCCGCATCGGCGTAGCATTCGTTACCGGCCTGCAAGGCGACGACCCGACCTACTTGAAAACGGTCTCGACGTCCAAGCACTATGCCGTCCACAGCGGTCCAGAAGTTCTGCGGCATCGCTTTAACGTGCCGGTATCTCCGCACGATCTGGCGGACACCTACACTCCTGCGTTTCGCGCCACGATCTTGGAGGGCCGGGCCGATTCGGTTATGTGCGCGTACAATTCTGTGCGCGGCGAACCGGCGTGCGCAAATCACTTTCTCTTTGACACGCTGCGCAATAAATGGGGCTTCCGGGGCTATGTCGTCTCGGATTGCTGGGCCATCAGTGACCTCCATCAAGGCCACGGTTTCGTCCTGACCCTCGAACAGGCCGCAGCCCTCGCGGTGAAGGCCGGGACGGACTTGAGCTGCGGCCCCGAATTCGGTGCGTTGCCGTTCGCCGTTAAAAATCGCCTGCTTGCCAACGAGGATATCGATCGCGCCGTGAAGCGCCTGTTCGAAGCAAGGTTCCGGCTCGGCATGTTCGACCCGCCGGAGCGCGTGCCTTGGTCGAAACTATCCATCGCCGATAACGACACTCCTGCCCATCGCCAGCTGGCCCTCGAAGCCGCTCACAAATCGATGGTCCTCCTGAAAAACGACCGTAACACGCTGCCTCTGAAATCTTCGGTGAAAACGATTGCGGTCATCGGCCCGAATGCCGATTCACTGCCTGTCCTCCTGGGCAACTACAACGGCAACCCATCAAGCTACACCACTATTCTCGAAGGCCTTCGAAAGCGGTTTCGCAACGCCAAGATTCTTACAGCATTAGGATCTCCGGTAACCGAAACAAGCGCGGTTATCCTTCCCTCTGAGTACCTTCGCACCGGCGGCAGGAACTCCCAACCTGGTCTAAACGGGGAATACTTTGCCAACGTCAACCTTGCAGGTAGTGCGGTTCTGAAGCGCACGGATGCCAACGTGGATTTCGAGTGGAACAATGTCTCGCCGGGGCCCGGCGTTCCTGCGGGGAATTATTCCGTACGCTGGACGGGCGAATTGGTCCCGCCCGTAGACGGTGACTACCGCTTGGGCGGCAGTACCGACGGTGGCTATCGCATTTACCTGGATGGAAAAAAGTTTGTGGATGATTCTGGGCCCCACGGCGCTCGCACGATGACCACACTTGTTCACCTGCAGGCGGGCCACGCTTACCCGATCCGCATGGAGTACCTTCACACCTGGTGGGAGGCCACCGCACGGCTTCTCTGGTTGCCCCCAAATCTGTCTCAAGAAGCCGTGAACGCCGCCCGCAAAGCGGATGTGGTTATCGCCGTGGTGGGCATCACTCCGCAGTTTGAGGGCGAGGAAAGCGATTCAAGTGATCCTGGCTTTTTCGGAGGCGATCGTCTGGACCTCAACCTTCCCCGGCCTCAGCAAGAACTTCTGGAGTCTGTTGCTGCCACCGGAAAGCCTCTCATCGTGGTGCTCACTAGCGGAAGCGCCCTGGCCGTGAATTGGGCGCAGCAGCACGCCGCCGCCATCCTCGAAGCCTGGTATCCGGGCGAGGAAGGCGGCACCGCCGTAGCCGATGTCCTTTCCGGCGATTACAATCCTGCCGGAAGGTTGCCGGTAACTTTTTATCAATCCGTCGTCCAGCTCCCGCCGTTTGGCAACTACTCTATGGCCGGCAGGACTTACCGCTACTTCACCGAGCCGCCGCTCTATCCTTTCGGGTACGGTTTGAGTTTCTCGTCCTTCAGCTACTCGGACGCGAAAGTAAGCCCGGCCCAGGTGGCCGCCGACGGCACCGTCACCGTCTCCGTGGGGGTGACGAATACCAGTTCCCTCCCCGGGGATGAAGTGGTGCAGCTTTATCTTGCGCATCCCGGCGTCGATGGCGCTCCGATTCGCGCGCTCGCTGGATTTCGGCGCATCCGTCTCGACGCCGCTGCGTCCGAAACCGTGAATTTCCCCCTGCGCGACCGTGATTTGAGCATCGTGGATGAGGCTGGAGTTCGTCGCATCGTTCCCGGCGCTGTGGAGGTTTGGATCGGCGCCGGTCAACCGGTCGACGCGCCCGGTCAACGGCCAACAAAGGGCTTGCAGACAAGATTCACGATCACCTCCAGCGCAACCTTGGACGATTGAGGATCTAAGCGCCAAGTCGAGTTCCAGCGCAGGAAAGGCGGTGGGGTCCAAGCAATGAATCGAAAGCGTGTCTCCGTCTGGCTCTTTGTTCTTCTCATCGGCGCTCTCCTCGAAGCGCATGCACAAATCAAGGGCAAGTCTGTGGCTGAAAAGCTCGGCTTTGCCCCTGATGCAAGACTCCTAATCGTACACGCCGACGACGTCGGCGTGACTCATTCCGTGAACGCGGCGACCATCACAGCTCTGGACACCGGTCTGGTTAACTCCGCCAGCATTATGGTGCCCTGCCCATGGTTTCCGGAGATTGCCGATTACGCCAAATCTCATGCGCATATCGATTTCGGCCTGCACCTTACATTGACGAGCGAGCGGGTTTACTACCGCTGGGGTCCCGTCGTATCAAAAGACACGGTTCCAAGCCTGATCGACGAGAACGGTTATTTCCATCAAGACTGGACGGCCGCGAAAAGGATCAATCCGAAAGAAGTTGACTTGGAGCTTCGCGCGCAAATTGACCGCGCGTACGCCATGGGCGTCCGGCCCACGCATCTCGATTCCCACCAATATCGTCTCTTCGAAAATGGCAAAGATCTATTCGAGGTTCTTCTGCGCGTCGCTCACCAGTACAATTTGCCGGTTTTCGTCGCGCGGGACTGGTTCGCGGACCGTCCCTATCTGGAATCCGGCCTGACTGCCGCCGACATCGTCCTGGAGCACACCGTTACCATCGATCCCGCCGTTCCGCCGGAGAAATGGGCCGATTTCTACAAGACCGCCCTCAAGAATCTTCAACCTGGCGTCACCGAATTCGTCATCCACCTGGCCTTCGCCGATGACGAAATGAAAGCCGCCACGCGCGAGCGTGACACATGGGGCGCCGCCTGGCGCCAGCGCGATTTCGATTTTTTCACCAGCCCCGCATTCCGGCAGTTGCTCCAGGAACAAGACATCAAGCTCATCACCTGGCGGGAATTGTCCCACGCCGTCCAGCATTGAGTCCTGACGCTCGCTTCATCTTTCCTTGGCACGCCATTCCGCGCTATTGTCAATGTCGAAGCTCACGTTACGATGGGGTGCCGGCATGCTGGCTCTGCCAGGTCCCGAAACCAAATCCATCTTTAAGAATCCGTTCCTTTATTCCCGGGCCGCACTCGCCATCGGCGCGCTCGTCGTGGGCTGGATCCTTTTCTCCCGCTGGCTGGAGAACCGTGACCTGGACAGACACGCTAAAGAAGTAAGCCTCCAGAAGCAGCAGGAACAGGATCGTGTCGCCCTAGAGCAATTTGGTGGACAGGAGCTGGCCATCCAAAACTTCTACGCCTCTCCCGGAGTCATTCGCCGCGGTGAGAGCGTACAGTTGTGCTACGGCGTAGCCAACGCCAAGACCGTCAAGCTCGAACCGCAGCCCCATCCCGTGTGGCCCTCGTACTCTCGCTGTGTTGATGTAACTCCCGCTAAATCAACTAACTACACGCTAACCATTGCCGACGCGGCCGGCCACACGCGCACCCAGAGCCTGGAAGTCAAGGTCCGCTAGCTCCGCCGAGCCTGCTAAAGTGTATGTTCCAGTCCGGAGAAAGATATTCCCTTTGATTGCGCTCTTCCTCTTGTGACTTCAATTCTCCCGCATCTATATCTATAATGTTTCCTTACGCGGGGTCCGGGAGACCAGCCGTTGGTCCCGGACTCCGCAGACTTTTTTAGCGAACTGAAAACGACTGCCATGTCCGACCCACTAGCCAAGATTAAGAAAAAGCTTCAAGACGAAATTGATCAGCTCTCGCACGAGCTCAGCGTCGAGCTTCCCAAGGAAATCGCTGTGGCCCGCGCCCACGGCGACCTCTCCGAGAACGCCGAGTACAAGTACGCCAAGGAGCGCCAGGGCTACGTCAACCTCAAGATCACCCATCTCAAGAAGCGCATGGGTGATCTCAGCATGCTGAACCTTAGCAATATCCCCAAAGACCGCTCCGGGTATGGTTCACGCATCGTTGTACTGGACCTGCAGCGCGACGCGAAAATCGAATACACGCTGGTGAGCAGCGAGGAAGCCGACGCCGAGAAGGGCCTCATCTCCACCACCTCGCCCATCGGCAAAGCCCTCCTCAACCGCAAGGTGGGCGACGAAATCGAAGTTGCCACACCCGCGGGCAAGAAGGAGTTTGAAGTCGTCCGCCTCGCCACCATCCACGACGGCGAGTAAACATCCGGCTGTTCCGGGCGTCCTATTCAACAGACCGTGTGGGCCGCCTGAGAGGACTTATGAACTGGGGAGAAGGCCCGACGCTCGGGCTGCTTGCCGTTGCCGGTTATCTCTTATTCCTGGCGGGTGCCGCACTTGTGTGGCGCAACCGTGGCGAGTTCTCCGTCTGGGTGCAGGATGAGATTTCCGTGTTCCGCCGCAACTTCTCGCGCTATATCCCCGTAGGTCCGTTCTACAGCATCCGCGAAGAATCCCGCTTCAAAGCCATCCCGGCTTCCTTTTTCCACTCACTGAGCCGCCTTCCGCGCAGTTCGATCAATGGCGGCCCGATACTTCTTTTGATCGGCCTCCTTCTCTTCGTTCTCGATTTCTTCGTGTAAAGATTTTTCTTCCCCGCGAACTCCGCGTCTCTCGGTTAAGTCTGTTGTTTCGCGGCGATTTGCCAGTTTCATATTCGAGTTTCGTTTTTCGAATTTCCATTTTCCATTTTCCATTTTCCATTTTCTCTGCGATTCTTTGTTCATGAAACCTGCCCTCATTGTTCATGGCGGCGCGTGGGACATTCCTGATGAAGCCTTAGAGGCCTGCAAATCCGGCTGCCACCGTGCTCTTGCTGCGGGTTGGTCCATCCTCTCCCGCGGCGGCCCCGCTCTGGACGCCATCGAAGCCGCCATCGTGGTCCTCGAGGACGACCCTGTCTTCGACGCAGGTTACGGCTCGCACCTCAATCTTGACGGCCGCGTCGAATGCGACGCCATGGTCATGGACGGCGCAACGCTTGGCGCCGGAGCCGCCGCGACTTTGCAACGCGTCAAAAATCCCATTCGGGTGGCACGCAAGATTCTCGAAAATTGCCCGCACATGATGCTCGTCGCGGAAGGCGCGGAGCGCTTCGCCAA
The DNA here is from genome assembly GCA_001919715.1 of Acidobacteria bacterium 13_1_20CM_58_21. Lineage (GTDB taxonomy): Bacteria > Acidobacteriota > Terriglobia > Acidiferrales > UBA7541 > Acidiferrum. The sequence continues at coordinate 10,872 of MNIJ01000055.1, forward strand.
AGATCAGGGAATCCCCCTCTGCAAGCCGGAGGAAATGGTCAGCGAAGCCGAGTGGGAAGCTTGGCTGAAGTGCAAGGAAGACAAACACGCGGCCGCCCATCACCGCGGCCACGGACAGGGAACCGTCGGCGCGGTGGCCATCGATCGAGACGGTAATTTATTGGCCGCCACTTCCACCGGCGGCACCTGCTGCAAACTTCCCGGCCGTGTCGGCGATTCGCCACTCATCGGCTGCGGCTGCTACGCCGACTCCGAAGCCGGGGGGGTCTCCTGCACTGGCTATGGCGAAGCCATCATGAAGGTGGTCTTGGCCAAATCAGCCGTCGATCTTCTCCGTCGCCCCGCCACCTGCGTGGACACGCCCCCCAACATTTCCTGCGAAGCCTCCACCGCCGACCTGGTCGCCCGCGAAGCCGTCCATCTCCTCGCCAAACGCACCCACGCCACCGGCGGCCTCATCCTCCTCGACCGCCACGGCAACCCTGGCTGGGCCTTCAACACCCCGCGCATGGCCCACGGCCTGGTCGCCCCCGACGGCGCCTTCCTCACCGCTGTCTAATCTTCTCTGTTTGGCTGGCCCTACCCGTTGTTCGAATCTTGTATTTGTGGCGGCTGACTTCAGTGCGGCATCGAAATAACCACCGGAAGGCGATTACTTGCTGGAAGTTCCCCGGAGCCTGCGATGGGCCACGGTTAATAGGCCACTTTGGATAGTCGGGGAAGTGCAGAAAAAGTTTGCTGCCGCGGGTGCGCCGGCACAGTGTGCCTAACCTCAGTAGGGAATCCCCCTCGTCCACGAGTCGTTCACGAGGGGGAGGATGAAAGAGCGGGATGCGTGCTAGACTGAGCAGCGCAATTTCGGCGCACGTCCTTTCGGAAACAGCGCATTCATGTTCGACGCTGGTGGAGCCGTGGAACGCCTTTAGATTCCTACGGCATACGTTCGGGCCACCCGTGACCAAGGAGCTGTTCTCACATCGGTACGCATGCCAAGCAAGAAGAATGGCGGCGCCCTCGAAAGGAATGCTGATGCCTCCCACACTTGCGAATGGGAAAATCTGTTACCTCGAGATGCCGGCCACCGACATTGTGCGCTCGGCCGACTTCTACAAGGGGGTCTTCGGCTGGAACATCCGGAAACGCGGAGATGGCAGTACTTCCTTTGACGATACCGTCAACGGAGTGAGCGGCGCTTGGGTGCTTGGGCGCCCGGCCGCTGGAAACCCCGGCCTCCTGTTTTACATCATGGTGGACAGCGTGGCCGCGACCATTGACACGGTTCTAGCCCATGGAGGGGAGATCGTGCAGCCGATCGGCGCGGACGCGCCTGAGATCACGGCGAGGTTCCGCGATCCCGGAGGAAACGTGATTGGCCTCTACCAGCATCCCGCCTGAGGCTCGGAACATGTGTTGTCCCCAGGCGCAGGGGTCTGGAAATCGAGGCGCGGCTGAGAACGCGCTACATCTATGGGAAACGAGAGGAACCATGAAACGAACTTTCTTTGTGCCCGCCATCCTGCTCCTGGCCGCTGCCGCTCCAGCGCAAACGCCGCCGCCGCTGATCTCTCCGGAGGTCCATTCCGATCGTCGCGTCACGTTCCGCTTTCGAGGTCCCAACGTCAAGGAAGTCGCCGTTTCGATCGAAGGTGTGTCCAAGCCTTTCCCGATGCAGAAAGACGATCAGGGCGTTTGGAGCGTGACCACCGAGGCGCTCGCTCCGGACTATTACGGATACACGATCATCGCCGATGGCGTGGGCTTGTTCGATCCTTCGAATCACGCGGTGAAGCCTAACTTCCTTTATCGAGCGAGTGAGTTGCACGTGCCCGGACCGGCATCACTTTCCTGGGAGATTGGCGCGGTGCCGCATGGCGAGATTCATCATCATTTCTACAAGTCAGGTGTTGTGGGGGACGATCGGGACTTCTTCGTTTACACGCCTCCCGGCTACGACCCGCGCGGGAAGCAAACCTACCCGGTACTCTATCTGCTGCACGGATTCAGCGACGACTCGAGCGCCTGGACGGCCGTGGGCCGTGCCAACGTGATCTTGGACAACCTGATTGCACAAGGCAGAGCCAATCCCATGATCGTGGCGATGCCCCTCGGTTACGGGGCGCCGGAGGTTCTTCTTCCCAACTCGGGGGTGTGGCGCGATCGCGCCATCACGGATCGCAACTTTGATAAATTCCGTGAGGCTTTGCTCGCTGAAGTGATCCCTCGCGTGGAATCCGCGTATCTGGTGACTAAGGACCGCAACTCCCGCGGCATCGCGGGGCTTTCCATGGGCGGATCCGAATCCCTACTGACGGGCTTGAATACCCTGGACAAGTTTGGCTGGGTTGGCGCTTTCAGCTCCGGCGGCATAAGCGAAGACTTTGACAAAGAATTCCCCGCGCTGGACTCCAAGGCCACCGAGCGACTTCACTTGCTTTGGATTGCCTGCGGAACGGATGACCGTTTGATCGACATCAACCGCAAGTTCCGCGGCTGGCTGGCCTCCAAGAATATTAAGCACCTGGACATCGAGACTCCCGGCGCGCACACCTGGATGGTCTGGCGCCGCAACTTGACGGAATTTGCCGCGCTGCTCTTCCGCTGATCGGTGTGCCCAACCGCAGTAGGGAATTCACGACGGGGAGCCTGTCAAAATCAAGAGTGGCACGCCGGGCAACACGAATTTTGGAAACGCAATGCGCGAGCGCAGCGGCCGTTACGTTTTCCTTTCTTCAGTCGTCATCGTCTTTCTTGGAGACGCCTTGCTGGTCATCCACTTTGGCGATTCCGAGCCGCATGGCTTGATACGCCGGCGATTGCGCCGTTTGGGGAACCGCTGATCCGTTTCCTTTGCATGCGAACCAGATGACCGCATTCAACACTTTCGGGTCGGCCATGTCCGCATGGACGAAATTCTGGCGGTTCGATTTTTTCATCCACTCGGCAGTGGCTTTGTCCTTGGGTTTCTGAGTGATCAGGTTGTCCGCGGCAATCGTCGGCAAAACAGCTTGGTACGGTGTCAAATCCGGCGTCTCCTGGAAAATGTCCATCGGCACGGCCGAAGCATCGAGTTGGTTCATCGGCGGAATCCCCAGCAGCATTTCCATCGTGCGAATCATGCTTACCGTATTGTGAAATTTGTGGATCAGCGCACCCGGGCGATTGTAAGCGCTGATGGCCAGCCCCACCGACCGGTGCGAATCGACGTGGTCCGGGCCGGACTGGGCGTCATCTTCCACGATGAAGATCGCCGTATCTTTCCAATAGGCGCTCGCCGAGACCGCTTCCACGAGCCGCCCCACCGCGTAGTCGTTGTCCGCGACCATGAATTGCGGTGTCGGAAATCCGGTCTTCAGTCCGGTGGTATGATCGTTGGGGAATCGCAGTACGTTGAGCGCCGGCATGGAGTCCAGATGGCCTGCCTGGCGCTCCGCGACAAAGACGCGAAACTCCGCGAGCCATTCTCCGAATCTCGAATTTCCTCGGCAATTCGCATTCGAGTTGTCCCGTGTAACTGCCGGATCAAAAGAGCCCGACGGATCCAATGCGGATTTGTAGCAGTCCACGGTCATGCTGTCCGGCGCCGTCACGTCAAAGCTTCGGAAGCTCGGGCTGTGATGATTCGTTAGTGTCTCTTTATGGGGTAGGGCGCGCTGGGCCTTCGAAATGTCGGGATAGTTCTTGGCTTTTTTTTGCCCGGCGGCTTCGACGTCTTTCGTCGAAATCACGGTTACAAATTCGCCGTAATTGCGGTAGGTCAGACCGGCCCGCGCAGCCGCATCCCACAGATACAGACTTTTCGGCTCCGCCAAGTCCGTGAACCCTTGACGGTAGGGCAGATGTTTTTCGAGCAAGTCTGCCAGCGCCGCCAGCACATCGCCCTTGAACTTGCCTAGCTGCAAGTCGCCCGGTGGCTCGTAATCAGGCAGCCGGTTATATCCTTCCCAGTCGTAAGTGCGTCCGCGGTTGGAATACTCCCAACGGAACCCCTTATCCACATAATCGGTCGAGAAGGCTGCCGTCGCCCAGTTATGGCCATCCGGGCTGGCCTCGGAATTCACAAAAAATCTGTCAAACAAACCGAATCGCTGCGCCAGCGCATGATGATTGGGAGTCACCACCTGCTGCGTGCCAAGAGGCCGTCGCGCGGCGTCGCTGTTCCCGAAAATCGCAATATCGGGTTCCCCGTCCGCAACCTGCCCATCGCCCGATGTTTTCACGTCGCCAAACACCTGATCATAGGTGCGATTCTCCTTGATGATGTAGATGACGTGTTTGATCGGGCTCTGGCCCGCAAAAAGCTTGGGCGGAGCAAAATCCATGAGGCCGTCATTTTGCATGGTTTGCTGCGTGTAGCGTGCCAGCGCCGGTTCCTCTGGCAGAGAAACCATGCTGATGTTTCCGGAAACGATGGAGCCGCTGTATTGCCCACCCTGTCGGTTTTTTTCCTCATGGGGGGGAAACTTTGCGTTCGGTGGATTGGGCGTGAACCCGCTGTTGCTGACCCGCATGGAGGATGGTTCGAATCCCGTGCCTTTCCCATTTCCGACGAAGAGTTTGCCGTCTGCCACGGCAACTGCGGAGGGATACTGACCCGTCGGAATAAACCCGAGGATCTTTGATTTCGCGTCTTCCTTCATTTTCCCGGCCGCACTTCCGGAGCGGGCCTTCGGGGAGAGTGCCACCACGGCTATCGCGTTGCTGTGGGCATTCGCTACGTACAGAGTTTTCTCATCGGCGGAGAGCGCTAGTCCCTCTGGACTCGCTCCCGGCAACGCATTGTCGGCGAGGCGGACGTCAATTCGCTCGATTTCCTGATCCATCGAAGTATCAATCACCGAAACGCTGTCCGCATCCGAATTTGCGACGAAAAGCCGAGTTCCATCGGCACTTATGATCATCGCCGTAGGATGTCGGTCAACACCGATGTACTTTTGGACCGCTGACTTGCTACCCAGCGAAATCTCTGCCACGGACGCGTCATTCCAGCAAGTAACATACGCTCGCAATTTCTTACCGCTTCCCATCGTGACGACGCCATAGGGATAAATGTTCTCGCCGGCCTTCCCCGGATGGTGCAAGTCCACTCTCTCCATGCGCCGTGCCCCGCTGAGTCCGCGCACAATCGTCACGCTATCTCCCAGGTTATTGGCAACGACCAGCGTCGTGCCGTCCGGCGTGGTGGCCAATCCTGCCGGATAGAGTGCCGCTTTCCCTTTGTTGTAATCCGCTGGCGACTTTTCACCCGGATTACTGATCTCCAGGAAAGGCGCCGTTACTTTCGTATCCGGTCCCGGCGAGCCCGGCCCGATCGGCGCCGCGGCCTTCGGATCAAAACGAAAAATCCACACTTTGTTTTCGAATCCGCCGGAAACGTACATCTCATAACTTCCGTCGGTCCGCGCCGCGGGCGAAAAAGCCAGTCCTGCATTCGCGCTTTGCGGCGTGGGAAAATATACGTTCTGGATCACCACTGGCTCGGGACTTGCGCTGAGGTCAATGACCGCAATCGACTGCTGGGCTTCATTGGTGTCCTCGCTGAACTGGACACCATAACCGCTGTTCACCACTAGGAGATATCGGCCCTTGCCGCCGCGTCCGAGAGCGTCGGGGCTGCCAAGCATCGCCATGGGCATGGCTCCGACCGCCGGTAAATGCGTCGTTTGATCGATCAGCAACGCACCGGCAGGTGTGATCGGGCGCCCCTCTGCGGCGGGCTCTTGCTGGCACCACGCGTTTCCGCAAAAACCCAGACAAATCACAAAAAGACCAGCGGTCGTGCTTCGCGATTTCATATGCCTGCTTCCTCGATCCTCGAAGATTATTCTTTTCTTTGTCCTTGGGTGCCGCTCTAATCTACATTCAACTGAGTCTAAGGAAAACTGTTTCTCAAACTTTATACCACGCATAAACCTGATGGGTGGCCCGGCCTGGCAACGCATTTGACCCCAAGCGCTTCTACTTCTAGGATGAAGCTGGCGCCACGCCAGTCTTTGAAAAACGGCCCGCGAGTCGCAAATGAAAACAGGAATCCTCTCGGTCACCTTACTTTTGTTCTTGCCAATGGCAGGGGCTGCTCAGACCGCCGACGAAATCGTCAAGAAAGCGCTCGACGCTCGCGGGGGGGTCGACAAGCTCAAAGCCGTCCAATCCGAGCGAGTCACCGGCCGCATCGCCTTCGCGCGTGGCGTAGAAGGAACCTTTGTGGTGGAGCTCAAGCGCCCCCTGAAGATGCACGTGGAGATCTCGGTCGAAGGACAAACAATTATCCGCGTTTACGATGGTAAGTCTTCCGGCTGGATGATCAATCCTTTCGCGGAAAGCAATGACGTGCAGCCGCTATCCGCCGAAGACCTCCAGAACATCTCCGATGAATCCGACTTTGACGGTCCGCTCGTGGACTACCAGACCAAAGGCAACCAGATTGAACTGGCCGGCAAAGAAATCCTGGACGACAAGCCCGTCTATCGCCTGAAACTCACGAACAAGAATGGGGATATCCGTTTTTACTTTTTTGATGCCTCCACTTTTTTACTTTTGAAGTGGGAAGGCATCCGCAAGACCGGAGGCCAGGACCTCCCCTGGGAGTCTTTCTCTTCCGACTTCCACGTGGTCCAAGGTCTGAAGTATCCTTTCAGGATTGACCAGGGCAGTCCGGGCACGGACATCAAACAGACTCTCACCGCCGAAAAAATCGAGATTGATCCGCAGATCGATGATACCCGCTTCACCAAACCCTCTTTACCAAAGGCCCCAGCCATCCCACCGTCACCCGCCCCGCCAGCGCCGCCCAGTCCTCCACTCTCAAACTAGCCGTCCTTCGCGGAGCGATACTTTTCTGTTCTTAGCCAGTTGACCCCATGGTGAGCGCAAGCCCCGGCGTTCAGGGCGGGGTCAGCGATTACCGGCATGGTATATATTCCTCGCGTCTAAATGATCTACGGAGGCTAGCCCGAAGTTAAGCCTCTTCGTGGCTCCGCTGTGAATGGCAAGGATTCGGAGTCCTCGCGGGTTTTGGTGGGTTCCTCCCACAGCCGCCTTACTTCCGATGTGCGGGATGCAGGTGGTATAGATTTGCGATGGAATAGGTGACGCCGGCAAAAACCGTAAACCGCGGCAATTGTCCGTACGCAGCAAAGTATGCTCCGCCGTCGAGCACCAATCGGGGCGATAGGTTGTACGTCGCGCCGTTCAGCAGCGTCATCGTTGCCGGCGTCACCGCGTTCTGCCGGCTGAATCCCGCAAGCTCCCCGGTGTACCCCCATTTCCCCTTCAGGGGACGGGAATAAGAGAGCGCCGTGAAGTATCGGCGGTCAAATCCGGTCAACTGGGGTCGGCCCACAAACTGCACTCCTAGGTTGACGTCAAAGTGATGCTTGCCAAGATCCTTGCTCACCAGGAACTGCACCAGGTGCGCCATAGCTCCGGCGCCGAGCTCGGGCCTGGCCGTTGGCAGTGTCGCCAGGTAGAGCATCGCCACGGTGGGGCGCGTCTTCATCTGCGGAAATAGTTTGTACTTGAAGCCCGCTCCGGAGTCCCCCAGCCCCGCGGTGCCTGCATCCCGCTCGATGGGATTGTGGAGAAACCATAGCTCGAGGTTCTTGACCGCCCCCCACTTCAGGAGCCCGTTTATGTTCTGGTGCCCCTTGCCGGCCTCAAACCCGTATTCGATCTCGAATACTCCGAACTGCACCATCTCCGCCGTCGACGCAAACGTAGGACGGTTCGGCGCGGCGCTGATTTCATTCGCGTCTTGATCTTTTTGCGGGTTCGGTGAAGCGGCCGGTGGCGTACCCGGTGTTTGGCCGCGCACGTTCACTCCGGTAGCGAGCAGGCCCAAACCCGCCAGTGCCATCCGCACTGCAATTCGCATGTGCTAATCCTTGTAGCCGCGATCCGAACTGCATTTCATTCTAACAATCACCGCACCCACCCACTGCGCTATCCTTACTTTCATGCATGCTGCGCAGCAACACACGCAGGACTCCCAGAGTGCTGGCCTCTGTGGCGACTGCCTGCATTCCCGTCGCGTCGAATCCGCCCACGATTCGGTCTTTTTTCTCTGCCAACTATCCCTCACCGATCCCCGCTTTGCGAAGTATCCCCGCCTCCCGGTGCTCTCCTGCGACGGCTACGAGAAGAAGCCCGCGCGCTAATTCGCGGGCCGGCGCTTCTTTTCCGTCTCCCTCTTCCATCTTTTTGCCGGAATCGCGCACACCTCTGTCGAAGAAATCCTCACCGGCGTCATCCTCGCCCCGCTGCGTTTCTCTTCCCGTTGCGACAAGGTCCACGCACACTTCAAAGCAGTGATGCTTCCGGCCTCCAGAAGCACCCCGAGAAATGCGGCAGAGCGCCCCGTCACGGAGCGCTCTGCCAGTTATAGGTTGGCTCTTTTTACAGCGGGTTTACGGTTGCAAAGGCTCCTCGGGATTGCTCGGAGGTCCCCCCGGGGTGGGGCTTTCATCCGGTATTTTCTGGGAAGCCGGCGTCAAGCTTGGAGTGAGGTCCGAATTTCTGTATTTCGGAGCGCTCACATATCCTTGCACGTGATCTCTGTCAATTTTGTTGATGACCACTTGCACGGGCTGCGGATCGTCGGTCCGGTGGATCCAGATGGGTTCGTAGAGATTTACTTTCTTCTTGCTGAGTTCATTATCGTCAACGACCATTGCCAGATCGAAGCTCTTGTGCTTGGTGTCCGCTTTCCGCAGTGAAAGCATCAGCGGCCCGTAGCGCTGAAACTGTTTCGATTTTGGCAGCTTGAACTCGACGTAGTCGCGCTCCCCGCGTTTCTGCAAGGCCACCAGTTCCTCGTGCGTCCTGGCGATGGATCCGTTTAAATCGTCCCGCGTGGCGCTCAAGTTTCCTTCCAGGTCCGTCCGCGTCTTGGCCACCGCGTCTTGCGTGTCCTTCAACTGCTTTTGCTGTTCCTCCATGCGGCCCTGCAGCTCTTTCAGCCGCTTGCTCTCCACCGAGCTGCGCGTGCCCGCTGCTCGCTTGGCCGCCGGCGAGTTCGCTTGTGCCCTGGCAGCCTGCTGCGCGGCAGACACCTCATTCAGCTTTCCCGTCAGCGTAAGGATTTGCCCGTCCAACTGGGCAACCGTAGCGCTCATCCGTTCCTGCTGTCCATTCAGTTGGCTAACCAGCGCTTGCTGGTGATAACCGTAACCAATCGCCAGGCAGGCGGCTACGATCGACGTTCCCGCGGCAAGCATAAGCCAGGGGCTGCTGCTTGGGCTGGATGACTTTTCCGGCTGTTCTCTTTCCGTGCTTTCTCGGTACTCTTCCATTGCGATCCTCCGGGCCTCATTCTTCTCGCGAAGATGGGACGAATTTGATTCAACCTTCTCCCGCCAGCTGGCGGCTGTCGCTGGACCGCCTGCAACGGACAGGTCAATCCCCGTTTTCCATGCGCAAGGGGCTGACCGCTTCGACGGCATATTCGCTCCTGTCTAAATCTCATCCCGTCAACACGTAAGCGTCAGCTATGAAATCCCAGAATCCCCAATTAGGTACTAGACCTTGAATTTTTTTCTACTAGGAGGTCTACTTTATCTAGTTCTATACATTCCACGCGCCTTGGATTGCTCCATTCTTTCCGGTGTGCTAGCATCCGCCCGCTAGGAGAACGGACCAGGGATCATTTGTTTAGACCTTCGGCCCCGTGCGGGGACCGCGGCATGGAGGCCCCGCTCTCCTCCCTCAGTTCCAACTTGCCAGGCGCAGGCCCGCGCCCGATTCCTCCAGCACGGACCTCGCCTCGTGGAGGTTTGTATGAAGAGCTATCTTACCAAGGACATTCGCAACGTGGGCATTGTCGGCCACGGCGGCACCGGGAAAACGCAACTGGTGTCGTCGTTACTCTTCACTGCCGGCATGATGCCGCGCTGGGGAAAAGTTGCGGACGGCAGCACGGTCACCGACTGGGACGAAGAAGAAATCGGCAGAAAAATCTCCATTCAAACCGGTCTTGCCCATGCCGAATGGCCCGCCACCCCGACGGGGCCCTCCGGTTCTTCCGAGAAGGTCAAAATTAATTTCATCGATCTCCCCGGCTATTCCACGTTCATCACCGAAGCCAAGGCCTCTTTGATCGCTGCGGATGCCGCGCTTATCACCGTTGACGCACACGTCGGCTCTCAGGTCACCACGGAAAAAGTTTGGGACTATTGCACCGAGTACGACATTCCCCGCGCCTTCGTGCTGACCTGGATGGACCGCGAGCTCTCTAGCTTTGAGCGCTCGATGGAGTCTCTCGAGCAAGTTTTCGGCCGCAACGTCGTCGCGCTCCAATTGCCGATCGGCACGGAAAGAGGCTTCCGTGGCGTCATCGACCTGGTGGCCATGAAGGCGCACATTTACAATCCCGATGGTGACGGCAGACCCTCCATCGAAGAGATTCCCGCCGCTCTTGCCAGCGACGCGAAGGAAGCCCACGAAAAACTGGTTGAAATGATCGCCGAAGGCGACGACGAAATGATGGAAGAGTTTTTCCGGGAAGGCACCATTCCCATCCACGACCTCATCCCCGCGGTGCGCAAAGCCATCGTGGCCGAGAAAATCTTCCCCGTGCTGATGACTTCCGCGCTCCACAACATTGGCACCGCCAGCCTGCTCACTTTCCTGGCCGACGCCTTCCCCCATCCCGATGAGCACGCCCAGGTGGGCTACAAAGAGCCGGGTGGCAAGGGCGACCGCGTTGAGCGTAAGTACGACGACAGCCAGCCGCTTTCCCTGTTTATCTTCAAAACGCTTGCTGATCCTTTTGCTGGCCGTATCAACTACTTCAAGGTAAAGAGCGGAGTCTTGAAAAATGACGCCACGCTCACCAATTACAATCGCAACGTTCAAGAACGCTTTCAGCATATCCAATTTGTTCAGGGCAAGCAGCTCACCGAGGTCGGCGAGCTTCACGCCGGAGACATCGGTGCCATCGCCAAACTGAAGGAAACGACTACCGGAGAAACTCTTGGCGACAAAACTGGGCCCATCTATTACTCACCCGCCCAGCTTCCCGAGCCGTCCATCACCTTTGCCATCGAGCCGAAGACGCGCGCCGATGAAGACAAGATTGGCGTGTCCATTCATAAAATCCTGGAAGAAGATCCCGCGCTCCGTTTTTCACGCGACGCGCAAACCAAGGAATTTCTCCTGGCCGGCTCCGGCCAGCAACATATTGAAGTGGTCGTCGCCAAGCTCCACAAGCGCTATCACGTTGATCTCACTTTGAAGCCGCCCAAAGTCCCTTACCGCGAAACCATTCGCGGCAAAGCCGACGTGGAAGGCAAGCACAAAAAGCAATCCGGTGGGCACGGCCAATTCGGCGTTTGCCGCATCAAGATGGAGCCGGTCGAGCGCGGCAAGGGCGTGGAGTTCGTCGACGATGTCTTCGGCGGCGCCATCCCGAAAAACTGGATTCCTTCGGTGGAGAAGGGCATCCGCGATGCCGCTGCCCGCGGATTCCTGGCGGGATTTCCGGTCGTGGACTTCCGCGCCATCCTGTACGATGGCAAGTATCACGATGTCGATTCTTCGGACATGGCCTTCAAAATTGCGGGCTCGCTGGCTTTCAAGGAAGCGATGAAGCAGGCGCGGCCTGCGCTACTTGAGCCGGTCATGCACGTGGAAGTCTATGCGCCCGACCAATACTCCGGCGACCTGATGGGTGACCTGAGCGGCCGCCGCGGCCGGATCGCCGGCAGCGAAAGCCGCGGCCACAACGTCATCATCAAAGCCCAGGTGCCACTCGCGGAAATGCTGTCGTATGCCAACGACCTCACCTCCAAAACGCAAGGGCGCGCCACCTATTCCATGGAGTTCTCGCACTATGATTACGTCCCCAACGAACTCGCCGAAAAGGTGATCGCCGCCCACAAAGCCGTCCACGGCGAACAACTTGTCGAAGAAGAAGCCTAGTGCAATGCTATTTTTTTCTCTCGCGGTACTCCAGCGGGCACTTTGTTAAGCGTTATTATAGCGAAGGCCGGCTGGACCGCCTTCGTAGCGGATCCCGACCCCCCACGATCCTGATTACTAATGCTGTAAATTTCCCAAATTTTCTGAGCAGCAGGTCAAGAAAGTGATATCGTCAGGACCTGTTTGTTGGCTCCCTTTGCAGCCCCTCGACAACAAACGCTTAGATCTTAGCTTGTCGGCCCAGCGCCAAGAAAGCGCCTTCTAAAATGGAGACGAGCACATGCGCATTTTGTTGTACAACCCCGATAACGGAGTCACACGTAATTTCATGCCCCATCTTTGGATGTTTCTACTCCAGTCGCTGACTCCCAAGGGCCACCAAGTAGTGCTGATTGACGGCAACGCGCAACCCATGGATGAAGCCGGCATCGCCCATTTTGTGCGCGAACAAAACATCGGACTTGTGGGGATCGGCGCGATGACCCGCATGATCGCCAAGGCCTACCGCATGGCCGATGCCATCCGAGCCGTTGGGGTGCCGGTGGTGATGGGCGGACCTCACGTCACGGAAGAAGCCGACGAAGCCCTCGGTCGAAACGGTGGTCCGCGCCATGCCGACGCGGTGGCTCTTGGTGAAGCCGATGAGACTTGGCCAAAGATCGTCGAGGATGCCGCGCGCGGCCAGCTCAAGGATATCTACGCTCCGGTGGATGCATTTGGGCAGGAACGCAAACCCAGTCTCAAGGAATATCCGACGATTCCCTGGGACAAAATAAATCTCGAGCAGTTCAATCTCGTTCCAAAAATGGCAAGACGCGCACTCCAGAGTATCGGTGAGGGCTGGGGCACATTTCGCATCATTCCGGTGGAGTCTGGGCGCGGCTGTCCATATGGCTGCGAGTTCTGCACGGTAACCGGCTTTTTTGGCGACTCCATCCGCTTTCGCACTAACGAAAGCGTAGTGAATGAGCTGCTGCTCTTGAAAGCCCGGGCCAAAAGCGAGCGCGGGCAGATGGCCGTCTTCTTCATCGACGATAATTTCGCAATCAACATCAAACGAACCAAGTCCCTGCTGCGGGACATTATCGCCGCGGGCGCCCAGGTACACTGGGTCGCGCAGATCAGCGCCAATCTGCTGCGCGACGAAGAACTCGTGGACCTTATCGCGGCCTCAGGAGGGAAGTGGATCTTCATTGGCATGGAGTCCATCGACCCTACCAACCTTGCCGACGTAAACAAAGGCTTCAACAAACCGGGTGAGTATGCCGCCGTGCTCCAGAGGCTGGCCCAGCGTAACGTTTATGCCATCACCTCTTTTATTTTCGGCATGGACAACGACACCGTAGGTGTCGCCGAGCGGACGCTTAGAGAGATTCGTACTTGGCCTGCCGGACTGCCTATCTTTGGATTGCTCACCCCTTTGCCCGCGACTCCACTTTACAAAAGGCTGGAGGCCGCCGGGCGCCTGACGCGCCCGAAGCACTGGCGGGAGTTTATCCCCTTTGAGATGGCCCACACGCCGCTGAAGATGACCATCGCAGAAGCCCATGCCGAGGTGAGAGCTGGGTGGGCTCGTTCTTACAGCTCGGAAGCCATTGCCCAAGCTGTCGATTCGCTTAAGGACCAGCCGTTGGGCTATCGGATAAACATTTTCATCGCCCGCGTGTGTTTCCGTGGAATCTATTTCCCGCAAATGGGTCCTTTGGCGTGGCTGAAATTGATTTATCACAACCGCCGTACCATTTCCAACCTCGTCAGGGAGGGTTTCACCACTTGGCGCGGCCGGCCCAACAGCACGGCGCCCAACCAAAGCCTGGGAACGGGAGTCGGGGCCACCTAACGCTCCTCTTTCCCCATGTCTTGCACAACGCCTACGACCTTGCCGTACGTTCTGCGCTCTATTTTTAAGACACGACAGCCCGCCCAAATTGTCTAGGCCCCGCCAATTTGGCGGCTGTTTTTGTTCGTCCAGAAAGTGCACACTCTTCCCCATGAAAACCAGCAAGCTCACAAAGCTCGGTCCCCAGACCCAGGCCATTCACGGCGGCGAACCCAACCGCCGCGGCGTCAACGGCCCCATCGTGACGGAGATTATCCGCTCTTCCACTTTTACCTTTTCTTCCACCGAGGAAATGAAACTTTGGGCCCAGGGTAAGAACAAGGCTTACATCTACACTCGTTACGGTAACCCGACGCTTTCCGTCGCCGAAAAGAAAATCGCCGCGCTAGAAGGCGCCGAAGCTGCCGTGGTCACCTCTTCCGGCATGGCGGCTATTTCTTCAGCGCTGCTTGCCGCACTGAAGGCCGGCGATGAAGTGATATCCACGGCACAACTCTACGGCGGTTCGTTTCGCCTGATGCGCGATGTTTTCCCCAATATGGGCATCACCGTCCGCCAGGTCGGAACCGATCTGGCCGGCATGGAAGAGCTCGTCACGCCGCGTTCGAGAGTTCTTTACGTCGAAACGCCCACTAACCCCACGCTTCGCCTCGTTGACATTCACAGAGCCGTGGCGTTTGCCAAGAAACACAAGCTCGTTTCCATCATCGACAACACTTTTGCCACCCCGGTTCTGCAGAATCCCATTGCGTGTGGTTATGACATGGTCGTTCACAGCGCCACAAAAGCTCTTGCTGGTCACTCCGATATCATCGCCGGCGTGGCGGTCGGCAATTCGAGTTGGATGGATCGCGTCCGCCAAATGATTATCTATCTTGGCGGCTCGATGGACCCCGGTGCGGCGTATCTCCTTATCCGTGGCCTGAAGACTCTGGGGGTGCGCGTCGAGCGCCAGTGCGAAA
>MNIJ01000217.1 GCA_001919715.1 Acidobacteria bacterium 13_1_20CM_58_21
TCGTCAGAGCTATTTTCCCACCGCTGGAAATCACCACGTTCGCGTTCTCCGCTCCCATCAGTTTTTCAAAGCGGGCCATTTGTAAGTGATCCGCCACAAGGTAATACCGCTCCGGCCTGCGCCAGTCTTCTGCTAGCTGTGAATCCGTCTGAAAGACGTCGGGCAAGCGGTGCTGAACAAGAAAAAGAGGACCCCTTGACCCGTACCCATTCGGATAGATCTTAGCCGTTCGACGCTCGGACGATCTCAGGCTTCGGCACGTAGTCGGCATCCGCTACGGGTTTCCGGATTTCTTCTTCCTTTCGCACGTCCGACAAATATTTCTGGGTAGTAGCCAAAGACTCATGCCCAAGCTCCAGCATCAACGTCGGCAGCCCCACGCCGTTTAGATAACGGCGGCTCGCCCCGGTTTTTCCTCAGCTTGTGAAGTTCCGTATGGAACTTTGCCTCGCTGCGCTTCGCCAAATTTTGTAGCCTGCGTCGGGCTTGCCCAATCTGTTCGGGAATAGCAACCCGGACTTGCTGTGCTTCCTGCGCTCCAAGATGATCTCGGCGGGGCGTGGGCTGGTCTCCACGGTGCGGGTCTTATGCTGCTTGCCGTCGAGCGTGAGCGTGGTGCCGCTGAGATCGGAGTACCGGCACCCGAATGCCTCATGGTCACGTGCCCATGGTGCCGAGAAAGAAGTCCAGCATGAACCTCTCCTCGGCGTCCGCATGCGAATACAACAAGTCAAGCTCGGAGTCTGGGTGGCCGACGATCTTCTTTTCCTGGTATTGGGGATACTCTTTCTTCTTGAGCAAGCGGCTGACGCCGAACTCCTTCAGGAAAATTGCCACGTAGCTGACCTTGTTGTTGTACGTGCGGTTAGGATTGGAGTGGCGGCGCTTGGGCAAGGGCTGCTTGCGCATCCAGCCTATGAAGTCCAGCACGTCCTGCTTCTTTACTTCCTCCACTGTCGCCTTCTTGCAATGCTTGACGAACGGATCGACGCCGCTTCGGTAGCAGCGGATACTTTCAGCGTCCACACCACGGTTCTCCAGATTCTTGAAATACGTTTCGGCTGCTTCCGCTAATGGTGTCCCTGTTGCCGCACTGGAAGCGGGGGCTGTTTGCTGGGCGGGGCTTTCCCGCTCCGACAACTTGGTGCGGCGGCGAAGCGCCTCGACTGGATCGTTGCCCACCTCGATCCACTGATTCTTGTGGCGGAGACAGTAGGAGCCGTCCTCGTGCTTCTCCTCCGTTCCACCAACAACGACAATATGCGGTTTGACCTTGTTGTTGACCGCAACGGCGGCACGGCAGTATCGCCACGTCCCCCCGATCTTGATGTGCTTGTACAGCGTGAAGCTGGGCTTAGCCGTGAAATTCCTCCGTTTTGCCTAATACTGAGGAATTTCCGTCTGACCCTTTATTAAACGTGGAAAATTGCGGCAGGACCGCCTACCCATTGCGCTGTAACGCCGTTAGGCGATTATGGCGGAGAGGGTGGGATACTTACCCAGCCCCTTTTGTTATCGTATCATGTTTTCAGCAACATGCGTAAAAACCGCATGAATACTGTCGATTTCTACGACCGATCCTTCTTCAACACTTTCAACTGTTCCGCATGAATAGCACCAATTTCGGCCTCACACAGACACCAAAGACACCAAATTAATAACAACATGCCTTTGTTTGACACAAGATGACGCAGTCGCGTTGCTTTCAGCACCGACATACGCTCTCATAGTCTCCGCCTGTCGACACAATTTCCGACATTCTGTAATCCCCGTTAAGGAGATGCAGGAACCATGACGTATGATGACGTCACAATCGCTAAGGTAGGAGACGTCGTTGCAGTTGCGAGTGGTGAAGGTTCCGAGCGCTACATAATCATTGGCCCTGACCAAGGTAACTTTGCCAAACTGCTCCTTATCGGAACCGTCCAGAAGGAAGACTCACCGCTGGGTGTATGCAGATATGCAGAGATCTCCGTCAGAGAAGGTTCGGAGGTGTGGGAGCCGTGCACGCCACTCCTATTACGCGACGCGACCTAAGGCGCCGAGCTGGTGGCACTGCTGAAGAGAATGAGCTCATGTCCCAGACGCAGGGTTCCTCGGCTGAATTCCACGGTCCGCCTGAAACCGGTGACAATATTTCTCAGCCGGAAGTACCTCTAACCGCAAACTTAACTCGGCCACAAGCCTGCGCTCTAGGTCGGCCAGAATTCTTGACCACCGCACGAGTAGCATCTTTGTCCTTACTTCGTGATAGGCAACATGGATATCATAGGTTCCAAGCCAATGCGGAAATAAGGTTGTTTGCATGACGCCTCTGCAAGCCGCAGGTAAATGGATTTGAAAACTTTTCGCACCGCCGCAGCTCTTCGCTCTCTCCGAGCTCAGTCTCTGTGGCGGCTTTTGGCCGCTGATAAAGCGCCGGCGATTCTAGCCCTCTTGCAGACGTTGTTGCTTGACAATGAGAAGATCCTTTCAAGCTCTGTTCTGAAGGAACGACTCACTCGCGAGATCGAGCAGTTGCGCGCGAGCGGTGAGGAACTGCCTCAGAGCGCCCAAGCGTATATAGCCGATTGGCTGGCTCAGGGATGGCTAACTCGGCGTTTTCCTGCTGGTGCCAGCGAGGAAGAATATGAACTGACGACAGATGCTGCCAGCGCCATCCGCTCTATCTCTGCTCTTCTTAAGCCACGCTTGGCTGCAACGGAGAGTCGTTTGGCGACGGTAATACAACAGCTTGTGCGATTGGCCGAGGAGACCGACTCTGATCCCAAAACTCGTTCGGCGGCTCTAATCGCTGAGCGCGAGCGCATCGAACGCGAACTGGAATTGGTGCAGCGAGGCGCAGTGAGGGCACTCCCAGATGATCGCGCACTAGAACGAACCCGCGAAATTATTGCCCTCGCCGATGACTTGGCTGGTGATTTTCGACGTGTGCGAGACGAATTCGACAAGCTCAACCGTCATCTGCGAGAGAGCGTGATGGAGAACGAAGGAAGTCGCGGAGATGTGCTTGACGCGTTGTTTGCAGGTGTCGATGTCATCGGAGAGAGTGATGCGGGGAAGACCTTTGCTGCCTTCTGGCGTCTCTTAACTGATCCTGAGCAATCAAGCAGCTTGGAAGCGGCGGTCAGCGAGGTGATCAGCCGCCCATTCGCGCATGGTCTCGACGCGCGGGAGAGACGTTTTCTCCTACGCCTTACTAGGCTTCTCATGGACGAAGGAAGTAGCGTCCACGACGTCCTACAAAACTTTGCGCGAAGCCTCAAAAGCTTTGTCCAAAGTCGCGAATACCTTGAACAGCGGCGCTTGCATGCGCTCCTGAAGGATGCGTTGCGAGCGGCCCTCGGGATGAAGGACTATATTCGGCTGAACCGAGCGCTGGACTATTCCCTGACGCTTACGAGCAGTAGAATTCGTTCGATATCCCAATGGGTGATGTACGACCCGTCACAACGGCTCCCTGACTCGGAGATGAAAGATGCAGAGTTGTCAGAGATTGGGTTGGACTGGATCAGTGAATTGGTTCGACAATCGGAAATCGACTTCCGCACCTTGAAGCTGCACATTCGCCAGTACCTTGCCGAGGAAACACAAGCGTCCATTGGCCAGCTACTTGAAAACTTCCCGGCGGAACAAGGCTTAGGCAGCGTGGTCGGCTACATTGCCCTCGGTGTCAAGCACGGCGAAATTGCCGGTGAGGGGCAAATTGTGTGTTGGGAAGGCGATGACGGGGTCATTCGTCGTGCTCGTATCCCGGCAATCTATTTTCTGAGGGAGCGCTGTGCAGAACTCGCCGATTGAAACCAATTCTGACGAAGAGTCAGAATCTGTAGTCAGTAACCAGAGCCACGACGTTCTGTTCATTGGCGACCAGGGGACTCTTCCGGTCGAGACGCGGCGAGTTCTCGTACAGCTGCTTCTCGGACCGGCCCTTGACGCCCGCCGACAAACGAAGCTGTGGCCGATTCTGCTACGAGATGAATCCACTATTCGCTCCCGCCTGCATGAGCTATTCCTGGAATTGGTCATTGATCGGGACCTGGAAGTTGCATTCACTCGACAGGTGGTGTCGGACGAACTCGACGTACCGATATTGCTTCGCAGAACGCAGCTGACATTTCTGGATTCATTGCTTCTCCTTTTTCTACGCCAACGCCTGACGCAATCCGATGCTCAAGCGGAACGCGCGGTGCTTGCTCATCAGGAGATGGTGGACCACTTGGCCATTTTTCAGCGCCAGGGAAACGTTGATCACGCCAGATTCGGGAAACAAATTGCCAACACCATTGAGAAGGCAAAAAAGCTCAGTCTCTTACAGAAGATTCGTGATAGCGACGACCGGTACGAGGTCTCACCAACCCTGAAGCTTCTATTCCCAGCCGAGGAGATTCAGGCGTTGGCTCGCATTTATGCCGAGTTAGACAGCAGGTCGCCTAACGCGAATCTGGATGACGCGGAGTCGCGAACCGAGACGGACGACGAGGCCGAGTCATAATGAACGAAGCAAACGCAAACCAGGAGATATCTACCGAACCAGAAGGCATCTTAGACCAGTTTCGGTTGATCCGAATCCAGACGTTTAATTGGGGCACATTTTCTGGCGTTTTCAATTTCCCCGTCTCAGAAGTGGGATTTCTGTTCGTCGGGCCGTCTGGTTCAGGCAAGTCTACCGTTCTCGATGCACATGCAGCGCTATTAACTCCGCCGCGTTGGGTGGATTTTAATGTGGCGGCCCGCGAAGCCGAACGCCACGGCAAAGATCGCAGTGTTGTGACCTACCTACGCGGAGCTTGGGCTCAGCAAACTGGTGACGATGGTGAATACGCATCGCAGTACTTGCGACCGGACACAACCTGGTCGGCAATTGTGGAGACGTATCACAACCGGAACCGAAAATATGTCGTCCTAGCGCAGCTCCTATGGATCCGCGGTAAGTCGACAGCAACGAGTGACGTAAAGAGGCTATATTTGATCCTAGAACGAGAATTCGAAATTCGCGAGCTGGACTTTTTCCCAAAGAGTGAATTCGAAGTGCGAAAGATTCGCTCCGCCCTGCCCGATGCTTTCGTGAAGGACGAATTTAGTGGCTATCAGGAGCGATTTCGTCGACTTCTCGGCATCGACAACGAACTTGCTCTCCGGTTACTCCATAAGACTCAGTCGGCAAAAAACTTGGGAGATCTGAATATCTTCCTTCGAGATTTCATGCTCGATACCCCGCAGACCTTCGAGATCGCCGATAGACTTGTGTTGGAATTCGGTGAGCTCAATGCTGCTCACCAGGCTGTAGTCGCTGCCCGCCAGCAAATCGAAACCCTCTTACCAGCGCGCTCGGAATTCGAGATCTTGGTGCAGAAGCGCCAGGCTATGTCGGCATTAGATGACCTGCGCCAATGTAGCGAATTTTATCGAGAGCAATACCGCAGAGATCTTCTACAGGCGCGGTTAAACGAATTGCACGTCGAAATCGATGGGACCAGACAAGAGGAGAAGCGGCTCACGGAAATCGAAGCTCAGGAATTTCTGAAATTACGAGAGTTGCAAGACCGGCGCTACGGCATGGGTGGGGGCTTTATCGAACAACTACAAAAGCAACTTGAGGAATGCGAGCGCGACAAGAGTGATCGTCTTCACAAGCGCGACAAGGCGGCCGTCGCGTGTAGAGGAATGAGTTGGTCTCTGCCCAACGGTCCAACTACTTTTGCTCACCTGACAGAGACTGCTCGGCAAAGAGTTCTCAAGGCAGCGGACCTCAGCGAAAACCTCGAGGGTCGCAAGGACGATCTCAAGAATCAACAACGTGAGAAGGAAGACGAGTTTCGGCAGGTGCGCAGAGAGATCGAAGCTATGGAACGTCAGCGGTCCAACATTCCTTCCCGGATGCTTGACGTTCGACACGCTCTGGCTGCAGCGACAGGTATTGCTGAAGAGAAGTTACCCTTTGCTGGAGAGCTGCTTGAAGTGCATCAAAACGAGGGGCAGTGGCAAGGTTCCATTGAAAGAGTTCTACATGGGTTAGCCTTGTCCCTATTGGTGGACGAGAAGTACTACGCGGCTGTTTCCTCTTACTTGAACGATCGGAATATCGGTGAACGACTGGTCTACTTGCGGACCCTACCAAGACCGGCAATCCAGAAGTCCCTCTCATCCAACTCGCTTCCTCGTAAGGTGAACGTGGCGCCCGGCTCTTATCACGAATGGCTCCGTGACGAGTTGAGAGCCAGATTCGACTACGAGTGTGCAGAAACGATTCACGCGTTTCGAAATGCCTCGCGGGCGATCACACAGCAGGGGCAGGTTAAACATGGCCCCTCCCAGCATGAAAAGGACGATCGTTTTCGCGTGGACGATCGGAGCCGGTGGGTTCTTGGATTCGACAACAGGAGCAAACTGGACCTATACAAAACGCGGGCATTTGACTTGGCAGGGTCTCTAGAGGCTCTCCGGAAAAAACTTGAGGATGCCAAGGCAGAGGAAGCCGGCCAGCGGGAGCAACTGCTTCACTGTCAGACCCTGGCAAACCTAACCTGGGCCGACATCGATGTGGCTGCAATCCTGAAAAAGATAGCTGATCTCCATGAGCGGATTGCGACCGAAACCTCAGCAAGGCCTGATCTAGCCAAAGTTGGTCAGGAGATCGAATCCCAGACCACTGTTTATAACAATGCTGTGGCTGCAAAGAACAGTGCGGCGGGAGCCGTTCGATCTATAACGGATGACATCGAAAGGTATTCGAAGCGGCTTGAGTCTCTTTCTGAACAACACCTCTCCACGTCCCTCAACTCTACGCAGAGAGAATGTCTGGACGAGCGCCTTCAGCGGATAGGCAAAGCCGTCACATTAGAATCACTCGACTTGGTCGTTTCGTACGTCGAAAAAGCCCTGGCCTCGGAGAAGGAAACACTCATTCGGGAGACTGGAAATCTTAGGCATTCCATCGAGGGGCAGTTCGCCGAATTCATCCGAACGTGGCCAACGGAAGGTGGGGGGCTCGATGCCACACTAGAGAGTGCCAATGATTTCTTCGCGAAACTTCGACGCTTGGAAACCGATGGGCTTCCGCGGTTTGAAGAGCGATTCCTGACCCTCTTACGAGAGCAGAGCGACCAGAACCTGACACTGCTTTCAGCCCGCCTGGATCACGAACGGAAAGGAATTCTCGACCGGCTGGAATTGGTAAACGATAGCCTGAAGACCGCTGAGTTCAATAATGGCACGCATCTGGTCATCGAAACCTCGGATCGGTCTCTCGAAGAAGTAAAGCTGTTCAAGGCGAGTCTGAAGGAAGCTCTTAGCCACTCGTTTAGTGAAGAACCAGCTATGGCGGAAGGGCGTTTTGTAGTCTTAAGTACGTTGGTCAAGAAGATCGCTAGTCAAGAAACCATTGATAAGAATTGGCGTTCTTTAGTTCTAGATGTTCGCCAGCACGTGGAGTTTGTGGCTAAAGAACTTGACTCCGATGACCGGGAAGTGGAGATTTACCGCAGCGGCGCGGGCAAGTCAGGGGGGCAACGGCAGAAATTAGCGGCGACGTGTCTGGCAGCGGCGTTGCGTTATCAATTGGGCGGTCAAGATCGAGCGCTCCCGAGTTTCTCTACAGTAGTCCTCGATGAAGCATTCGACAAAGCCGATGCCGAATTCACCGCTACGGCCATGAATATCTTCAAGACTTTTGGCTTCCAGATGATTGTCGCAACGCCGCTAAAATCGGTGATGACTCTCGAGCCTTTTATCGGTGGTGCATGCTTTATCCATATCCGAGACCGCAAGGATTCGTCTGCCCTCATGATCGAGTACGATACTGAAAAGCAACGACTGAAGCTGCCGGCACACGTACATGACTCGCAACAAGTTACGTTACCCTGACGACATTCGAGAGTTCTTGAGCCGCCGATTTAGTCGGCAACACCGGAACTGGCTTAGCGGGCAAGGGCAATGGCCGATTGTGGTGTCATTGGGCTCCCCGACTGAACACGACGTCACGGAAAACCCATCTGACATTCGTACGTGGATCTCCGCTTGGCACAATTGGAAGGGAATAGGTGAGGTTCACTGGGAGGCTCGCCAATGGCCTCGGCTCGGGCCGCAGCGGATTCCTCTTCGCTTCAGTCTGACCTCGCCCGAGCAAGTTGCCGAAGCCGTCGGTGAACAACAGCGATGGGCGTTCTCATCCGAGCGATATGACCGCTTGACCCATCGGTGGCCGGTTTTCGCAAATAGTTCTGTGCTTCCTCGTTACTTCGACGTGCTTGCCGACTATGACGCGCCCAATTTCGAGAGACTGTATTCCTTGTTGTTGTGGCTGGACAACAATCCGCAGTCAAATTTGTATCTTCGCCAGCTGCCGGTTGAAGGTTTGGATACGAAATGGGTCGAGCAGCGCAAAAGTCTTGTGTCCGACCTAGTTCAAGCTATGCGAGGCCAGTCTTTGGAGTCCGATCTCTTTGTTTTGTGTGGACTGCTTCGTCCTAAGCGTCGGGTTCGAGTGAGAGTTTTATGTCCGAACTTACGAAAGGCTGTTGGGGGTGTGGAAGATCTCGAAGCTCCCCTTGAAGAGGTTGCGGCCTTGCCGGTGACCCCTGACTCCATCATTATCGTGGAAAATCTGGAAACCGGTTTGGCCTTAGGAGACACTCCGGGTGCTATAGCTTTCATGAAGCTAGGCAATGCCGTGAATATTCTTGCCTCAATCCCATGGGTGCAAAATACCGATGCGGTGTACTGGGGAGACGTTGATACTCACGGGTACGTGATCTTAGATCGAGCGCGCCGTATACTCCCCGGTTTGAAGTCGGTATTGATGGACAAAGAGACGCTCCTCAAGCATCGAAATCTATGGGGAGAGGAATTTCCACAGAATTGTGGTGTGGAGTTACCGAGTCTTCTGGGGCACGAGATAGAGGTCTATGAAGGTCTGTGCCGACAGACCTGGGGAAGAAGTATCCGACTAGAACAGGAACGAATTCCATGGGCCTCTGCCGTGCAAGCGCTGGGAAAAGCCCTTGGCGGACCAAGCGCTTCCATGAACTGCTAGGTTAAACCTCCTGTCGGTATTGTCTTGTTCCTATTCTGCACTCTGCAATCAAGAATGACCGTGGAAGTGCCCTACACTGCGGCGGCGTTCCTCAGCAAAATGATGCGCTGCCTCACCTTAAGGCAAAGGATTAAGGGATTAAGATCACCCAACCGACGCTCTGCCCACTCGATCAGTGTCTCGCCGACGTTCCCAAGAGTCCGGGATTCCCTCTTTGCGTACATCTCCATACTCCCTCGCACGATCGACCAGAGGCAGAGCGAGTCTACGAATTACAAGCCGGACCGTATGAGTTTCAACTCAGGAAAGTCTTGTTTGTATCGTTTCGGATCGAGTGTCATGAGACGATCTGCCTGCGCCAAGGCATGCGATCCAATGATGAAATCAGCAAGCAAACGCCTCGGCCCTTGTTGGGCGGCTCTTCGTCGCCGCTTTGCGTACCGTGCAAACCGCCGGCCAGCCTCAAGCCATACGCGTT